>DBVY01000033.1:229-39502 GCA_002308575.1 Christensenella sp. UBA1252
AGTCCTTCCTCGACGTTTGCACCGAACGTGCGAAGTTTTTCAAGCGTCAGCATTTTCCACTCCTTTTCTCATTCGGACTCGCCGATTCCGCGGTCGAGAGCCGTTCGCAAATGAGCTTTTCAAACGCAGCGGCAGGTTTCGGTGGGGAGAAATAGTACCCCTGAACCATATCGCATCCCATTTCCCGAAGGGCGTTCAACTGCTCTTCGGTCTCGACCCCTTCTGCGATCATGGGGACCGAAAGGGTTTCCGCGATCTCAAAGATCACTTTCAGCATCCGACGGTTTCCGTTTTCACGAAACACGTTTCGAATAAACAGCATATCCAGTTTCAAAACGTCGATCGGCAACGTGGCGATCATATTCAGCGAGGAATACCCGGAGCNNCCGAAGTCGTCCATTTCGATCACAAACCCGATATCGCGCAGACGATTGACCGTCGAAATTATTTGTTGAGCGTCCTCGGTGTAGGCGGATTCGGTGATCTCAAGATGAAGATCGCAAAAATCCAATCCCCCGCTCCGCACCAGTTCGCGGAGATTTTCGACCAGATCGGGATCGAGCATATCGATCCGTGAGACGTTGATCGAAACGGGAACGATAACGCCGTATTTCTTTTTCCACTCGGCGATCTGCGTAACGGTCTCCCGCCAAACGTATTGGTCGAGCATACGGATCAATCCGTTATTCTCAAACAGCGGGATGAAAATACCGGGACTGATGACGCCGAGATCCGGGTGGATCCACCGCACAAGCGCTTCCGCGCCGCAGAGGATCGGTTGCTCGGGGCGTACGTCATATTTCGGTTGAAAATAGACCGAGAATTGTTTCCCGTCAATCGCCCCTTGAAACTCGTCGAGCAGGCGTTCGGCGTAGATCTCTTTTTCATGGAGAACGTTGTCATAGAAAGCGATGCAATCGGTAAAACTCCCGCGAACGGTATCCGCCGCGATCTTCGCGCGGTCGAAGCGCGTCTGCATTTCGACCGATTTGTCGGTTTCCGAACAAACGCCGAGACGAATGCGAATGCGCCCCTTATCCGCGCCGCAAGCGGCGGTCACGATCCCGTCGAGGAAGGTTTGATAATCCGAAAAATGGGGACTGTAAACGAGGAAGACGTCGGCGCTGAGGCGGCAGGCGATCCCGCCGAACGTTCCGACCGAGGCGCGGATCGCTTGACCGATCCGAACGAGGACCTCGTCTGCGTATTGCTTCCCGAATCGTTCGTTGATCATCTGAAAGTGATTGACGTCTAAAACCAACGCGTCGGTCGGCACGTCCGGGTTGAACGCGTCGTACTGCGCGGCGTAACGATAAAAATACTCCCGCGTATAAAGTCCCGTCAGGTGATCGCGTTCGGTGCCGCGGATCAAATCCCGATCTTCGGAAAGTTCGATCGTGCGGCGGATACGCGCCTGCACGACCTTCGGATTGGGATATGGCTTTGGAATAAAGTCGATCGCGCCGAGATTCAAACACTCGACTTCGGCTTCCTTGTCGGACGTCAAAACGATCACGGGGATCTTCGCCGTGCGCGGATCTTCCTTTATTTCGCGCAGGATATCAAGACCATGGCGATCGGGCAAATTCAAGTCAAGCAAAACAAGACTGATTTCTCCGACTTGACGAAAAAGGACTTTTTCCGCTTCCGCTCCCGATACAGCGAGGATCACCTCGTATTCGGGTTGCAGCATCGCGCTCAAAATCTCACGGTTGACGAATTCGTCCTCGATTATGAGGATCTTTCGTTTCCACCTGGATGCGGCTTCCGCCGCCGTTTCGTTTTTCGGGATCGTGTCCATCATGTATCGATCCTCCTTTGATTTCTGTTCTCCGACTTCTCGGTTATTCGTTTATTCAAGTCTTCCGTACATCGCAACGGCTTCATCGACGGTGAGTTCCCCTCTCCCGACCTTGAACGCCGCGACACGGATTTGCGCCGTCAGCGGATCTTTAATGCCGAGGACTTCCGTTAAAACGGTGCGTTCCGACGGGATCTTACCGAAAGGCGCGTAAACGGAATCCCGTGCCAAATCCGCGGTGGGCGTAACCAAACGCTTTACGGAAGCCATTTCGTTCAGCTCTTTGTTTGTGACCAAAAAGCGCATAAACTCGTTCGTCATATCCAAATTGTCGCAGTCCTTATTCACGGCGAATTCCACGGAAGGACTGTCTATAAAATAACCGCCGTCCGCCGTCATCGGAATGGGGGCAAAGGAATAATCGAACGGCGCTCCCGAAAACGCCGCGGACTGGCTTTCCCGTTTTTTGGTTCCGGAAACGGTATCCCCCGCGCAAATCATCATCGGGACGTCGCCTTCGAAAAAGCGCAGAATGACTTGAGTATAATTGTCTTTGATCGCATCGCACGCTTCAAGATCGATACAGGCGTTTTGTATCAGCCGTTTCACGCCTTCCAACGCGGGGCGCATATACTCGCCCGCCTCGGGATCCAAATTATTGGCAAGCGCAAGCGCTTCGGGGTTTTTCGCAAGCGTGGCGACAAACATCGGATAAGCGACCGTGTACATAAAACAACTAGACGATTTGAGGCTGTACCCCATCATGGGGCTTTCGTACCCCTTGCCGCGCAAAGTTTCACAGGCGGTCATCAGCTCTGCCTGCGTGGTCGGCACAGCGACGCCTTCCCTTTTGAACAGATCGTTATTCACAAGCATCCCGTAGGTTCTGGAAAAGACAGGCACCATCAACACGCGGTTTTCCGCGTCACGGTTGATCAGACCGGAGCGAATGCAATCGAGATTGAGTTTCAAAGAAGGATCCGAAAGGTCTTCCATATGCGCCGATACCTGATCGTAATTCGAGTTTCCGATCATCCAAGTATAGGAAAAGAAAATGTTCGGCTTGTCGTTGCCGGCAAGCACCGTGGCAAGCGAATTGTTGTAGTCGTCCAGTTTGACGTAGCGCAGACGCACGTTCGGATAGAATTCGTTGAAGCGATCGAATTCAGCTTCCAGCGCTTCAAAGTTTTCATAACTTCCCGCCACCGTAATGTTACAGCTTGTCTTCGTATCGAGAGACGGTTTGAATTCGGCGGTTTCGTTTTGGGAATTGCCACCGCAAGATGCAAAAGTTAAAAGGGTACAGATGGCTAAAAGGGTGCAGATAAACTTTTTCATTTCCTCTCTTCCTCCTTCGTTCTGCGAATTTCTTTGATGACGAGTTTAACGTCTATGGGTTTTGCGATATGCCCGTTCATACCTGCGTTTAAGCACTCTGTGATGTTTTCCGAAAACGCATCTGCCGTCATGGCGATGATCGGAACAGAAGACGCCCACGGGCTCTCCAACGCGCGGATATTTTTGGTGGCGTCAAGTCCGTTCATTTCCGGCATCTGAATATCCATAAAGATCAGATCGTAGCTTCCTTCAGCCGCCGATTTCATTTTTTCCACGCAGACCCGCCCGTTTTCGGCGCGCTCCGCCGCGATCCCGTGCATATCGAGAAGGGTGGAAATAATCTCCCAATTGATATCGTTATCTTCCGCGATAAGAATGCGCATGCCCTGCAGATCGGAATCATCGTTTTCGGGCTCGACGGATTTTGCCTCGGTTCCGAGGATCTTGTTGATCTTATCGTAAAGCGTGGAGCGGAACAGCGGCTTGCTGAGAAACCCGTTTGCGCCGACCTCTTTCGCTTTTTCCTCGATATCCGACCATTCATAAGCGGAAGTCAGCAGGATGGGAAGATTCGGGTCCACTTCCGCGCGAATGCGAGCGATCGTCTCGATGCCGTCCACGTCGGGCATCTTTAAGTCAAGGATCACAATGCGGTAATCTCTTCCTTCTTTATGCCGATTCGCGATCATTTCGAGCGCTTCCGTTCCGCTTCCCGCACGCTCGGCGGTCGCGCCGAGAGATTTTAAAAGATCGGATGCGGTTTCCGAAAAGATCTCGTCGTCATCGACGACCAGGACGTCCATCGGATCGAGTTTCATATCTTCTCTTTGAACGTCCGCAACGGGAATATCCAGTACGACCGTAAACTTCGTTCCTTTCCCCTGCTCGCTTTGGCAATCGATGGTGCCACCCATCAGATCGACCATCTGCTTTGTGATCGCGAGTCCGAGTCCCGTTCCCTGAATGCTGTTCACGCGGCTGTCCGTCTGACGCGAAAAGGGTTGATACATCGTTTTCATATACTCCGGAGTCATACCGATACCTGTATCGTCTACTATATACGTCAGCCTAACGCACCCCTCTTTCGGGCTTTCTTCCTCTGCCATATCCACGCTGACGCGGCCGCCGGGTTCGGTATACTTGATGGCGTTGGAAAGGATATTGATATAGATCTGATTCAGTCGAAGTCGATCGCCGTAAAGATATTCTTTTTCCATCCGAATGACGCGGAAATTGAACTCGATATTTTTTTCCTTGATCATCGGCTGAGACAGGTTCACGAGGTTTTCAACCGTCTCCACGATGGAAAAGGTCTGCGGACTGAGATTCAGTTTTCCGCTTTCGACCTTGGAAATATCCAAAATATCGTTGATCAACGTAAGCAGATGATCGCTGGCAAGCGTGATCTTCCTTAGGTTTTCTTTTACCGAATTCGTATCGCCGAGATTCTTTTCCGTGATCGCGGTAAGACCGATGATCGCGTTCATAGGCGTGCGAATATCATGCGACATCGTTGAAAGGAAATCCGTTTTTGCCTTGTTCGCCGACGCCGCTTCTCGCGCCGCCGCCTGAAGCCTCTTATTGAAGACGAGAATGACCGCCAGGTCGAATATGAACAAAATCAAAAGACCCACGGAAATAAAACCGATCAACAGCCAGTTTTCGGTATTGACGCTTAGGTCGTTCATCGGAATGAAGCTGAGGAGCGTCCAACCTTCCGTCGCAGCGACAGGGGTATATGCGAGGATACATTCCTCGCCGCGCGAATTGCGCATTTTCAAAGATCCCGTTGACGAAGTGATTTTCCCAAAAAGCTCTTGTGCGGCGGCAGCGTCCAAAACGTTATATGATTTGTAAAATTCAAAGAGATTGGAATTTTTAAAGGAATGCCCCTTGATGATATAATTGCCGTCCGCGTCGATCATGGAAAGTTCGGCGTTTTCAAACTTTTCCCGCGGGAAGATCCATTTTTCTTCCAGTTCCGCGATCGGCAACACGCGCAACAAAATGGCGTTTCGGGGATCTCCGCTTCCCGGATCTTTGAGCGTAACCGAATTGCAAAAAGCAATGGACTGTTCGCCGTTGACAGGGTTCGTATACGCGCGGGAGATATTGATCGATTTTCCTATATCGTTAATCCAGCTTACGTCGTTGAGAAGGTCCAGCCGCGCATACGAAACGGAATAATCGTCCGTGCTGCCCTGCCTCGCTTTCGTGGAGAGACCCGACAGCGTATCAAGATACACGATATGCGCGGAAGCGTTTGGCAGCACGTGAGAGATCCGAATGAAAGAAACGGCGTCCTCGATGGTCAGATCTTCGCTGTTGATATAGCGCGCCCACACGTCACAAATGCGCTGTTCCCCTTCCAAATAGTTTTCGGTAACGTGCTTCATCGTGATCGTGGTATTTTCAAAATGCTCGATCTGCCTTTGGGTAGATTTCCTGTTTTCAAAATCGGAATAGAGAACGACAAAGGTCAGCATAGCCAGCATAATAAACACATTGACTAAAATGACCCATGTTTTTTTCACAACGTTTTTCATTCTCTTCACTCGCAAATCATCATTCGTACCGCATCGGCAATTTTACCCGCAATCAGATCGGGAATAAATCATTTATAACATAAATTTTTGCCAATTGGAAGAGGTTTCCGCTAAATTAACGTATTTGAAAACTATATATTACTATATTATAACATAAATATACATCTTTTTCAATCATTAACTAAACGTTCCCTTCCCATTCATTTAAATCGACATTGAGTTGCGCCGCCAAATGAAAATATAACGAACCCCGAAAGCAAGTCGAGGTTCGTTTTTTCTGCGATTAATTATTTATGTAATTATATTATCGAAAAGCGATTAAATGCCTATCGTTCATTATGCCTATATATTTAACAAATTACTTTTTATTTGCAGGTATACATCCAACAATACCTTCTTATTGGTTTTGTCTATAAATACATTGTTTATTCTTGATAATTTATCGCATAACAGCTTCACAAACGGCCTATCCACATTTTTTTCAATAAATTCTTCCAAATTCATTTGTTTTAGATGTCCCTTTTCACGAAAAGCATCCATTATTCTATTAAAAATAGTGGCTATGATTGTTTCTGCTTTTATGTTATCATTGCAATAGTTATTAAGTTTATCTAATAGCAGGAGTATTTTTTGAAGCAACAATTCTTTTTCAACCAATTCTTCACTTTTAAAACTCGCTATGACCGTTTTAACCAAAGAATAATAGTATCGTTGAGCCGCATTATCGAGCAATCCGATTTTTATATATTCAAATACCGAGCACTCCAAAAATGTATATAATGTGCCAACATTGTATTGATATCGCAAATCTTTAAAACTTTCATATTCTTCCAAAAGAGGATTCTTTTTATAAAAACTATCAACAACAAAACTGTTATGCTCTTTTGCAATAGTAGAATCAACGTTTATCCCAATACCTTTTAGTTGGTTTTGTAAAATATATGCTTTTACAGCTTCTGGATTTCCCAAAGTCATACCGGAGAAACGTTTTTCTTTATGAATGCATTGTCCAAGCGTTCCAACCGTCAATGAGGCGGTAAAGAAAACCCTAACGTCAAACAAATCGCTTCTTAATTCCGTAAGAGCATTAACTAAGTCATTTATACTCTCGGATTGTATATATGCCGAATCACTAAAAACACCAATACAAATTTGTTCGTACCTCTCCTTGCATTTTTTCAGCGCTTTTTCAAAACAGAAGATACTTTTTTTGTAATCATCCGAAAGCAACTCTGCTTGACTGGTAATTCCAACCAAATCGATAAATGAAATAAAACTCATTTTCACCTCTCTACAATAAAAACAGATACATAGGGTTTGTGTTGTTCATATAAATACTGGTCTTCAAACCGTCTTAATTCAACAATCCCGGTACGCCATTTTACACACCCAAATAATCCCAAGATTTTATCTCTCTTTTTCTTAGATCTCGGTTTTTTTTCAGTCCTGACAATAATAAACCTTTTTTCTGAATTGTTCTCTATTAATTTGAGCAATCTTTTTCTGCTGATTTGGGCACCCTTTGAATGTGATTGTATTATTCTATCTGTCAATACTTCGTTGGTAACATTTTGTATCCTATCATAAGACGTGTTTCTTGCATCCAAAAATTCATCAAACTCGTCCCATAATCTAATAAATGCACCATAATCAAAGTTGCCTGCTTTATCTTTTGAATAGCTGGCTAAACTCGCATACTTGCACTTTTCAAACGCTTGAATGTATCCTTTTTCTCTACAAAAATCAACTTTTAGTGCAGATAGCTCTCTTTTTGCCTTAATGCTGGGGTATTTTTCATCTCCCCCTAACCAATAAAACATTAATATATCAAAAACAACATCTCGAATGATTTCTTTTATCTGTGAAATGCTATTAAAACAAACAACCAAATCATACGGATGTTCAATATTCTGAATATCGGAATCATGCTCTATCCCTTCCACCAAGTGAGAATACTCTCCGACTACATCAAACTGGATTTGTATATCATCCGTCAATATAATTCTTAAATCCTTGCTACCTTGGTAGAACAATCTGTTTATAAAATGGATTTTCGGTTTCCGAATTCTAGGAGCTTTTAAAGCACTTCGTAATTCTTCGATCTCTTCTTTTAAAAACTTATATTCGGTAGCTTTGTACTTTAGGGCAAAATTATATAAAGCACTATCATTCGATTGCGTATCATAAACAACTATACGCTCAATATTCTGTAAACAATTACTCTTACGTTCAAACATAGGTATTTACTGATTCCTTTTTTTTGTATTTTATTACATATTAAAACTATTTTCAACTATTTTTGACAGGGTGTGTAATATTTATTTGTCTAAATCATTTTCTCTCGAATAAAGACCATAGAAAAAATACTGCTTTCAGCATTAAAAAAACAGATGGATTATCGCAACTATATGATTTTCAGTTAACTACTATATTCAAAAATTAACTGCGCAAAAACTTACATTCGCCCTATTCTTCTACTTCTCTTCCGTTTCGGTTTCTTCCTCGCTTTTCGGAGCGGATTTCTTCGCAAGGGTCAGGCTCAAAACGACGAACACCGCCTCGACGACGGGGGCGAGGATCACCGATACGACGCCGATCGGGCAAACGTGCACGCAGACGGCGACCAAAGAAAGCACGCTCGCGCCGGCGCCTACGCCGAGCCCGATGAAGAACAAGACTTTCGGCGATCTCAAAAGGATGATAACCGCGCATAGAATCAATTCGATCATCGCGACGATAAACGCGATCCAACCGATGCAGAAGCCGTGCTTTTTCGGTGCGACCGCCGCACCGTTCGATCCGTTATTCACGCCACCGTTTTCGTTTTCGGGGTCTGCGGGATCGTTCGTCGGGTCGGAAGGCTCGCCCGTCGGGTTCTCGGGATCGGGATCGACGGTCGGTTCCGTCGGATCGGTCGTAGGTTCCGTAGGATCGGTGGGATCCGTGGGGTCGACCACAGGTTCGGTCGGGTCGCTTGTCGGGTTCAACGGATCGTCGACAGGCGGTTCCACGGGCGCTTCGGCGATCGAGAATGCGCAAGTCAGATTTTCGGTCGGGAGCGCGTAATTCGCGGCGGAAGCGCCGCCGAAAGCGATTGCGGTCGCCGTATAGTTTCCCGCTTGGATCGCCGCGCCGTCCACGATCACGATGACTTCGTCGCCCTCTTCCAAGTTGGTAACGTACGCGGTCGGCGCTTGCGCGCTTCCGTTATAGGTCAGATCGGCGGCGTTCCACTCGATCGCTGCCACCCGTTTCGCGATCGCGAAGTCCGTTACGGCAAAGCCGCCGTTATAGTTGGCGGATTCCGCAACGCTGACTTTCACGACGTATTCACCGGCGTCGGTCGGGAAGGTGGAAGAATAAGCGGAGTCGTCCGCGGTTTTAGGTTTAAATCGGATCGTTGCCGCGGCGCCGCTCACGTTTCCGTTGACGGAAGGCAGATTTACGGGCGCCCCGTAATCCCAGCCGAGCACCTCGACGGACAGATCGAGATTCGCTTTCGCGATCGTGAACGCGCAGGTCAGATTATCGGGAAGCTTATAATTGGCGTTATCGATCGCGGTCACGGTCGCCGTATAATTCCCGGGGGCGGTCGCGGCGCCCGTCACGGTCAGGCGCACCGCGTCGGAATCATGTACGCCCGTTGCGGAAACGGCGGGTTTCTGCGACCGTCCGTTATAGCTGAGGACGGCATTCGACCAAACGAGTCCGATCTCCTTTTGCGTGACCGTAAAGGACAGTTGCGCGGTCGCATCGTCGAACGTGAGTTTCGCGATATACGCATTCACGTTTACGCAGGCATCGACTTCTTGCGCGCCGATGAAATACTTGACTTCGGCGTCCATAAAGAATTCTTCGGCGTATCCCGGGGCGAACGTAACCGTTTTGGCGCTCCCGCTGTACGCGAGATTCGCAGGCGGAACGAGGGTCAGATCGTAAGTTCCGATCGTTCCGTAGGTGGCGGTCAGGACGTTTTCCGCCGCCGTGTAGGTAAGATCGGGTCCTTTAGAGATCACAATCCCGATCTCGAACGGTTCTTCTTGATACGCCGCGCCGTCAAAATAGGTATACTTCCCGCTGAGCGTCGCGGGGCCGTTATACTTGCCCTTGACCAAGAAGCCTTTGTCGGTGGCGATCACGCGGCCGTTCGCGCCCGTAACGACAAGCTCTGTGACCGTTCCGTACGGCCCGAGCATGATCGGATAGAAAAAGTCTTTAACGAATTGATCGAAATCGGTAAGAGGATCCTCCGCGCTTGCCCTGCCCTCAAACGTAAAGGTTTTTCCGGTGGGCGTAAGATGGATCCCATCCTCTTTCCGCCCCGAATTCAGCGTGATCATATAATCATAATCGGTGGCGTAAGGGATATGCCAATTTTGATGCGAGAAAAAGTAGTAAGGAACGTTTTCCCAAGTCCCAACGTCGCCCAAAGCGGAGTCTTCTTTCGAATTTCCCGTATAGGCTTTCACGTCGGTCAAGTGCATAGTATGGATTTCGAACGCTTGCGTGGTCGATTCGATTTCCGCAAAGCCGCAATGGTAATAAAAGTCTCCGCTCGTCGACGGTTCGGGATTCGCGATCCCGAAACCGTTCGTACTCGGTTCGACGACTTCGACGGTCGGACGGTGCGTGTAATCCCCGCTGATACCGACGGTCATCGATTTCATCAAGATCCCGTACGTTTTCGTGCCGTCCGTGCCCGTGGCGTGAACGCGAAGAAGTCCTCTGTTCACCTCGATCACGTTTGCGTTTATGCCTACTCGTATACCGCCGTTTACGACGAACGCGCCGTCGTTTATGGTGATCGTGGAATTTGCCCCGCCGTAAACGCCGTTTTTGGTCGTTCTCGTGGCGTTGACTTGAACGTAGCCGTCTTCGAGGATCAGATTTGCATTCGCGTCGATCGAAATCGCGCCCGCATACGAGCCGATCTCGTCCGCTTTATTGATCACGATTTTGCCGGGACCGTAGATTTTCAGCGTCTTACCGGAGTTAACGCGCAATCCTCTCAGCAAAGTCAAGGTCGCGCCCGCATCCACGTAAAGTTCCGCACATCCCCGCATCGTAATCCAGCGATCTATGGTCACATCTTCGACGCAAACCATTTTCGCGCCGAAAGAGGAAGTCCCGGACGTGATCTCGGTCGCGACTGTCAGTTCCAATTCGAAGGGCACTTCGGTATAATCCGTCCCGTTAAAATAGGTGTACTTTCCTGAGAGCGTTGCCGTCCCGATGAAATAATCGCTGACGACAAAGCCCCTTTCGATCGCGCTGAGTTTGCCCTCTCCGCCGCTGACGGAGATATCCTTGACCACCCCGTACGGGCCTTCCGCCATCGGGCAGAAAATATCTTTGATATATTGATCGAAATCGGTCAAAGGATCCTCGACACTTGCTCTTCCTTGCATGGTGGCGACGGTGCCGACGGCGTGCGCGATCAAGCCGTCGCTTTTCTTTCCCGAGACTAAGGAATAACAATAATCGCCGACGCCCGCATCCCTTTTAACGGCGTAATAATCGTGCGTCAAAAAAACGTAAGGAGAATTTGCGCTGCCGGTGGTCGTGGCGTCTTCCGCGTTCGTTCCGCGGTATTCGACAAGCATATTGTACCAAGTTGCATGGCATCGGATCGCGCGCGTCGAGGCCTGCGCTTCCACGAAGCCGCAATTGTAATGGAAACTTCCCGAATAATCGTCGAAATTCGCGATGGCGTAACTCTCGGTGCTCGGCTCGATGACTTCAACGGTCGGGCGGTGCGCGTAATCATTCTCTATGCCGACGATCAGATTTTGCATTCGGATCCCGTAAGTCGGTTCCCCGTCTGTTCCAAAGGAGCGGACGCGAAGAAGTCCTCTGTTCACCGTGATATCGTTTGCGCTGACGCCCGATTGCGTGCCGCCGTTTACGATCAGCGCACCGTCGTTTATGGTGATCGACGTTTGATCATCCGAGGCGTAAAGCCCGTGACACCCCGTGCCGGTGGAATTGACGATCACGCGGCCGTCGTTCAAAATGAAATGGCTTTCCCAATCGATCGTAAAAGCGCCCTCGCTCGAATACTCCGCGTTTGCGCGGTTGACGACCAAATTGCCGGGACCGTAAAACGTAAACGTGTTTTCGTAACCGACCATAAAGCCTTCGTTGATCGTTAGGGTTTTGCCCGCGGCGATATACAGTTCGGTGCTGCCCCAAGTCGAAACCCAACCGTCGATCGTAACGTCTTCGGTGCAGATCGTTTTGCCCGCCCATTGATCGGTTTCCTCGGTGACCTCGGTTGCGACCGAGAGAACGAATTCGAAAGGCACTTCACTGTAATCCACGCCGTTAAAATAGGTGTATTTTCCGCTGACCGTAGCTTGTCCGAGGAAGTAATCGCCTACGGTAAATCCTCTCGCCGTTGCGGCAAGCTTTCCGCTTCCGCCGTTGACGGAAAGATCCTTCACGATCCCGTAAGGGCCTTCCGCCATCGGGCAGTACAGATCTTTGATCAATTGATCGAAGTCGGTCAGGTCGTCCGCTTCCGTTGCCCTGCCCTCAAACGTTGCGACGGTGCCGACCGCCGAAACTGCCAAGGAATCTTCTTTGCGCCCGGATTTTACGGTAAAGAGGTATCCGCCGACCCCCACGTCACGCCGCACGCTCCAAGGTTCGTGCGCGATAAAGACGTACGGATGATCGTCGCTGATCCCGTTCACTCGGATCGCATCCGAGGAAGTATTGCCTTCGTAGCACAGCGCGTCGTAGTACGATCTTTCGTTGCTCGCGATCGCATTGGTACTGCATTGGAGTTCAACAAATCCGCATTCATAATTGAACGCCCCGCTGACGGATGGGTATTTTGAGATCGCGCAACTCTGCGTGCTCGGCTCGACGACTTCCAAGGTCGGACGGTTCGAAAGCGCGTCGCTGTTGCCGACCGTAAGGGAATGCGCTAAGATCCCGTAACTCATCGTTCCGTCCGTGCCCGTGGCGTGAACGCGGAGCAATCCCCTGTTTAAAAGGATATAGTCGCCTTTGATCCCCGCTTTTTTGCCGCCGTTTACGATCAACGCGCCGTCGTTTAACGTCAGCGTTGAAGTGTTGGCGACGGAAACGCCGTAATCGCTCTCTCCCGTTACGGTCAAGAGAACGCGCCCGTCGTTCATAATGAAATTTGCGTTATTTAAAAATTTCAAAGCGCCGTCCGACCCGCCGTCATTCAGCGAGATCACAAGATCGCCGGGGCCTTCGATCGTCAAAGTCCGACCCCCGTTGACCGAGATCCTTCCGTTCACCGTCAGCGTTTTTCCCCTTGCGATGCGAAGCGTCGTGTTCCCTAACACCGAAACGTTATTCGCGATCGTAACGTCCGAAAGACAGGACATTTCCCCCGTCCAAGTTACGGTACTCGAAGTGATCTCCGTTTCGGCAATTGCGGTATCGGCAAAAAAAACGCCGAGCGCCACGAACGCGCAAACCGCGATCAAAGAAAACACAAACCCTATTGCGATCGATCTCATCTGCTTGTTTTTCATTCGTTCCCCCCTCTCAAAAAAACAAGGACTGAAATTTAGTTTATTTATTATTATAGCATATTTTACGGCGTTTCACAACCCCACCGAAAAACGCCCGTTCGAACGCATTTTCAAGATAAAAAAACGCGCTTACAGCGCGCTTCAAAAAGAAAAAAACGGCAAGAAATCTTGCCGTCATTTTTAAAAATTTCGTTTCAGGAATCGTAAAAATTTCGTCCGTCGTCCGTAACCAAACGATCGGCTTTCGGATAGACGAAGATCGCCTCGTTTTCGGCGTTTTTCGCGAGATAATCCGCGAATTCCGCCGCATAGCGTTTCGCCGAAGCAAGGTCGTGCATCAAATAATTTCCGCAACTGACGATCGTGGCGCCGGGAACTTCCTCCGCCTCTCGGACTGCTTGGAACGCGGAAAGGAGCAAGGGAAAGATCTCTTTCGGCGCGCGGCTCCCTTTCAAGATCAAATAGAATCCCGTCAAGCAGCCCATCGGCCCCCAATAGACGATCTCGCTTTTCCAGACGGGATCGTTTCTCAAATAGGTCGCAACGATATGTTCGAGCGAGTGCATCGCCGCCACGTCCACGATCGGTTCGCGGTTGGGGCGTTTAAGCCGAACGTCGTAGGTCGTAACCTTTTCTTGTCCGAGCGTATCCACGCGGCTGACGAAAATGCCGGGAATGATCTTGGTATGATCGACCGAAAAGCTTTCTATCAAATCCATAATCGCATCTCCTTTTCTCCTATGAATCATACACCATTCAAGGCGGCGCGTCAAGAAACTGAATCGAACGGCGCCGCTTTCCGGCAAAGGATCCGAAAACGAAAACCGTTTATGAAAAAAAGGATGGCAAGCTCTTGCCATCCTTTCCTTTCTTATTATGGGTCTCGGATTCAGTCGAGCGCTTTGATCGTAACGGTAACTCTCCAATAGGAGGGATTTACTCTCGCCAAAAACTCGCAATCGACTCTGACTTCATAGGCCAAGGTGCAACCCGCAAAACCGCAGGAGTCTTCGTTCTCCCAGAACAGGTCTTCGTAATCGGATTCCTTGCCCGAGTCGTTTCTGTTGGCGCCCGCGTTGAAGAACGCTTGGCAAAGCGACGTGCATTCGCCGTATCTGTCCGCCACGGTATCCGCCGCAAAATGATAGATGACTTCCCATTCCGCCTCGGCGCTCTCGCGCGAAGAACGGCTTTCCCAAGAGCTCGACCAAAGTTCGTCCAAACTCGGTGCGCTGACCTCGGAGAGACCGACTTGCCGCATATACGCGGTATCCCAAGGATAGACGTCGATCATTTCGACGTACTCGCGGATCGCTCTCGTAGCCGCCGCGTTCCCCTCGCCGTACGCAAGTTCGCTGACTTCGAAGTTATTCTTGTTTCTCGTGCCACCCGTAAAGCCGTCGCCCGCTCTGCCGGTGCCGTAATACTTCAAGCACGCGCCCGTCTCGTCGTCGATCGTGATCTCCTCTTGGAAGTAGGAATAACCGTAGACGTTCGTTCCCGTGAAAGAATATTTCTTCGCGCTACGGCCCAAGAAGGTTACCGCCTCTTCGGTTTGATAGGAAATGGTCTCGCCCGCAAATTGGAAGATGTTGCCGACGGGGCCGGTTCCGAGCGGCGTTTTGAGGGAGTCTTCCTGATAATAGTTCGGCGTCGCGATCCTCATATACTTATTATTTCTGAGATCGGTGTAGGTGTACATAAATTCGCCGACTTTCATTTGGAAGGTCGTTAATCCGCCTTTTTTGATCAGGTTGTAGGTTTCGTTTGCCGCCGTCGTGCAAATATCATCGCCCGTTCCGACGGAAACTTTAAAGGTCGTTCCGAGCTCGGAAAGGATATCCGACGCCGCGGGAAGCTCCTTCGTAAGCGTCGCTTGCGCGCCGTTACCGCCTTGTCCGTTGCCGCTTCCGTTACCGCCCACGGTGCCGTCGCCGCCGATCACACTACCGTTGCCGCCTTGGCTGCCGCCTTCGCCGTTTTCACCGCTGTGGATCGTGCCGCCGCCTTGGGACTCGTCGTCCGGATTCGCGGTTTGACCGTTCCCGCCTTGGCTGCTGCCGTTACCGCCCTGCGAGGGTTCTCCGATGACGGTCGTGCGCTCATCGGAAACAGTCGGCAAAGTAAAGGTCGGATTCGTGGTGAATTCTTTACACTCGATCTCCCAAGATTCGGTGCTGCCGTTTACGCTGACACGGCATTCCCATTTGAGGCAGATCGAAGTTTCCACGTCGACGTAGCAAGAATAGGAAGCGCGAACGAGCGTTCCGAGCGCAAGCCCCGCAATAGAACCGCCGGAGAACGTAAACTTATCGCACCTGCGCCCCGCAACGGTCGCCGCCGTTTTGGTTGCGCCTTGCATCGATTCGGCAAAAGAATTATAGTAGGTAAGCCAGCTGCTGTAAGTCGCCATAAGCGCTTTTGCGATGCTGAGTTCGTTTTCATACGTGTCGATCACAGAATAATAGGTGATCGTCTTATCCCAGCCGTCCGCCGCCTTGCTGTAGGAAACGAGGTAAGCGTCGTTCGAAAAATCGAAGTAACCCTCGGCGTCATCCGTGCAGTAATAATAAATACTACCCTTCGCGCCGATCTTGACCGAAGTCATCGAGGAGGCTTCGTCCGTGCATTCGTATCTCAAAAGATAGCCCGAAGCGGAGCGCAACGTTTCGAGTTGCGTGGCAACCACGGACGCTTGATATTCAAACTCCGCACTGCTTTCGCTTCCGCCGTTGTTGTCGCCGTCCTCGTCGCCGCCGAGATTATCGCACGCCGTCATAACGAACGCAACGGAAAGCGCGATGCAGATTGCAAGCACAATTAACAACCATTTCTTTTTCATTTTTCTCTCCTTTTTATTGAATTACCGATTTTCTTTATCGGCTTTTTCTTTTTGCTTTTTCAAGACGAGCGCCACGATCGCGCCGACGACGAGGACGGCAACGATGATCGCGATCCAAATAAAGATGCAAAGCCCGAGGGGCTGCGGGCAGAAATGACAGATCTTGCATTTTTGCTTCGCACTTTCCGCGTCTTCGGTAGCCGCGTCGCCCGTTCCGGTCGTCGTGCCCTGATCGGCGATGCTGATATCGTCCGACCCAAAGCCGATGACTTTGCTGTAATTCGAATAGAAATCCTCTTGCCCCGCTTGCCCGACGAGGTAGCGCGCGCGAAGCTCGATCTCCGTGCCCGCGGGAATCACTTGCCCGGGCTCCGCGAGATAGATCAAGGCCGCCGTGAGTTCACCCGTCGTAACTTCGCCCGCAACGTGCAGATCCTTCCATTCGGTCGTTCCTTTTACTCTCGCTTCGACTTCCACGCGGAGCGTTCCGTTTGCCGCGGCGATCTGCGCCTTCTGCGCGGCGAGCGTATCCGACACCGTCAAGGTAAACGCAACGACGGGATTATCGTTGAACTCTTCGTCCGTCAAGCGAAGGCCCGTGATCGTCGGCGCGATGACGTCGCCCGGCTCGAGGGGCTCCGCGGTAGCGGCGTCCTTGCCGTAAGCGACCGTAGCGGACCAATCGGAGAAGACGAAACTATCCGGTTGCTCATCCTTACGCAAAACGACGACGAAACGCGCACGCGAATAGATCGTGTGCTTCGTCCAATCGATCGAAATAGTAACGTCGCCGTCCACGTTGTAATTTTCAAAGGTGTATTGCGAAGAACGGAGTTGATCTTTGAGTCCGACAAGATTCTCGTTTCCGAGCCAGTCATATTCGTTGAAGCCGCGATATAACCAGGCTTCGGTAACCGTTTTCGAGGCGTCGACCGCCATATCGACGACGTCCCACGTACTGCAATGATATTTGCCGTCGGAGTCTTGTCCGAGGCCGCCCAAAGGCGCGTCGTTCCAATACTCGTTGTAGTGCCAGCCGCTGACCGCGTCCTCAACGTCGTCCAGCGCCCAGTCGACCTGCGCGAGCATCCACATCTCGTCGGCGTAGGTTACGCCCTTGCTCGAAAGGTACGAGGAAAGCGTTCCCGCGATGATCGCGTTATCGTAGCCGACGAAGAAGTCGTTCATCTCGTTCGTTATGCCGAAAGCAAATCCCATCGTCGTCGGCGAATCGCCATCCGCTTTCGTGATCGTAACGTTTTTAGGCGCAACGAGCGTAAACGGCAGATTCACGGTCGCGCGCGCGGAAAGCGCGGGCGCGCAGATCGTTATAAGAAGGCAGGCGATCAAAAAGATCGCGAGCGCTAAAAAGCCAATACTCTTTCTCTTTATGCTTTTTTCCATTTTTCTCCTTTATCCGATCGGGAAAAACCCGATCGGATCGTTATCAACGCAAGGTCAACGTGGGTTCGACGACTTAAAGATCAGCGTGGATCCGTCCACGTCGAAGACCAAAACGTCTCCGTCATAGTGAAGCTCGGAATTCTCGATAACCCAACTTCCATACCAATAATCCATGCATTTCACGGAGGAAAGCTCTTGCTCGGTATATTCTCCGTCATATATGACGGTAACGTTCATTTCGCCGTTGATCGTGCAGAACGCCAGCGTCTGACCCCAATCGTCGTAATAGTAGAAGTACTGGATCTCGCCGTAATATTCCGAACACTCGTTCGTTGCGGTATCGTAAGAATACGCCCCTAAAAGTTCCGGTTCACCACCGAGCCCGATCTCGTAGAAATAAATCCGATTGTTCACCGTGTCGTAAGAGAACGTTTCGGAGTTCCAAACGTCATCGAACTGCCCGCGCGTGGTAAATCCGTAAATCGAAAGTTTAGCGGTTTGATCGTACAACCCGAAGAGGTACCACTCGCCGCCTTTTTGCGTGATCAGCATAGTCTCACCGACGTAAATAACGTTCTCTTCGCCGTCGCGTTCCACGTACGCGTAATAGATCGCATAGGGATCACCGAAATCAAAGGGAACGAGCGCGTCCCCGTCCAATTCCATGAGGATGGTGCCGCTTTCCTCTCTGATCTCATAGGCGACCATATCGCAGACGTCTTTCGTGTTCCAATAGCCGACGTACTTAACTTTTCCGCTGTCGTCGACGTTATTATAGATCTGCTCGATCGTGTACGTTTGATTGCACTTAAAGAACGTGCCGCTCATATCGTTCGCATCCAAGCCGACCACGTGATAGACGTCGCCGTCCTTTTCAAAGGTATAAAGAACGGAACCCGCAAGGAAGGTCAGATCCGCCGTACCGACCGCCGCTTTCATATATTTAGTTGCGGAAACGGTAACGCGCATCACGTAATCGCCGGGCGTTTTCGGTGCGTCCGTCGTATACGTGTTGTCGTCCGCGCCGTACGCTTTATATTCCACGGTTCTTTCCAGCTCGTTAATCGTTTCTTTACGGATATAATTACGGACATTATCAAAAATCGGAACGAAATTATAGTCAAAGATAAAGGGATCCGGCGGCGTAATTCCGGTCAGGTACTCGGTAACGGCGTCGTCCTTTACGGTAGCCGTTCTCGTTCCTTTCATAATATAGATCGGAATGAGGACGTTTTCCGATACGCCTTCGTGATTATCGTCCGCCGTATAGCTCAAATAGCGGTTATTGATCAAGCCGACTTTTCCCGCCGCAAGTTCGGCGGCATAGGTGGCGGGATCGGACGTATAATCGGTCGTGAAATTCCCATGATAGGGAACGGCGTCCGTTCCGTAACTCCAGCCGGTCGGGAGCTCGAGATCCGCATAACTCATTCCGTACTCCATTTCAACGAAGGAAGGAGCCGCCTGCTTGGCTGCCTTCGCGATCGTAAAGTTCTTGGTCGCGGAGCCCTCCGCATAGATGAAATTCGAATCCCTTCCGACGGTAACGCGGACGATATAATCGCCGGCGTTGATCGGGGCTTCCTCGGTGTAAGCCGAATCGTCCTCGAGCTTTCCTTTATATTCGATCGTAACTTCGCCGTCGCCGTGCGCCGTATAGAGGGGCGCCGCAACGGGCTTTTCGTCGTAGGCTTTATCCAGCGAGGACGTGATCGTAACTTCTTGCTCGCCCATAATGCCGAAGAGTTGTTCGACGAACGAGGCGACGCAGTTCGCGCTCTCCGCAACGCTGACCTTGACGTAATAGGAACCCGCGGCGATCGGGCGCTCGGATTTATACTCCGCTTCGTTCTTATTCTCGCGATAGAGGATCGTGATCGCGCCGTCGCCGAGGCGGGTTACGGTCGGCTCGTCGATCGCCGTTCCGTCGTACACCTTGCTCGGGTCGGAGACCTGAATCTGCGGATCGCCTTTTACGATCGTCAAGACCGCGTACATATCGTCGATCAAATAATAGTTATCGGCGTCGCCCGTAAAGGACGCGGTCGCGGTGATGTCCCCGACGTTCGTTAAGGCGTTGTTCGTGTACTCCACTTCGACGCCCAAGGGCAGATCGCCCGAGATCAAAATCGTTTGCACGTTGCCGTTATAGGGAACGGTCTTATTCTCGAAGGTTACGCCCGACATATCGTAGGTCGCTTTTTGGATCGTCAACGTCGCGTTCATATCCGCAATCAGGTTATAGTTGTCGGCATCGCCCGTAAAGATCGCGCTCGCAACGGTGCTGCCTGCGGTCGTCAACGTGTTGTTCGTGTACTCCACGTTAACGCCCAAGGGCAAGCTGCCCGTGATCAAGATCGAATGTTCTGCGCCGTCGTAGGTAAGGGTTACGTTATTGAAGGAAACGCCCGACATATCGTAGGTCGCCTTCGTGATCGTCAAGGTCGCATGCATATCCGCGATCGCGTTATAGTTCGCGTTGCCCGTAAAGGAAGCGGTCGCAACCGTATTGCCGGCGTTCGTCAACGTGTTGTTCGTATAGTTGACGTTGACGCCCGCGGGCAGGCTGCCCGTGATCAGGATCGATTGCTCGGCGCCGGTATAGGTAACGGTCTTATCCGTAAAGGAAACGCCCGACATATCGTAGGTTGCCCTATTGACGCGCAAATTGCCCGCCGTAAAGGTGATATCGTAATTATCGGAGGTGAAGCCGCTCGGCGTGATCGAGTAATTGCCCCAGTTGCTACCCGCTTCGTAAGTCGTTTCAAACGCAAGTTTGCCGCCGAGAGCGCCCACGGCCTCGCCGTTTACGAAGCCCGTGATCGTTGCGGTAAATTCGGGAGCCGCGTCACCGTAAGTGATCTCTTTGTTATCCGCTCTGACGGTCAGCGGCGCCTTGTTGATCGTCAAAGTCGCCTGCTCCTCGGCGTGGATCTTATAGTTATCCGCGTCTTTGCCCGTGAGGGTCATATAGGTCTTGCTCCAACCGTAGCCGCCGACGTTTACTGCGCCATCCGCGGTCAAGGCAACCGCGACTTCGTCCGATTCGTTCGCCTTATTCGTGATCGAAGCGGTCGGAAGGTGCGCCGCGCCGTCATAGGTAACGGTTGCATTCGTCCAAGAGATTTGGAGCGTTCTCTTCTCGATCGTAACGGTAAACTCACCATACTTATCATCGTGATTCGCGGCGGTCGCCTTGTAATAGACGGAGTACTCGCCTACCTCGGTGAAGGCGGGAACGACGGCGCTGAATTCGCCGTTCATATCCGTTGCGTAAGTAAAGGTCACTTCCTGCGCGTTTGCGGCAGTCGCCGAAGCGTTCACCGCCGCGCTTTGCGCCGCGCCGTTATAGGTCAAAACCCCGTTTTGTTCAACGGAAACGTTCGTCAACGTCGCCGTGCCGATATAAAGCCAAAGCGTCCAGGTTCCGCCGAGATAGTTATCGGACTCTTCAACGTTGACCGTGATCGGATAGCTACCCGCTTCGATATAACCGTCGCAGGGTTCGTCGTTTACCGTAAAGGTGAACGGTCCGGAAACCTGCGTCAAGCCCGTGATCATGTGCTTATTTCCATCGTAGATAAAATCGGTTGTGGCGCCCGTCGAATACAGGAATCCCTCATCCTTATTGATCGTGATCGTAAAGGTCCCGAGATAGTCTTCGTGGTTCGGGGCGGTCGCCTTAAAGTCCACCGTGTAAACGCCCGCGCTCGCAAAGACGGGAATGCCCGACGAGTATTCGGATTCAAACGTCTTCTTGTAAGTAAAGGTAACGTCGGAGCCGTCCGCGGAGGTTGCCACCGCATTCACCGTCGCGTTCAGCGGTTCCCCGCCGCTGTAAGTCAACGTGTTCGATTGCGTAACGGAAACGCCCGTCAACGTCGCTTTGCCGATCGTGATGAGGACGCTGCCGTTTACGGGTTTGTGGTTTGCGGCGGTCGCTCTGAAATAAAGCGTATATTCGCCGATTGCCTTAAAGGTGGGGATCACATCGGAGAATTCGTCCGATTCGTTCGCGCGATAGACGACGGTGTAATCGCATCCGTCCACAGTCGTGATGTTTTCGTTTAAGACCGGGCTTTGCGCTTGTCCGTTATAGCTCAACGTTCCGTTCTGCGAGATCTCGAGGGTCATCATTGCCGGATTGATCATGATCGTCGCCATTTCGTTGTCTTTCAATTGATAGTTGCCCGCGTCGGCACCGGTCAATTCAAGGCTTGCCGACCAAGCGTCGCCGCCCGCGTTGACCGCCGCGTTTCCGTTAATCGTAACGGAAACTTCGTCGCCGGGCATCGCGTCCGTGATCGTGCCCGTCGGGAAGTGACCCAAACCGTCGTAGGTAACCGTCGTGTTCGTCCATTCGATCGTGACCTGTCTTCTTTCGATCGTCAAGGTTGCGGTCAGGACGGCGTCTTCATGGTTCTCCAAGGTAACCGTCGCCGTAACTTCGTACGTGCCTGCGTCCGTGTACGCGAGCGGAGCCGAAAATTCGGCGTGCGCGCCCGCGGGCAAGCCCGTAAGTTCGAGCGATTTCTCATCGCCGTCGTAAACCGTTTCCTGATCCGCAAAGACGAGGCCTTTGATCAGGGGTTTCGTGATCGTCATCGTCGCGGTCATGTTTTTGATCGGGTTGTAAAGATCGAGATCCACCGTAAAGGACGCGGTGACAAGATAGGTTCCGATCGTCGTTTGACCGTTGCCGTCGTACTGCACCGAAACGCCCTCCGGGAGTTTGCCGGAAAGCGTGATGGATTTTTGGGTACCGTCATACTCGAAAGATTCGTCGTCGAAGGTTACGCCCGAAAGATCGTAAGTGCCTTTCGCGATCGTCAACGTCGCGGTCAGTTCCTCGATCGCGTTATAGTTATTTTCGTCGCCTTCGAATCTCGCGATGACTTCGTATTCGCCGATATTCGTTTGCTCGTTTCCTGCGTAAGAAACGGTTACCCCATCGGGAAGTTTGCCGCTGACCGAGATGGATTGCGCGGCGCCGTTGTAGCCGAGCGTTGCGTTTTCGAAGGTCACGCCCGACATATCATAGGTCGCTTTATTGATCGTCAACTTCGCGGTCAGAGAATCGATCTTATTGTAATTCGGGTTGTTGCCCGTAAAGGAAGCCGTTACGTCGTAAACGCCGGCGGCGGTCTTTCCGTTATTGCCGTACTCAACGGTTACGCCTGCGGGAAGATTTCCCGTTACGGCGAGGGATTTCGCCGTTCCGTCGTAGGTAAACGTGCCGTTCGCAAACGTTACGCCCGACATATCGTAGGTTGCCGGCAAGATCTTCAACGTTGCCGTCATAGGCTCGATCGCGTTATAGTTCGCCTCGTCGCCCGTAAAGGAAGCGGTCACGACGTACTCGCTTGCGTCCGTCTTGCCGTTGTTTTCATACGCCACCGTGACGCCCTCGGGAAGCGTGCCCGTGATCTGAAGGGATTTCGCCGCGCCGTCGTAGGTAAAGGCGGCGTCCGCAAACGAAACGCTCGACATATCGTAAGTAGCCCGAATGACCGCCACCGTTACCGCAATGCCTCTGACCGCTTCGAAATTCGCGGTGTCCGAGGGGGTAAAGGTTACGTGGAACACGTGGTTTCCTACGTCCCCAACTTTCGTCGAAGCCTCTTCGTCCCAACTGAAGCCAGCGGGAAGCGTAACGTCCGCAAGCGTTTGCCCGTAAGTTGCGGTCAGGGTTCCGACCGTGCCGGGTGCGGCGCTCGCCTTTCCGACCGTGACCGTCACTTCGATATCGCTGACCGTTTTATACTTCGCGGTATCGGACGGCGTGTAGGTAACGAGGAACGTATGGCTTCCCACGCTACCGACCGAAGTCGTCAAAGGATCCTGCCAAGCGAAGCCGCTCGGAAGCGCGAGATCGCCGAGCGTTTGTCCGTACGCCGCGCTGATCGCGGGCGTTTCGTACTCGGGATTCGTGAGATCCGTTTTCGAGTCGTCGCAAGCAAACAGGCAGACCGCAAGGGTCAACGCCAGAGCCGCAACAAGGATGATTGAGAGTATTTTTTTCATAGAAGCCTCCTTTTTAGGCAATTTTTACGATTTTATAAACGCGTTTTATGCGTTTTCTTTAAAAAAGCACCCCTCCCCGATTTTCGGGGAGGGAGCAAGCTTTTTATTCTCCTTTCAGCAAGGACGACATACGCATCGTTTGCGAAACGCCGTTCTTCGTGATCGTAACGTCGTAGGTGATCAGTTCGTCCGTTTGGCTTCCGCCCGTAACGCGGCCGTTCTCGGTTACGTTCGTATAATCGCCGACCAACGTCATCGAAACGGTATAGCCGGAAAGCTGCGTCAAAATATCGTACTCCGCTTGGACGCAATCGATGAATTGCCACCAGAGTTCGAGCTCGTTTTCGAGCAAGGGTTGCGGACAATCCTTCGCCGTAAAGAAGTGGTGACCGACGACGCGATCGATCGAAAGATTCCATTCGATCATCAACCTCGCAACGAGTTGGGCGGTGTAATGATAGGTCAACCAAAGATCGCTTCCTTGGTTACAGGCGGTTTCGATACCGATCGAGTTGCGGTTTCCGCCTTTGTTGACGATACGTCCGTCCGAAACCTGCCCGGTGTACCACCAAGTCGCGTTCATATAATACTGATTGTTTACGATTTTATAGCCGAAGCCCATATCGTTGAAGTACGCCGCGATGCGCTTCGCCGACGGAACGTCCGACGGGATCGAGATCGAGGTTTGCCTGCCGTTGATCGAGAACTTTCCGTTCGAAACGCCCCAAACCGGACGCTCGGGATCGCCCTCTTGGACGTAAACGCCCGTCGCCGTCCAGCTGACCGTCCTGCTACCGTCGCCCGCGTGATAGGCGATCAAGTTGTCGTTCAAGTTGTGGTAAATGCCGTCGTTGCCGACGACGTAATGGATACTCGTGGAACTGCTGTTCGCAAGCGCGCTCGAATTGTTCTTCGCGCCGGCGGTCGACGCCATATTGCCTGTGTAGTGAACGGTGATGAATTCGGTGGAAGCTCTTGCGCCGCCGTGGTCCTCCGAATTATTATTCGCCTTCGTTTCATAGGTGCGAAGGATCTGATAGTCGTTATTGAACAACGCGCCGTTGATACTCTCGTACAGATCCACGTAATAGGCGGGGGTTCCCGCGCCGACGCCGAGGTTCTTGACCGAACGGATCGTGCTGTGGTTCGCTTCGATGATCGAGCGGAACGGGCTGTTCGCCGCATAAACCGTGATGCCGAGATCGTAATGCAACGTCGGTTTTTCCGCCGTGCTCGCGCGAACGATGACGTATCCTTCCGAAACGCCCGTTACGACGCCCAAAGCGGAAACGGTTGCGATCGAGGGATCCAAACTCGTCCAAGTGATCGTCGGATCCGCCACGCGGCGCACGTGCGCGTTCGCGCTGAGAGATACCGTTTCACCGATCATAACGAAGGAATCGGTGTCGTATGCCGCCGAGATCGTGTTCGGCTCGGTAAAGACTTCGATCAAAAGCGTTTGAGAAGCGCCCGAAGACGAAGTCGAAGTTACGGTCACGGTTGCGAAGCCGACTTCAACGCCCGTCATCACGCCGTTCGCGTCGATCGTCAAAACACTCGTGTCGCTCGATTGGAAGGTTACGTTGCGCACGGTAACGCTCGAAGGATACAACGTATACGGGAGGGTCCTCGTAGCGCCTTTCGCGATCTCCGCTTCGGGGAAGTCGATCGAGATCGAAGAAACCGCCGTTACCTCGTAGAAGTAAGCGTACAAGGTTTGCGTCTTATAGGCGCGCGGGCAAGCGGGAAGCGTGCATTCGCTGTCTTGATACCAACCGCCGAATTCATAGGGCGATTTGGTCGCGGTCGGATAGGCGGAATACCCGGGAACCGTCGTTACCGAAGCGTCGCCCGAAAGCGTGCCGCCGTTCGCCACGAAGGTCAAGGTGATCGAATCGGTCGCGCTCACGAATTCGCCGTAAAAATCGATGCTCGTTCCGAATCCTTCGGGGATTTCGGTCATTTCGTCCACATAGTCTTCGTCGATAAACCAACCCGTAAAGTATTCGCTCGAAGTATGCTCGGGGATTTCCAGCGTATAACCGCCGATATAGGTGCTGTACACCGCGGACAGCGTCGGGTTCCCGTTTCTCTTGTAATGGTAGGAAACGGTGTAAAGCCTTTCGAAGCGCGCATAAAGCGTCGTGATCGCCTTATTCGTGTCGTTCAAAGAGGTTACGGCGTCGCCCGAGAAGTTCGAGGTCGTAAACCAACCCAAGAACGAATAGTCGGACTTGGTCGGCGAAGGAAGCAAAACGGGGTTGCCGTCGTACACCCGATCGGGCAGCGCGTTCGACGAGCCGCCGTTCAAATGATAGTTGATATAGCGAACGTTCCTGACCGCGACCTCAAAAGACGAGGTGTTTCCGTTAAACGTTACGTAAAGAATGAAGGAGCCTTCTTTGACGCCCTGATAGGAGTTTCCGATCAAAGAAACCACCCTTTCGTCCGAAACGAAATAAGTAAAGTCTTCGGCGGTCAGATATTCCGACGTGACCGAAACGGATTTTTCTTCGCCGATACCGACGAAAGAATCGACCGAGATCGAATAATCGACGGAATCCACGATCGCCGCGATCAGGCGATTCGTTGCGGTGCGAATGAGTTTTCCGGCGGTTACGGAGAACACGGGGTTCCCGTTCGCGACCGAGATCGAAGTCAATCCCATACAATCGCGGAAAGCCTTATTCCCGATCGTCGTTACGCTTGCGGGGATCGAAAGCGACGAAAGGTTCACGCACCCGTTGAACGCGCTTTCGCCGATCTCCGTGATCGAAGACGGGATCGTGATCGAAGTTAAGTTCAGATCCCCTTCGAAGGCGTTCGGCAAGATCTTCGTGACCGCTTTGCCGTCATACGAAGCGGGAATCGAAATGTTCGAGAGATAGTACGCTTTGCCGGCTTTAACGCCCCAAGTTCCGTTGTCCAACGGATAATAATCGAGGAGCGGTGCGTCGATCGTCGGGATCTGCCCGATGTTCTGCACGGTGTTATCCGAAAGCGTGACGATCAATTCATTGTTATTATTCCAAGCGATGCTGACGATCGAAACGCCGTCCGCGCCGTTGGTGCCGTTCGTTCCGTTCGTACCGTTGGTGCCGTTCGTGCCCGCGGCTTTTACGCCCGTCGCGATGCCGTTAATGACCCAATAGCCCTGCGCGTTGATCTCAACGGTCGGGGTTACGCCGTCCACGCCGTCTTTTCCGTCCTTACCGTCTTTACCGGCGGCGCCCGTCGCACCTACGAGGGAAGCCAGCCATTGCTCTTCCGTTCCCGTGTAGCCGTGATCAACCGCAAGCTGATAAGCGGATTTACCGTTCGTGCCGTTCGTGCCGTCCTTTCCGTCTTTGCCGTTCGTGCCGCTCGCACCCGTCGCACCTACGAGGGAAGCCAGCCATTGTTGCAGCGTTCCTTCGTAGCCGTTTTGCACCGCGAGTTCGTAAGCGGACTTGCCGTTCGCACCATTGGTTCCGTTGGTACCGTTCGTGCCGTTGGTTCCGTCTTTTCCGTCCTTTCCGTCTGCGCCGACGAGAGAAGCCAGCCATTCGGTCAAAGTTCCGTTATAACCGTTATCTTGCGCCAGTTCATAAGCGGATTTGCCGGTCGCACCTGTTGCGCCGGTTGCGCCCGTTGCGCCTTTCGAACCCGTCGCACCCTTCGGACCCGTTGCGCCTTGCGGTCCGATCAAACTGTCGAGCCAAGCGGAAAGTGACCCCGTAAAACCGTTTTCCTGCGCGAGCTCATAGGCGGATTTGCCGTTCGTGCCGTCCTTGCCGTCCTTGCCGTCCTTACCGTCGGCGCCATTCGTTCCGTTGGTTCCGTCTTTTCCGTCCTTGCCGTCTACGCCGTTCGTACCGTTGGTGCCGTTGGTTCCGTCCTTTCCGTCTTTTCCGTCGACGCCGTCCTTACCGTCTTTCCCGTCCTTGCCCGCCGCGCCGACGAGTGAAGCCAGCCATTGTTCTTCCGTTCCGGTGTAGCCGTGATCGAGCGCGAGCTCGTAAGCGGATTTACCGTTCTGCCCGACCGTGCTCGAACCCGCTTCGCCCGCAAGGGAAGCCAGCCATTCTTCCACGGTCCCGTTATAGCCGTTATCCACGGCAAGCTCGTAGGCGGATTTACCGTCCGCGCCCTTTTCGCCCGTCGCTTTGACGGTCGTCGCTTCGCCGTCGATGACCCAATAGCCTTCCACGTTGATCGAAACGGTGGGCGCCACGCCGTTTTGTCCGGCTTCGCCTTGTTCACCCTTCGCTTTGACGGTCGTGACTTCGCCGTTGATGACCCAATAGCCCGCGTCGTTGATCTCAACCGTCGGCGCTATGGCGTCTTTTCCGTCCTTACCGTCTTTACCTTCGGCGCAAACGCCCGTGTCCACGCCGTTTATGTACCAATGTTTGTTTTCTCCGATCACAGGCGTTTTCCCATCTTTGCCCGCCGCACCGGAAAGCGAATTCAACCATTCGAGCTCGGTTCCTCTGTACCCGTTCGCGACCGCGATATCGTAGGCGCTGTCGCCTTTGAAAAGATCCACGAGCTCTTCCATCGTTCCCGTGTAACCCGCGGCTTCCGCTTTTGCGTAGACCGCGCTGAAATCAAGGGTCCCCGAAGGCACCGTTTGGTCGTTTTGATTGGAATTTTTGAAAAACGTGATCTGACTGCACGAAATCAAAACCGCCGTGCAACAAAGCATCAATACGAGAATGAAAAATAAACGGGCTTTTTTCATTGATAACTCCTTGTTTTAATGTTTGTGCAAAGAAGTAAACTCTTATATGATTTAAATATAATATCATATTCTTACGTGCGCTGTCAAGGTGCGCGCACACGAATTTTGCGCGCGAGGGCGCAACGCGCGTACAAAACGCAAGACAAAAAAACCTCGTTTTTCTCGATTTTTCCGATCAAGAAAAACGGCTCTCCCACTTATGTTCGCGGGAAAGCCGTTTTGCTTATAATTCTCGAAAATTACGAAATTTCCTTAACCGTTTGCGCATCCACGTAATAGCGATAACCGCAGGCGTCGAAATACAAAACGAGTTCCACGATCCGATACATAATAAAGGCGGACGGGATCGCGATGATCAGCCCGACGCCGAAGGTCAAAACGCCGAACGCGGAAAGAGCCGCCGTCAAGATCCAATTCAGGAAAACGAAGGTCCAAAACGAGCGCAAAAAGCGCTTCCCGATCGCGCGAATGCCGACCGAAAACCCTTTGAAAACGCCGACGTTCTCGGTTACGGTCGCGGGAAGCCACCCCGCAAAAATCGTGGATCGAAGCGCGGAAAGCAGGCTGAAAAGCAAATAGCAAACGCTAACCGATAAAAGCCCGATCTTTGCGAACAATTTAATAAAAAGGATCACGCATAAAAGAAAGATCGCGGCTTGCGAAGTAAAGACGAAAATCGTAAAAAGAAGGGCGTACAGCGCGGCGCGCCTGCCGTTCGCAACGAGGTTGCTCATAAATCCGTATTCGGATTTACTGCTCATAAAGTTTCTCAAAATATCCGAAAAAGGCAGGCAACTCAACGCGAGAAGATAGGTAACGACGGCGAACGCGATGTAAAGCGTGATTGTCAAATTCGTCCACTCCGTTTTCGCGGAACGCACCGTTTCTTCCACTTCCCCGAAGGAATCGTAAGCCGCTTGAAAATCATCCAAGTATTCGCCGTTTCCGCGGATAAATTTTCCGATACCGTTTTTCGCGTGTTGCACGAAACCCGTATCGCCGATCTTGTCCGCCAGTTTTTGAAGCGCGGGATGGGCGACGGCGAACGCGATCGCGCCGACGATCAAAACGACGAGCAGAAAATAAACGATGATTTTATAGACCAAACCGAATTTCGAGATAAAAATGCTTGTCGTGTTTTTGATCGCCATAATCCCTCCTACATTCTGTTCGCGCGCAGAAGATCTTCCCGATCCAACCCGAAAACGTCGTAATACGCAACGACGGAAAACACGGGATAGTACGCGAGCAACACGAAATAAAATATGAAATCACCGATCACGGTCAGGAAGGATATCCCCACAAGACTGGTCAGATATTCGATGGCAAAGGTTGGGATCAACGGGATCAAAACGCCCCAGAAGAAAGAAGAAAAGCCGTGGTTTTTCGTTTCGCGGATCGAGGTGGAAAGCGACGGAAACGAAGGTTGCCCCGTGATCGCCATCGCCGGCACCCAAAGCGAAAGATAGGAAAACGCAACGATCAAAACGAAGAACAGACCCGCCATTGTGATAAAGCTCAAAAGAAAGACGAGCCAGGTCACCCTTCTCGCAATCTTGCTCCAAAGGAAGATGAACGTCGAATTCAAAAGCCCGAAAAACACGATCGAGATGCCGACGAACAGCGCAAGGCGGAAAACCGCGAGGAAGTTTTCGTTGATACGGGTAAAGACGTGGGAAAGATCCTGCCGCCCCGTCCGCATATGGCGGATCAAAACGCCGAGCAAATAGGACGAAACGAAGGAAATGATAACGATTGTCGCCGCGCCGAGCAAAACGCTTTGCCAGCCGAATTGCGTGCTCGAAAGGAAAATTTCGGAGAACGAACCGCTCGTTTTGCTTTTAAAATTCACGAAATAATTCGCCGTCGTGGAAAAACTTTTGAGGAGCGCAAGAACGATCGCCACCGGTAAGCACGCAAGCGCAAGCGGACGAAAATGCCTCTCTCTTATGTATTCCCAAGTTAGTTTTATATACTTCATACCCGTATTATAAACCTTACGCGAATAAATTTCAACATTTTCCGCGTTTCTGTTGAACGAATCGCAGGTAAATCGGCGCGACGAGGGCAAAAATCGACCCGAGATAGGAAACGACGGGGTATGCCGCCCGAACGATCGGCGCGAAACCGACGCAGGACAAAAGGATACCCGCCAGCGCAACGGAGGCGCCCGAAAGAACGGGATCCTTCGTCAAGGCGGTGAGTTTTCCCGCAACGAGATAATCGCAACCCGCCATCGTCGTTATGACCGCGAGCAGGAGGCAGACGGGAACGACGGCGCCGAGCTTCGAGCTTTCCGCCGCTCGCAAAAACGGCATTTCGGGATACGGCGCGCCGCCGATCGCGCGAAACATAAAAAGGAGCGCAAGGAAAATCAAACCGCCGCAAAGGCTTGCGGCAAGGAGACGTTCTTTTTTCGAAAGCGTTTTACCCTGTTCGATCATCAGCGCGCCCGAAAAAAACATATTCATCGCGCCGTACGCAACCGCGCGAAAGGGTCGAATCTCTCCCTGCCAATCCGAAAACGGCGTTTTTGCGCCGACGAAGATCACGAGCGCGATCAAAGCGGGAACGGCAACGAGGTTCAGCCGCGCGATCCCGTTTACGTTCTTTGCGGAAAGAAAGGCGCAAAGCACGGTGAGGACGACCGACAAACCGCGAACGCCGAGCAAGTCCTTCAAAACGCTTTCGGCGCACGCGATCATCGCCGCGTACACGGCGAAGGACGAAACGGCAACGACGGTATCCGCCGCCGTCACGACCCGCGGATCGATCTTCTCCCCTTTCGCCCCGATCGACAAAAAGAAAAAGGACGACGCCCCCATAAAAGCCGCCGCCGCGATCAGGTTCCAAACGGAGCCGCCGCCGAAAAACAAAGCGATCTCCTGCCCGGTCGCAAACCCGGCGCCCACGATCGAACCGATAAATAAACACGCCGTCCGCGCCGCCCGAAAAAAGGATCTCATATCCGAATATATGCGATCGCGGGCTAAACGAAAACTCCGTTTATTTTTCGCTTCGATCCTCGTCCTCTCTCAATCGCAGATTTCTTTCGGCGAGTTTCAGTTTTACTTCGGACAAACTGTTCAATCCGAAATTTCTGAGGCGCAAAAGTTCCCCCTCCGTTTTTCCGACTAAATCCTTTAAAGAGGAAAGACCTCCCCGTTTTAAACAATTATAAGCGCGCACGGAAAAATCCATATCTTCGATCGAAACGCGAGCGAGATCGTCTTCCTTTGCCTCTTCCGCTTTTTCCAAAACCGAATCCATCTCGCCGATCTTACCACAAAGACCGATAAACATTTTAATATGGTCGTCCAAAACCTTCGCCGCAAAAGACACGACTTCCCTCCCCGTAACGGTGCCGTTCGTTTTGACTTTCAATAAAAGCCGATCGTAATCGATATTCTGCCCGACGCGCGCGCTTTCGACTTCGTAACCGGCACCGAGAACGGGCGTAAAAATGCTGTCCATCGGAATATATCCGATCGAGGCACCTTCGACCTTGTTTTCTTTTGCGTCGCGGTATCCCCTGCCGACGCCGACGAAGATCTCCATATCGATCCTGCCGATCTCGCCGAGCGTGCAGATCGGATGATCGGGATTCATAACCTCAACGCCGATCCCGCATTCCAGATCTTTCGCCAAAACGACGCCCGGTTTTTCTCTTCTCAATCGAACGACGAACGATTCGCCGCCTTCGGGGATCCCGCTCGGCGAGATCGCGCGAAAAAACACGCCTTTAAGGTTCAAAAGGATATCCACGACGTCCTCCGCGACGCCGGGGATCGTTGAAAATTCGTGCAACACGCCCGCGATCTTGACGCCGACCGCGGCGGCTCCCGGCAAATCGGATAAGAGAACTCTTCTCATCGCGTTTCCAAGCGTATGCCCGAGCCCTTTGTCGAGCGGCTCGACCGCGATGATCGATTCGTTTTCGGCAATTTCGTTTACTTCGATTTTCGGCATTTTGATCTTCATAGTTCCTCCTTTTTCGGCGCCGAGGATCTCTTTCCCGTAAAAAAATATCGCCCGATCGGTACGCCGTTTTTTTCTTTTTACGCAATTCGCTTATTCCGCGGAAGATCCCAACAAAGGAAGCGTGCTCGCGTACAGGATTTCGTTTACGACCTGCACGTCGAAAATCTTCTTCGCAACGCACCCCTCGATCGCTACGTCGAAACGATCGCTGTGCGTTAAACAATAGCCCAACCGTTTTAAAAGGTCGTCCATCATTTCGATCGTCGGACGAAGCGTAAGGATCAGCGCGATCGCCGTCCGCTTCTTGGGCTTATACCCCGCCTTGTGAAAAATATTCCAATACAATTTCCGATCCAAAGCCGCGGCGTTATAGCACGCGCTGTCGCTGATTCCCTTTTCTTTGCGCGCCTCTGTAAACGCCGTTTTGAAATCCTCTTCCAACGGAAAGGAAAGGATCTCTGCGGGCGTAAAGGGATCCGCCGAGGAAAAAGCAAGGGCGCGCTCCGCTAACCCGATCGAGGTTTTTATTCTTTCGTTTTCTTGCATGGATTTATCCGTTATTGTTTGTAAAACTCAAATTCGTCCGCGACTTTTTCAAAGTAGGCGCAACCGAGGGGATCGCTCTTTTCTTTCTCGCACTCGAAAATGCCGCGAAAAACAAATTGCATCGTCGTGTTACATTCTATGATTTGGAAAGTTACCCGTTCTTGCTTAAAGGTTTCCCGAACATCCTTTCCGTCCCATGTTTCTTTGCTTTCCACGTTATATTGACAACACTCGTTTTCGGACAAGAATTTATTTTTCCATCCGTCTCGGGTTTTCATATCAAAACAAACCATCCAGACCAATCGACCGTTATACTCTTGCGACGAACGGAACGGAGATTTATTTCTCCATCCCAAAAGTTTTATCAAAAAATCGGCGCGGTCGTTCGCGAAAATATAATCGTTTTCTTTCAAGAGATTTCTCCCTTGCTTCAAATCGCTCCTATCTCTTACGTCCTTTTTGAATTTCGTCGGATGCTCTTGTTCATACCAATTCCGAACGACGTTCAGCTCGAACCCCTGCAACGCGACTCCGCTTTCGCTAAAAAAGAAGCGTTTCCCGTTCTTTTCTTCGATTTGATACGTGTTCCCATTCTTCGGGCAAATGAATTTTCCCACTTTATTTCCCCCTTTTCTTTCGAATGCAAATCATTATACACGGTTTTCTTTTTTCCGTGGTCTATTAAAAATCGACGCGCGACGAAGCGCCGAAACGATACTTTTTCGAAATGGATTTTTCGATGGGAACCTAATTATACAAAGAAGGATTTCTTTTGTCAACCCCCTCGGCGACGAGGCGGTTTTCGACTCTCAAAACGTGCTGCGCAACTTGGCGACGAGCCGATCTTTTTTCGCGGATTGCGCCTTGCCGAGGTCGAAAAAGGTGCGGACGATGGAGCCCGCCATGCCTACCCTTTGGGTAAAAGGCAGATCGTTTTCGGAAATGATGATCTCGGCGAGCGCGGCGGAAACGACCGTCGGATCTTCCTTTTCGATGGAAACGCCGCGATCGAAGACTTCTTCCGTCAGAGAAGAAAGCTCTTTTACGCATCGAAAATCGAACATACAGGTCGTAAAGGATAAAACTTCGGCGTATGCGATCTTCAACGCTTCCGGATACAGGTCATAGCGCGCGGGTTTGCGGCAGTCCACCTTGACGAGGACGGCGCTCGGCGCCAAATAGAGTTTGCCGCGATGCTTTTTTAAAAGGAGCTTGCAAAGGATCTCGCGCTTGACTGCGTGATCGATAAACGTGCTGATCAACATCTCTTCGAATGCCCGACGAATCTTCGGCGAATCGATCTCTTCGAGAAGCGCGCAGACCTTATTGACGACCTCTTCCCGCCCTTCCTCAAACAAAAGGCGGATCGCCGCGCGAAACTCGCGATCGGATACAAACAGCGCCGTAAAGTCGTCCGGCGTCTTCAATCCCTTTTTTGCGAACCCGTACAAAGCGTTTTCGACGCGCTCGGGCATCGTTCCCCCGAACATAAGATCGGTTTTATCAAACCGCGACCATTGTTTGAGCAAAAGCGAGGACGGATACTTTTTATAGATTGAAAACATCGTTTTCAAAATCGAAAGCGATTTTTCTTTTTGCTTGGCGTTCAAATAGGCGCCCGCCGCCACGAAGTACGCCTCGGGCGAATACGGCGACGCTTTCAGTAAGCGGTCGGCGAGAGAAGTTTCGATCTCTCTTTCTTTGGCGAAATCCGCCGCCTCGATCGCGAAGTACAGATCGGAAGGATCGTCGCCGACGTTCGGAAGGTAGGAAACGAATTCCTTCTCGCCGCAAAGCTCGATCAAAACGTAAAGCGCAAAGCCGTTTTTCGGATCGCGTTCAAGCTGTTTTTTTGCGGTTTCGGAAGCGGAAACGAGGTCGCCGAGGCGGGCTTCCGCGCGCAAAACGATATCCTGCGCGTCTTCGAAAAGATCGGATTCTTCGGGGATCGACAGCGCCGCTTCCTTTGCCTTTTCGTACTGCTCGGACGAAAAAAAGAACATCGCCTTATCCATTTCGCGCGAAAGGTTTTTCTTTTCTTTTTTTCCGACGAGGAAAAGATTGGGCTTATTCTTGGGCGGTTCGGAGAAGGAGCCCATCAGGTCGTCCATAACTTCGTCCATCGCGTCGAGCGTGTCGTCATCCCCTTCCATTTGCGCTTTGCCCATCACGTAAAATAGGGAATCGTACAGCTTACCCGTGGCGGTCGTGGCTTTCGCCATCACGTCGAACGCTTCGGGTTTGCGATCCGATCCCTGCGCGATCGCCAAAAGCGCGGCGTCCATCGCCTCTCTGTATCTGCCCATTTTCAAAAAAATCTCGGCAAGAGATAAGCGGTACTCCGCCGATCGCTTGCCGTCCAACGCTTTTTCGCAATACTGTAACGCTTTGACCCACTCCCCTTTGCCGAGCGCATTCTCGGAAAGCCGATAAAACTCTTCGGGGGTTTGATCAAAGTTTATTATCATATCGCCTCCAAATGTCGATCACGTCTTGCTTATTGAATACGTACTTCGTGCCGCAAAAATGACACAAAACCTCGATCTCGCCCCGCTCCATCAAGAGGTTGACGGAATCCGCCCTGCCGAGCGCGATCACGGCGTTCGACATTTGCTTCCTACTGCATTTGCAACGATATTCGGGATGAGTGGACGGGAAGTATTCGATCTCGAAGTGTCCGAAATAATCTTTCAAAATATCCGCGGGATCCTTGACCTTCAAAACCTCGCCGATATCCGCGAACTGCGAAACGATGTCCTCGACGATCACGAGAATATGATCCGGACAGTTCGGCATCGGTTGCACGAGAACGCCGCCCGCCGATTCGCATTTTCCGTCCGCTCCGATCTTTACTTCGAGCGCAAGCGCGGTCGGCGCGCCTTCGGAGCGCGTAAAGTACCAAGCGAAATCCTCTTCGAGGTTGCCGCGCACGAGCTCGGTCTTTCCGACGTACGGCTCTTTGAGCCCGAGGTCTTTGATCACGGTGATAAATCCGTCGCTGCCGATCCCTTTAAAAAGATCCTGCTTCCCGTTTCCGAGCGGGGGGAGCGACGCTTCTTTATGTTCAACGTAGCCGCGAACGATACCGCCCGCGTCCGCCGCCACGATGATCGAACCGAGAATCCCTTTGTCTTGGATATGGACGCTGAGTTTTTCTTTCTCGCCTTTGAGTTCGTTGGACATATAGGCGCCCATCGTCAAAACCTTGCCGAGCGCTTCCGCCGCAAGAGGGGTCAGAGAATGAAGAGAAATCGCGGTGTTCACGAGGTCGGTCGTTTTGAAAGCAACGACTTTGACCTGCCCGCCGAAAACGAGGGCTTTATTGATCGAATCCATAGATTATTTTTTCCTTTTGTACGAAACGTGTTTGGTTTGCGTTTTCTTTTTCTTGGGAGCGGCATCGTCTTCGCTCTCGGCGTTCTGCGCTCTCATTTGCGTCGCCATTCCGACGGCGGTGCCTTCGGCTGCTTTCTCTTTCGCCTTTTTGGCTTTATAGGGATTTACGCCGCGGCGCGCTTCGACTCTGAGTTTGCCGCCCGAGCGCTCGCTCTCGTACTGCGGAATGATGTAATTCGCAAACGCCTTTTGCGCGGAACTCGTCCAAATGCCGCCGAGGAACGCAAAACCGATCACGAAGAGAAGGATCAAAATGATATAGTTGAACGCCACGTTGACAAAAGACAGGCAGAAGATACCGCACGTAAACACCGAAGTAAACAGGCAGGGAATCCAATTAACGAGCATGAGGATCACGCTGTTTTTGACGGCGTCGAAAAATTTATACCGATAGCAAGCGAACATCGGGAGCAAATAGGTCAGCACCCCGACGAACAAAACGGTCAAAAGGATCATCGCGATAAAGAGGATCGTCGTTCCCGCGTTTGCCGTTCCCTGCTTTACGAGCGAGATATGATAGGTCATCGCGTACATAACGCCGCAGAAGAACGCCGAGAAAACGATACCCGTGATCAAAAACGGGATCCAAAGCCTTTTAACGCCGCGGAAAAAGCTGACGACCGGGCGAACGTTCTCTCCCCACATATAGCCGCGCAAGCAATGGAACAGACCCGAAAACCCGGTGAACATAATTATGATCGAGGCGGAAAGCAGGGGGATATAAATGCGGAAATAATGGCCGAAAAGAACTTTATAACCTTCCGCCATCGTGTTTACGACGCCGGGATAGCCGATTCCGACTTGCCCCATAAAGTTATAGCCGCCGCTCCGGAACACCCAATCCTTGATAAGGGCGGGCGCAATAAAGGCAAGGAACAAAAAAGGAAGCGCAAACACGAGAACGTATACGACGTTCGTCAGGAACATACGGCGCAAATTGTCCGAAAAAACGCTCGTCGCGTGGCGGACGGAATGCTGACTGACCTCGCCGTTATTCGTGCGTTGGTCCTTTTCCAGGGATAATTTCATCAATAAGTCGACTCTGCTCATATCGCTATTTTACACTAATTTTCGAAAATATCAAACTAAATATAAGTTAATTCTTTGACAAAGAAAAGTTTTTTTGGTAGCATTTATTGCGGATAGCGCGGAAAACGCTATGAATTTCGGAGGAAATATGAGAAAAATCAATATGGCCGTCGTCGGCGCGACCGGAATGGTCGGAAACAAGTTTTTGGAAGTTTTAACGGAACGCCAACTCCCCGTGGAGAATTATTACCTCTTCGCGAGCGCGAAAAGCGCGGGTAAAGTCATCGACTTTATGGGCAAACCCCACACCGTCATTGAGTTGACGGAAGAGAACGTCAAAAAGGTTAAAGTCGACATCGCTCTGTTCAGCGCGGGCGGTTCGGTCAGCAAAGTCTTCGCTCCGATTTTCGCTTCCCAAGGCGCGATCGTCGTCGATAACAGCAGTCAATGGAGAATGGACAAGGACGTCCCCCTGGTCGTGCCCGAGGTCAACCCGAACGACGTGGATTGGAACCACGGCATCATCGCGAACCCGAACTGCTCCACGATCCAAGCGATGCTCGCTTTGAAACCGCTCGACGATAAGTACGGCATCAAGCGCGTCGTTTATTCCACCTACCAAGCGGTCAGCGGCGCGGGCGTTCAAGGCTACAACGATTTGAAGGACGGCGCGGAAGGCGTCGCGCCCAAGAAATTCCCCTACCCGATCTTTGCGAACGTCATTCCGCAGATCGACGTATTCCTCGACAACGGCTACACGAAGGAAGAGGAAAAGATGATCAACGAAACGAGGAAGATCCTCGGCAAGCCCAATCTCCGCGTTACGGCGACGACGGTTCGAGTTCCCGTCTTCCACGGACACAGCGAAAGCGTAAACGTCGAATTCGAAAAGCCCTGCACGCTCGAAGGCATCCGCGAGGCGCTCGCCTCTTTCCCGAACGTCGTTTTGGTGGACGACGACAAGAACGGAAAATATCCGATGCCGATCTACGCCGAAAATCACGACGAAGTTTACGTCGGCCGTATCCGCCTCGATTACAGCGTAGAGAGCGGATGCAACCTGTTCGTCGTTGCGGATAATATCCGCAAAGGCGCGGCGACGAATGCGGTGCAGATCGCACAGCTCCTACTCCAAAAAGGCTTGGTCAAGTAAGACACCCTTGCACTTTTCTTTTAGAGAAAAGTTCCAAAAGAAGTCGGAGATTGCGATTCCCCCGAACCCCTAAAACGCTTTTAATAGGTAATTCCTTAATCAAAAACCCACGGTATCATTCCGTGGGTTTTTTGCAGATGCAACATCTTCGTCGTTGCGGACAATATCCGCGTTGGTTCCGCTCGGGCGTTTGCGTTTTATGAAGGTGCGTTTTACGCGGCGAAAAACACCGTGTTTTTATCAAACGCGCCGAACGCGAAGCCGTAGGCAAGGAAAAAGGGAAGGTTTTTATACGCCTTAAAGGACGTACGGGAGAGGAATTCTCCGACGGAGAGATTTTCCGTATAGCCGTACGGATTGAGAACCGTGACGGTGTCGCCCTTTATATTCAATCCGACGACGACGGAAAAATGCAAGGTCCACGACCCTTCGTATTCCGCCGCCCATTCGATCGCAACGGGATTTCCCTCGGACAGGGAATCGTGGATCGCTTTCAACATTTCGTCGTTTTTCAGATAGGTTTTCTTTTGAAAGGTCTTTTGCGGAACGGAGCGGTTGATCTCTTTCAAAAAGCCGCCCGTCGAAGAAGTCGTGATCTTGCCATGATTCCTTTCGGAAAGATCGTCCTCGGTTACCCTTTCGCCGTAAAAGGCGGAGAGCATTTCGATCGTGGCGTAGCCGCAGGAAACGTGCTGCGTAACGAGTTCCACGCCGTTTACTTCCGCTTTGGCGCCGTATTGCGCGTCCTCTTTCAGATAGGAAACGTCCGCTTTTAAAGCCGCCGTCCTGCCCGCGAGGACGATCAAAGGAATCCCCGCCGCCAAGATCAAGGCGGCTAAAACGGAAACGATCGCGATTATGATTCTCTTCTTTTTCATAGTTTTATCTCGGTTTTTTATTTCTTCTCGGGAACGATCTCCCCGTTCTTGCAACGGATGACGTAGTTTTTATGATAATCGTCCCAATCGTACTCTTT
>DBVY01000001.1:0-7814 GCA_002308575.1 Christensenella sp. UBA1252
TCGTGATGCGTGATGTTGTGATCGTTATTGGTCGGAACGACCGATTGCGCGACGATCACGTACGCGCAAACCGAGCAATGGGAGCCCGCGGTCAAGCCCGTTTGCGAGCAATTTGCCGCGACCGCCGCATCCGCGACCGCCGTATGCGAAGCAAAATCGCATTGCACGGAACAACGCGTACAAACGGAATAGTGCCCCGTTTCGTCGGAAAGGAGGTCGCCCTTCAAGTGACCGAGTGCGGGAGCTTCCTCAAAGGTCGTATAGTCACATTTCGAGCAAACGTCGTACGCCTTATAGCCCGCTTCGGTACACGTCGCCGCGACTGCGTTATGATGAGTCAAAGAGTGACCCGTCGCCGCGATCGCTTCGTAGGTCGTATAGTCGCAACGCGAACAGGTGTCGTACGCCTTATAGCCCGCTTCCGTACACGTGGCGGCTTGCCCCTCGTGATGCGTGATGTTGTGATCGTTATTGGTCGGAACGACCGATTGCGCGACGATCACGTACGCGCAGACCGAGCAATGGGAGCCCGCGGTCAGACCCGTTTCGGAACAGTTCGCAGCGACCGCCGCATCCTCGACGGGAGTATGCGCCGCAAGGTCGAACGAATCGGAGCAACGGGAACAAACGAAATAGTGCTCGTTTTCATCGAAATAGAGAGCGCCCTTTTGGTGACCGAGCGCGGGGATCTCCTCGTAGGTCGTGTAATCACAGCGCGAACAGGTATCGTACGCCGCGTGACCCGCTTCCGTACAAGTCGCGTCCTTCGCCGCGTTATGAGCGATTTGGTGACCGAGCGCGGGGATCTCAACGATCGTCGTATAAGAACAACGCTCGCAGTATTCGTACGCCTCGTTTCCGGGGTCTACGCACGTGGGTTCTTTGGCGCTTTCGCTTTTGATCGAATGCCCGAGCGCGGGGATCTCGAAATAGGTCGAATAGGTGCAGCGGTTGCACGTATAATAATCGTTATAGCCGAGTTCGGTGCAAGTTACGGGTTTTCCCACATGGAAAACGGGATCGTGACCGAGCGCGGGGATTTCCTCATACGTCGTAAAATCGCAGCGCGAACAAGTTACGTACGCATTGCATCCGCTCGCGGAGCAGGACGCCTCGATCGGGTCGTGGTCGATCAAGTCGTGTGCGCCGTATTGCGGAAGAACGACTTGCTTGATCTTTACGTATCGGCAAACGGAACAATGCGCGCCTTCCGAAAGCCCGTCCTCGTAGCAACTCCTCGGCTTTTCGGGATCGATCACGATCGTGTGCGAAGCCAAATCGAGCTTCTCCGAACAACGCATACAGAGATAGTAATGCGATTCCGAGTCGCTGGAAGGAATGGACGACTTGCTATGCCCGATCGGCTCTATAATCGTTTTATTCGAATAATCGCAATAAATGCATCGCTGATAGCTATCCCACCCTTCTTCCGTGCATTTCGGCTCTTTTCCCTCCACCGTTTCGAGCGTATGGTTCGTGGGATCGACCTCGGTTTCGGTCTGTTCCAGCAACACGAGATCGCATACCGAACAACGCATTCCGGAGGATTTTCCCTTTTCCGTGCAGGTCGCCGCCACGCTCTCTTCCACAATAATATCGTGTTGTCCGAAGCCGCGAAGATCGCAATTCATGCAAACCCTTACGTGTTGATTTTCGTTATAATTGATCCAATCCGAAAAGTCGTGACCGGTCGCCGGCACCTCTTGATAGGTCGTGTAATCGCAAAACGAGCAGGTATAGTACGCTTCCCAGCCGTCCGTCAAGCAAGTCGCGCTTCTTTTTTGGTGGAAAACGAGATCGTGCGCATCCGGATCGGGATCCGTTCTGTCCGCCGTGTACGAATAGGCGCAGAGTTTGCAGGTATACTTCGTGTAACCGCCCTCTTTACAAGTCGGTAAAACGGTAAAAGCCCCGAACGAACAGGCTTCCGTTTCGGTTACGCTCGAATCTTCATTCGAAATGCGGGAATGCGTCCCGTTTCCGTTCGACGTCCAATCGGAAAACGTTTCGATCGAGGTTGATTTCTTATTCAGAATGCCCTGTAAAAACCCGCAAGAAGCAAGGCATACGGACAAAGCCAAAATGCATATTAAAACAAGTATCAACGCAATCGTTTTTTTCATATCCTATCCTGTTTCTCCGAGGATTTATTTCGCGCTTTGCTCGTTTTCGACGCGGTTTTCTCTTTCCGTCCGCCTCTTTAAACGAAGTTATATTTTATTTTAACATAAAATATACCCTAAAATCAATATGCAAAAAAGCCTTTTCGGTTGCCGCTTCGCATAAAAAAAGCGAACGGATTCGATGGCGGAAATTAGGGAGAGCGGCGCAGGAAGCTTTTTCGTTTGTGAGGAAAGGCGTACCGGCGTACGTCGACAGAACAAACGGAAAAAGACAAAAACCACTTCATTCTATATTCCTTACAATCCTTTTCCGTTCCTAAGGTCGCATAAAAAAGAATTTGAAAAATAAAAACGAAAAGAAGTCGTCAAAATATTTGACAACTTCTCTGTTTTTTTGTTTTTTGACGGTCTTACAAGGAAAAATCCCTAAGTTGTGCGACCGGTGTTCGCTTTTTCTCTTCCTTACTTTTTCAGTAAAGCCTTGATCTCTTCGACCTTATCCGTTTTTTCCCACGGAAACCCGTCCCTGCCGAAATGGCCGTAATTCGAAGTCGCCCGATAGATCGGTCTGCGAAGGGCAAGCTTATCGATGATCGCGGAAGGTCTTAAATCGAAAACCTTTCTTACGATCTTCTCGAGTTCCCCATCGGGAAGAGCGCCCGTTCCGAAAGAATTGACGTGCAGGGAGATCGGATGCGCCACGCCGATCGCGTAGGATACTTCGAGCTGCATTCTGTCCGCCGCGCCCGCCGCCACCATATTTTTGCAGACGTAACGCGCCATATACGCCGCGCTTCTGTCCACCTTCGTCGGATCTTTTCCGGAGAAGGCGCCGCCGCCGTGCGGGCAATAGCCGCCGTACGTATCCACGATGATCTTTCTGCCGGTCAAACCGCTGTCACCGTGCGGACCGCCCGTTACGAAGCGACCGGTCGGGTTTACGTAAATCAACGTATTTTCGTCCAACATCGAGGACGGAATCGCTTTTTTGATGATCTTTTCTTCCACGTCCTTGCGAAGATCTTTGATATCGACGGAAGGCTCGTGTTGCGTTGAAACGACGACGGTATGCACGCGTTTCGGCTGACCATCCACGTACTCCACCGTAACCTGCGCCTTGCCGTCCGGGCGGAGATACGGGATCTCGCCCGACTTTCTCGCCTGCGCCAAACGATAGGTCAGTTTATGCGCGAGCGTGATCGGAAGCGGCATTAAATTTTCGGTTTCGCGGCAAGCGTACCCGTACATCATGCCTTGGTCGCCCGCGCCGATCTGATCGTACTGATCGCCCGAAGCGCTGTCCGTGCTTTTATCCACGCCCATTGCGATATCGGGGGATTGCTCGTCCAAAGACACCATAACGGAGCAGGTATCGGCGTCAAAGCCCATATCGCTCGACGTATAGCCGATGTCGCGCACGACGTCGCGCACGATCTTTTGCACGTTCGGAGTTGCCGTCGAAGTGATCTCGCCGACCAAGATCGCGATCCCCGTCGTAACGACCGTTTCGACGGCGACGCGCGCCGCGGGATCGCTTTTCAGGATCTCGTCCAAAACGGCGTCGGAAATCTGATCCGCCACCTTATCGGGGTGCCCTTCCGTTATACTTTCGCTTGTGATTAATCTTACGTCTTGCATTCTCTTAAAGGCGGGGGCGTTCGACCGCCCCCGTTTGTGTTTGCGTTAAGCCAAGTAGGAGTTTTCTTCCTGCGCGTTGCTGTCCACGAGCGCGCTCGGTTGGACGTTTACGTTTTGATACATTTTGAGTCCCGTTCCGGCGGGGATCAGCTTGCCGAGGATAACGTTCTCTTTGAGGCCGAGAAGCGGATCGATCTTTCCTTTGATCGCCGCATCGGTAAGAACCCTTGTCGTTTCCTGGAAGGAAGCGGAAGCGAGGAAGCTTTCGGAAGCGAGGGACGCTTTCGTGATACCGAGAAGGGTACGTTTTGCGGTCGCGGGTTCGCCGCCGAAGGAAAGAACCTTGCGGTTGCTCTCTTCGTAGGTCGAGAGATCCACGAGCTCGCCCGGCAAGAAGTCGGTGTCGCCCTGCTTTTCGATCCTGACCTTTCTGAGCATTTGACGAATGATGATCTCGATATGCTTATCGTTGATATCGACACCGGACAAACGATACGCGTCCTTGACTTCGCGGATCAAATAATCCTGAACGCCCTTGACGCCGCGCGTGCGGAGAAGATCCTGCAAATTGATCGCGCCTTGGGTCAACTGCGTTCCGGGATCGACTTCCTGTCCGTCCGCCACGAGCACTTTCGCATTGATCGGGGGAACGTACTCTTTGCGATCTTGATCGTTCTCGACGACGATCGTGCGTTTCTTGTTCTTTTCGGTGATCGTGACCAACCCCGCGATATCGGAGATGATCGCTTGCGCCTTCGGGTTGCGGCATTCGAAGAGTTCTTCGACGCGCGGCAAACCTTGGGTAATATCTTCGGAAGACGCGACGCCGCCCGTGTGGAACGTACGCATCGTAAGCTGCGTGCCCGGTTCTCCGATGGATTGCGCGGCGATCGTTCCGACCGCTTCACCGATCTTTACGGAGTTGCCGCTCGCCATGTTCTTGCCGTAGCACTTGGAGCAAAGCCCCTTCGCGCACTTACAGGTAAACACGCTTCTGATCTTGACGCTCTCGATGCCGAGCTTCTCGATCCTTTCCGCCGCCTCTTCACTGATCATCGTATCCGCGGGAACGAGTTCTTCACCCGTCTTCGGATCGACGATCGCTTCGATCGTGTAACGACCGATAATTCTGTCTTTAAGCTTCTCGATAAGGTCACCTCTGCCGCCGTAAATCGCGCTAACGACGACGCCCTTCTTATCGCCGCAATCCATCTCGCGAATGATGACCGATTGCGAAACGTCGACGAGCCTACGGGTCAAATAACCGGATTCCGCCGTCTTCAAAGCGGTATCCGCAAGACCTTTACGGCCGCCGTGGGAAGAAATGAAGTATTCGAGAGCGGACAAACCTTCACGGAAGTTGCTCTTGACCGGAAGTTCGATGGTTTTACCGGTAGGATCTTTCATAAGACCACGCATACCGGCGAGCTGACGGATCTGGCTCATATTACCACGAGCGCCGCTCTGCTCCATCATCTTGATCGGGTTGAATTTATCCCAGCACTTGGACAAAGCGTCGGTAACGTCGTCCGTAACCTTGTTCCAGATCGCAATGACCTGCTTCGCTCTCTCCGCGTCCGTGATATGACCGCGGCGGAACAGTTTTTCGACGTCCGCGACTTTCTTTTCCGCTTCCGCGATGATCTGATCCTTCTCTTTGGGGATATGCATATCGAAAACGGAGGTCGTCAACGCGCCGATCGTGGAATACTTGAAACCTTGCGCCTTGATCTTATCGAGAACGACCGCGGTTTCGGTGCTACCCTTATACTTAAAGCACTTTTCAACGATTTGTCCGAGTTGCTTCTTGCCGACGAGGAAGTCGATTTCGAGCGCGAGCGCGTTTTCGGGCTTACTGCGATCAACGAAGTGCAGATCCTGCGGGATCGCCTCGTTGAAGATAAAGCGACCGAGCGTCGTGTGGATCCTGCCCGTTACGACCTTGCCGTCGATCTCTTTCGAAACGCGGACGTAGATCTTCGCTTGCAGTTCGATATCCTTATTCGCGTAGGCGAGTTTCGCCTCGTCCACGTTCATAAAGTACTTGCCTTCGCCCTTCGCGCCTTCTTTCTCGATCGTCAAATAGTAACTTCCGAGGATCATATCCTGCGTCGGGGTCATGACCGGCTTACCATCCGAAAGTTTCAAGATGTTGTTCGTAGAGAGCATCAGGAAGCGCGCTTCCGCTTGCGCCTCGATCGAAAGAGGAACGTGGACCGCCATTTGGTCGCCGTCGAAGTCCGCGTTGAACGCGCCGCAAACGAGCGGGTGGAGCTTGATCGCCCTACCTTCGACGAGAACGGGCTCGAACGCTTGGATACCGAGGCGGTGCAACGTCGGCGCGCGGTTCAACAAAACGGGATGGTCTTTAATGATATCTTCAAGGACGTCCCAAACTTCGTTTCTCGCCCTTTCGACGTAACGCTTGGCGTTCTTGATGTTATTACAGATATTTCTTTCCACAAGCTCTTTCATAATAAAGGGCTTGAAGAGTTCGAGCGCCATCTCCTTCGGAAGACCGCATTGATAGAGTTTGAGTTCGGGGCCGACGACGATAACCGAACGACCGGAATAGTCGACGCGCTTACCGAGAAGGTTTTGACGGAAACGGCCTTGCTTACCTCTGAGCATCGCGGTCAAAGATTTGAGTTCGCGGCTCTTTCCGGATGAATTGGATTTTGCTTTCTTGCTGTTGTCGATCAGGTTGTCGACCGCGACTTGCAACATACGCTTTTCGTTGCGGATCATCGCGTCCACGCCGCCGGTTTGCAAGAAATGTTTCAAACGCCTGTTACGCGAAATCACGAAACGATACAGATCGTTCAAATCGGACGTCGCGTATCTGCCGCCGTCGAGGGGAACCATCGGGCGAAGCTCGGGGGGAAGCACGGGAAGCGCTTCGATAATCATCCATTCGGGCTTCGAACCCGTCGCCTTAAAGGCTTCGACGATTTCGAGTTTCTTCGCGAGTTTCATTCTCTTGGGGGCTTGCGCGTTATCTTTCGTCGATTTTTGATCGTCCGCGATCGCTTTGCGGATCTCGACGATCTCTTTATCGAGGTCGATCTCTTGGAGAAGGATCTTAATGCTTTCCGCGCCCATACCGACCTTGAAGCTGCCTTCGCCGTAGGTGTCGATCGCGTCGCGATATTCGACGTCGTTCAAAACCTGTTTCTTATGAAGACCGGTCGTGCCCGGATCCAAGACGACGTAGCTCGCGTAGTAAACGACGTGCTCGACCTCCTTCGGGGGCATATCGAGGATCGTTGCGATACGGCTCGGCGTTCCTTTCAAATACCAAAGGTGCGCGACGGGAGCGGCAAGCTCGATGTGTCCCATACGCTCACGGCGAACCTTGCTCTGCTCGACTTTTACGCCGCAACGGTCGCAGATGACGCCCTTATGACGAATTCTCTTATATTTTCCGCAGGCGCATTCCCAGTCCTTGGTCGGCCCGAAGATCTTCTGGCAGAACAAGCCGTCCGGCTCGGGTTTTTGCGTCCTGTAATTGATCGTTTCCGGCTTGGTGACTTCGCCGCAAGACCACTCCCTGATCTTTTCGGGAGAAGCAAGTCCGATTTTGATGGAATCGAAGTTATTGATTTCAAACATAATTACGTCCCTCCATTAAAAGATGCTTTCTTCGTCGTCTTCTACGCCGAAGAGGTTCTTGATGTCCGCTTCGTCCGCAACGGTTTCGAAGGGGCTGTCCGCATCGTCCTCGCCGACGGTGTCTTCTCCGAAGATGCCGCCGAGATCGATCTCACCGGTTGCCGAAGCTTCTTGCTGCGGCTCGATGGTCGCAACGTCTTCGATCGTGTCGGGGATCTCTTGATCATTCTCGCCGAGCGCGCGAATATCAAGTCCGAGAGAGCGCATTTCGCGCACGAGAACGCGGAAGGATTCCGGGATTCCCGGCTCGCTGATATTCTGACCTTTCGTGATGGAGGCGTACGCCTTTTCACGTCCGGACACGTCGTCCGACTTGACGGTCAACATCTCTTGCAGGATGTTCGCCGCGCCGTACGCTTCGATCGCCCAAACTTCCATTTC
>DBVY01000001.1:7835-33576 GCA_002308575.1 Christensenella sp. UBA1252
TTTACCGCCGAGCGGCTGTTGCGTAACGAGGGAGTAGGAACCGGTCGAACGCGCGTGGATCTTATCGTCGACAAGGTGGGCAAGTTTCAGATAGTACATATATCCGATCGTGACCTTATTCTCAAACGGCTCGCCGGTGCGTCCGTCAAAGAGTTGCACTTTGCCGTTCGCGGGAAGCCCGTTCGAAACGATAAGCTCTTTGATCTCGGATTCGTCCGCGCCGTCAAAAACGGGGGTCGCGATCTTCCAATCGAGCATCTTGCAGACCAAACCGAGGTGCACTTCGAGAACCTGTCCGATATTCATACGCGACGGAACGCCGAGGGGGTTCAACACGATCTGCAACGGAGTGCCGTCCGCCATGAAAGGCATATCCGCTTTCGGAAGGACGCGGGAAACGACGCCTTTGTTACCGTGACGTCCCGCCATCTTATCACCGACGGAGATCTTACGTTTTTGCGCGATATACACGCGCACGAGTTTATTGATTCCCGCGGAAAGATCCGCTTTGTTTTGTTTGGTAAAGACTTTGACGTCCACAACCACGCCGTACTCGCCGTGCGGAACGACCAAAGAAACGTCCCTGACTTCTCTCGCCTTCTCGCCGAAGATCGAGCGGAGGAGCCTTTCTTCGGGAGTCGGATCGGTTTCGCCTTTCGGCGCGACTTTACCGACGAGGATATCGCCCGCGTGCACTTCCGCGCCGATACGAATGATACCGTTCTCGTCGAGATCTTTGAGCATATCTTCGCTGCGGTTCGGAATGTCGCGCGTGATCTCTTCGTCACCGAGCTTGGTCGAGCGGGCTTCGGTGTCGTACGTTCCGATATGGATACTCGTAAACACGTCGTCCCTGACGAGCTCATCGGAGATCAAGACCGCGTCCTCGTAGTTGTAACCTTCCCAAGTCATAAAGCCGATCAAAATGTTGCGGCCGAGAGCGAGCTCGCCGTTTTGGGTCGCGGGACCGTCCGCAAGGACTTCACCTTTCTTAACGAATTGACCGATCTTGACGATGGGCTTTTGGTTGATACAGGTTTCGTGGTTACTGCGTTGGAACTTCAAAAGTTCGTAGGTTTTGACTTCGTTGTCGCCCTTTACGGTGATCGAGTCGCCGCAAACGGAAGTGACGACGCCGTCGAATTCCGAAAGCACGACGATACCGCTGTCGTGCGCGATCTTATATTCGATACCCGTTCCGACGATCGGCGCTTCGGGGCGAATAAGAGGCACCGCTTGGCGCTGCATGTTCGAGCCCATCAAAGCACGGTTCGTATCGTCATTTTCAAGGAAGGGGATCAAGGACGCCGCGACCGAAACGAGCTGTTTCGGCGACGTGTCGAGATAGTCGACCTTGGACGCGTCCACGTTGCGGATCTCTTCGCAGATACGGCAGGAAACGACCGGATTTTTAAGCCTTCCGTCTTCGCCGATCGGCTCGGTGGCTTGTCCGATAATATACTTATCTTCCTCGTCCGCCGTCATATAGACGATCTCGTCCGTTACGATGCCGGTCGCTTTGTCGATCTTCCTGTAAGGCGTTTCGATAAAGCCGTATTCGTTGACTTTCGCATAAGTGGAAAGCGAGGAGATCAAGCCGATGTTTTGACCTTCGGGGGTTTCCACCGGGCAAAGACGTCCGTAGTGGGAGTGGTGAACGTCGCGGACTTCCATGCCCGCTCTTTCACGGTTCAAACCGCCGGGACCGAGCGCCGAAAGTTTGCGCTTGTGGGTAAGCTCCGCGATCGGGTTCTCTTGATCCATAAACTGCGAAAGCTGCGCGCTGTTGAAGAACTCTTTGATCTTCGCGGTCACGGGTTTGACGTTGATGAATTTTTTGATCTCGGCTTCGTCCGCGTTCGTCGTGTTCATCTTCTCGATGATCTGACGCTCCATGTTTTGGAAGCCTTTGCGCATCTCGTGTTGGAGAAGCTCGCCGACCGCGCGAACGCGCCTGTTCGCAAGGTGGTCGATGTTATCGAAGGAACCGACGCCGTGCGGAATGTTCAGGTTGTAGTTCACGATCGAAACGATATCGTCCATACGGATCTGGCGGGAAACGAGCCTGTCCGCGTTCGCTTTGACCGCCTCTTCCTTCTCTTCGTCCGTTTCAAGACCGTCCCAGATCTCCATCAGGGTCGGATAGTGGACGTGCTCCAAAACGCCGAGGTCTTTGGGATCCTTTTTGATATACACGGCAAGATCGACGGTGTTGTTACCGATGACCTTGACTTTCGATCCGTCCTGCCCGACAACGTACGCGACGTTTATGCCCGCGTTTTGGATCTCCCAAGCCTTTTGGATATCGACGGCGGTTCCCTTTTCCGCAAGAACTTCGCCGTATTGGTCCACGATATCTTCCGCAAGCTCTCTTTCCGCGATACGATTCGCGAGAGAGAGTTTCTTGTTGTATTTATTTCTGCCGACGCGGGAAAGATCGTAACGCTTCTTGTCGAAGAAGATGCCGGGGATATTCGCTTCGACGCCTTCTTTCGTTATGATCTCGCCGTTCTTGATGGTCTTGTAAAGCTCGGTCTTCGCGCCGTCGAGGGTGCGCTCCGTGTCCTTATCTCTTTCCATCGTCGTACGCATAATCTTGTCGTCCTCGCCGAAGACGTCGATCAAGGTTTGATCTTCCGTGAGTTCGAGCGCGCGAAGCATCAAAGACGCGGTGACCTTCTTTTTACGGTCGACCTTGACGTACAGAACGCCGGTCGAATCCTGCTCGAATTCCATCCAAGCGCCGTTTTTCGGAATGACCGTGCATTTATACGTTACTTCGCCGTCTTTATCGACTTCCTTCTCGAAGTAAACGCCCGGGCTTCTGACGAGCTGCGAAACGATGACGCGCTCGGCGCCGTTGATGACGAAAGATCCCGTTTCGGTCATCAAAGGAATATCGCCCATAAAGATCTCGTCCTCTTTGATCAGGTCGCCCTTTTCACGGATCGTCAGACGCACTTTGACGCGAAGAGGCGCGTTGTAAGTAACGAGGTTTTCGCTCTTACAGGCTCTTGCGGAGAAATGCGGCTCTTCCACTTTGTACTCGCCGAATTCCAAAATGAAACGCTCGGCGCCGTTCGTCGCCCTTTGAACGATCGGGGAGAACTCGTCGAAAATTTCGCGAAGACCTTCTTCCAAAAACTTCTTATACGAACCCTTTTGCAGCTCGATAAGATACGGGAGATCCAGGACCTCCTTCGTTTTGGAGAAACTCATTCTTTCCACGTTGCCGTACTTTACCTTGTGAACAGACATTGAAAAAACCACTCCTTCATAATTTCAAACGCCTCCGCTTCCGCCCTTTTTTCCCTATCACCTACGGTGAGAAAAATTTTTTTGAAGAAATCGGGATACTTCCGCATAATAGCGCAATTTACAATGATATAGTCGCTTTGTCAATAAGTCAAGCGTTTTTTTCGAGAATTATAAAAAAACGTTCGAAACGCCCGATTTTCGGGTCGATTTCCGAACGATTTGACGAATCACTTTTATTAATTTTTCTTAATATTTGAGTTTTCCCGCCCGTTTTTCCCTGAAAAATGCGGTCAAAAGCGCCGCACATTCCTCTCCGAGGACACCCGAAACCGCCGAAACTTTATGGTTCAGGTTATAATCCCGAGAAAGATCGGCGATGCTTCCCATAAAGCCGAATCGGTCGTTTTTCGCGCCGTACACGACCTTGTCTATGCGCGCGTTGACGGCGGCGCCCGCACACATCGCGCAGGGTTCCAACGTTACGTACAAAACGCACCCTTCGAGCCACCAATTCCCCGTCTTTCGCGCCGCTTTATCCATCGCGAGGATCTCCGCGTGACGAACGGCTGAATTACGCGCTTCTTTTTGGTTATGGGCGCGCGCGATCACGACGCCGTCCTTTACGACGACAGCGCCGATCGGTACGTCGTCCTTTTCGTAGGCTTTTTTCGCCTCTTTGAGCGCAAGGCGCATAAAATACGCGTCGTCTTTGATCATCGGAAGATCCCCCAAACGAGCATGACAGCGAGAAGGAAGGTTTCGCTGACCATCGTCGCGATCAGCGCGGCGTTGTCCTTTAAAGTTGCCTTGCCGTTCGGCGCGTAAACGTCCATCGGCAAAATGCCGAACAGTTTTTTCTCGGAAACGGGTTTCTCCGTTTTCCTCGCAAGATACTGCAAGATCCAAACGACGCCGAACACGGAAAACGCGAGCGCCGCGACCAAAAAGGCGAACGAAAAGACGTTTTCGGACTCCACGACCAACCGATACAACTCGGCGAACTTATTCTCTTTTTGCAACGAATAATCGATATACATAGCCATCGTATTATTGGCAAAATGCGCGCACATCGCAGGCAGGATACTCCCCGTTTTCGTGACCGCGGCGCCGAAGACCAAACCGCCGGCAACCGCATAGATAAATTGCAACGGGTTCGTATGCATCAAGCCGAAACAAACGGCGGACAAAACGACCGCCGACATCTCGGAACCGCGATCTTCGAGCCCCGAAAGCAAAACACCGCGATGCGTGAATTCTTCGAAAACGGCGGGCAAAACGGCAGCCAAAAACAAGATCAAAAACAAATCGCCGACATTGTTGTAGATAATCCCGACGCGAGCGCCGCGCTTGTATCCGATGATGTTCAAGATCATCGTCGTAAGCGCGTTGAAAACCGTTGTAAACGGCGTGATCAACACCATCAATCCGAGCGAGGCGAGCAAACAAACTTTAACGTCTTTGGGCTTTCCGTAACGCATATACGCGAAGTTCGCCTTGACGCTCTCGTCCTTTTTCAGAAGCAAAAGCACGGAAAGCGGAAGCACGCCCATACAAAACACCTGCGAGAGAAGCGAATAGACGATCTCGATATCGTAATCGGATAAAGCGGCAAAGGGTTTCGTCAGCGCCACGATCTGCAACACCATCAGGGAAACCATAGAAACGCCGTATGCTATCGTGTGTTTCAAACGAACGCTCATTTACTTTACGACCTCCGTGACCACACCCGAAATCACGATGAAAATAAGGATCCCGATCAACAAAACGTGTTGGAAGATTTCCCCGCTCTTCCGCGGCTCGTCTTCTTCGGAAAAGCGGAATTCGCTTCCCATTTCTTTTTGCGCGCGGCGTTCCTTTTCCTTTTCGGAGGGAGCCGCGAGATAGGCGAGAAGACCGCCCTTTCCCCTTTCGTACGGCGCGCCGTTTTCATCTTCTTTGTCGCGTTTCAAAAGAAGCGTCAACACGCCCAGCAAGATGAGGAGCCCGATGATGCTCAACAAAAAATACAACGTAAAATCCGATTTCGGAATATTCGCGTCAAAGTAATTGTAAAACGTTTCGTCGACCTTCCCGTTTATATGGCCGTATTCCAACAGAATAACGGACACGTTATTCAAAAGGTGGATCGTAAAGCCGGACCAAACGCTACGCGTTACCATTGCGACATATCCCATTACAAGCCCCAAAAGGAATTGATGCACGAGCTGGACGGCATTTCCGTGAAACAAGGCGAAAACGGCGGACGAATAGACGAGCGCGAACAGCGGCGACACTCTCTTCGTTCCGGAGATCAACGCGCCGCGAATCAGCGTTTCTTCGCCGAGCGCGGGAAGAATCCCGAGAGCGATCAGGGAGAGCGAAAATTTAAAGGGATCGGAAAAAGGGATATGATAATTCGGAGAATAGGTATAACCCCATTTTTCCACGAGTTTTGAAAACATCGACGCGATCGGCGCGAACGCCGCAATCGAGAGAAACGCGATCGGAACGAGCAGCATAAAATATTGGATCTTCGGCGGCCGCCCAAAACCCGTTACTTCCGAAAAGGAAACGTATCGTTTTTTGCAATAGGAAACGACCATGCCGAAAAAGATGAGCTGGTTCGCAATAATGACCGTCCAAGTAAAGATCGTTTCGTCCGGGATCAAAATCATGACGACAACTTGGACCAAAAGCTCGATGAAAAAAGCCGCGAGCACGACTTCCGCGCTCTGCCCGAATCCGAATGCGCGTTTTACGGTTTTTACGCTTCCGTCTTTCGATCCTTCTTTTCCCGACTCAAACATTCTCGATCTCCGTTTTTCGATTTTATCCTTTCTTTCGGTTCGTATTCCACACGCGCATAAAAAGCGCCGTTCAATTCGTTCTTTCGATCACGCCGCCGCCGAGGCAGATCCTGTCCTGATACAGGACGACGTACTGTCCTTCCTGCACGGCGCGCTGCTTGTTTTTAAAGCGGACGGTAACTTTATTTCCTTCCACGACGGCAACGGCTTCTTGCAAAGGTTGCCGATGGCGAATGCGCGCCGTAACGGGCGATTCCCCCTCGGGAAGCCGCTCGGAAATGAAGTGGAATGCGTCCGTTTCGAGCGACGAAGAATACAAAAGATCGGTTTCGCCCTGCGTTACGATCAAACGATTGTTTTTAACGTCCTTTCCGACGACGAAATAGGGTTCTCCGTTTCCGCCGCCTCCCACGCCGAGCCCTTTCCTTTGCCCTTTCGTGTAATAAAAAACGCCTTGGTGTTCGCCGACGACTTTTCCGTCCGGCGTTACGATCTCTCCCTTTTTCATCGGGATATAGGTCGAGAGAAAATTGCGAAAATTCCTCTCTCCGATAAAGCAAATGCCCGTGCTGTCCTTTTTCTCCCAAACGGGAAGACCTTCCGCTTTTGCAATTGCGCGGACTTCGCCTTTCTTCAAAGCTCCGAGCGGGAAAAGCGCGGTGGAAAGTTGGGTTTCCGTGATCTGATTCAGAAAATAGGTTTGGTCCTTATTTTCGTCCTGCGAACGAAGGAGAAGATGTCTTTCTCCGTGTGAAACGTCCGCATAATGTCCGGTCGCCACGAAATCCGCTTCCGCCGCCTTCGCAAAGGACGCGAACGCCTCGAATTTGATCTCCCGATTGCAAAGAACGTCGGGATTCGGCGTGCGCCCCTTCTCGTACTCGGACAGAAAAACGGAAAACACGCGATCGAGGTAACGATCCGAAAAATCTTCGGCGTAATAGGGAATGCCGATCTTATCGGCGACGCGCCTTACGTCCTTGAAATCGTCGTCCGCCGTGCATCTGCCGCATTCGTCCTCTTCTCTCCAATTCCGCATAAAGAGCCCGATGACTTCGTATCCCTGCCGCTTCAAAAGAAGAGCGGCGACCGCACTGTCTACGCCGCCGCTGAGCCCGATAACGACTCTGCCCTTCTTCATATTACGCGTTCTGCGCGGCTAAGGCTTCTTGATACAAGTTACGCGTAAACGGAACTTGCGTAAGCGTTACGCTGCTGTCCGCGTTCAGCGTGATCAACGTACCGCCGCGTTGCTCGGTCGTATTATAAACGTTTTGGGCTTCTCCGGGAAGAAGTCCGTTCGCGCTGTAATCGATGCTCATACCATAGGTCAAGCAAACGCCTTTATAGGTAATGGAATAGGTGTTTCTGTGATCGTGGCCGCAGAACACGTACTTCGTCGAACCGAGCTCCGTGATCTTTTGGAATTCGTGACCGCCGTCGTAAGTGACGCCGTTCCATTCGCCGATATAGGACGCGCAAACTTCACCCTCGTTATAGACGCCGAAGTGATAGGTGATCGGCTCGCCGTCCACGGTCAACGTGCGTTCGGTGCCGCTGTATTTGATCGTATCCTGCCAATTCTCGCCGAGCGCTTCAAGCGCGCCTTGGAACTTAACGAGCGCGTTTTCGAATTCGATCATCGGGATATGTTGGAAGATCAAAGATTGGACCATATCCTTCTTTTCGACCCTCGCGATATCGCGGATTGCGGTTTCGTACCATTCGAGTTGATCGTCGTGCACGTATTCGTACTTCCTTTGATCGCCTTCGAGATAAGAGCCGCTATCCAACATAACGAGCGAATTATTCAAAGATCCGTCCTTATTGACGACGTTGATGATATAGTTGCCGAGCCCGTTGATATTTTCCGGACCATTCGCATACAAACAGTTTTTGATGTTGGTCGAAAGCAAATACTCGCCGAGTTTTTTCTTCGCGGCTTCGCCCTTTTGCTTTTTGGTTCCGTTCTTTAAGATCTTCCCGCCGAGGCTGCCTTCTTCATCGTGGTTGCCGAAGACGAACGCCCAAGGAATGTTGAACGAATCGATGTAATTCGCAACCTTTTTAAACGCCGCATAATTGTCTTTCGTTTTCGTTATGAATTCGATGTTTTCCAACGTAAAGATCGAGTCGCCGGTCAAAACGATCATATCGGGATTCGCGCTTTCGATGACCGAGCGGATCGCCGTCATCGCCCATTCGTCGCGAAGGGAATAATTGAGCAAAACGTCGTCGTTCGTAACTTCGGAATTGATAAAGTGCGTGTCGGTCAATTGCAGAATTTTAAGTTTGCCTTCCGCATTGACTTTGACCGTATGAGAAACGTAACTGCTGACATTCGCTTTTTTGTTGTCGCCCCGCCCGTCGCAAGCGCAGACCAAGGTAACCACGAGAACAAGTGCCGTTACAATCGCGATGATCTTAATGGTTCTTTTCATTCTTTCTTCCATCCTTTTTTTATTTTCACAGTACGAAACTGTTGTATTTTACAAACTCAAAACGTGCTTGATCGCTTCGTCGAAGATCGTCCAAACTTCGTTTGCCGTGTACATTTCGTCAACGATAAAGCTGTACCAATCGTTCGCCTTGTTTTTCGGGAACGCGCTCTTCGTTACGGTGGAACCGTGCGCATCGTGCATTTTCTTAACGAACTTGGCGTTTTCGCGAGCAAGGATCAAAACGTAACCGTCGTCATCCTCGTAGATATAGGTAAAGCAGACCTGTCCGTTCCCTTTGATCGCAAAGTGATTGTCGGGCACGTACAGCTTACCGTTATCCGTCCGCTTCTTCCTTCCGTACAAGGCAAGTTTATCTCCGTACGTTTCGGAAAGATGTTCGATGATGGAAGCCTTCGTAACCGTGCCGACCGCGCCCGCTTCTTTCGCCGCCGCCAAGCCTTCTTTTAACCCGAGCTCTTCGAGCTCCAACGATTCGCTTTCCTCTTCGGGTTCTTCTTCGATCGGAGCTTCCTCAACGGGCGTTTCCTCGATCGGTTCTTCTTCTATGACATCTTCCGCCGCTTCTTCGCCTAAAAAGCGTTCCGCCGCGCGATCCAATACGTCGTAGACGCCGTTTTCGGTAAAGCTGTCGTCCACAACGACGCCGTACCAATCCGCTTCCTTATTCTTCGGGAACGCGCTGTGATAGACCGCGCTCTTATGCGCTTTTCTAAGCTCTTTCGCGTGCTCCGCCGTCGTGCGAACGAGGAGAGTGATCTTTCCGTCGTCGTCTTCGTAAACGTAGGTAAAGCAGACTTTCTTTCCGTTTTCCGGCACCGCGAAATGGTTGTCCGAAAGCAATAACTTTCCGTTCTCCGTGCGATTCGCTCTGCCGTTCGTTTCCACGCGCTCTTCGTACTTTTCGTTCAAATGCTTGATGATGGAGGCTTTCGTGACCGTGCCGACCGCACCCGCCTCTTTCGCCGCCGCCAAACCTTCTTTCAAGGTCATTTCACGCATCGGCTCTTCCTCTTCCCGATCCTTGCCCGTGATCAATTCGATCGCGTGATCGAAGACCGCGTAATAAGCTTGGTCGGTAAAGGTTGCGTCCGCCACGACGCTGTACCAATCGTTCTCCTTGTTTTTCGGGAAGCGGCTGTGACTGACTTCGTCATGCGCTTTCGCGAGCTCGCCCGCGTAATGCGCGTCCAACTTCACGAGCGAAACGACCTGCCCTTCGTCCGTTTCGTAGACGTAGGTAAAGCAGACGCGTTTGCCGTCCGGCGCGAACGCGAAATGGTTATCCGAAAGGAGCAGTTTCCCGTTTTCCGTGCGGTTTTCTCTGGCAACGAGCTCCAAAGAGTCGCCGTATTTATCCGTCAGATATTCGATAATGGATTTCTTCGAGATCGTGCCGACCGTTCCGACTTCTTTCGCGGCGGTCAAGCTCTCTTTGAGCGTCCTTTCCTTTTCCACTTCGACGATCACCGTCTTGATCTCCGGCTCGGGCGCCGGCGCGTTTTCGAGCTCACGGATCCTCTCTTTCAGCTCCTCGATCTCCTTTTCGTACGCTTCGCGACAACTCGCGCAAGCCGCATCCTTTTCACCGATCGTGGTTTCGAGCTCTTTGTTTACTTCCTCTTGCTTTTGACGGGAAGCATCGCCGGCTTCTTTCTCGTCGGCGAGAGCCTTTTCCACCTCTTCTTTCGCGATCTTTTCATCGGCGAGCGCCTTCTCCGCGTTTTCTCTTGCTTGTTTTTCTTCTTCGAGCGCGTTTTCAAGCTCTTTGATTCTTTCTTTGCCCTTCGTCGGTATGAAATTCTTATTCTTTTTCGCATAAACGGCAAGACGGATCAAAGAAACCGCGCCGAGCCCGATCGCGACACCGAGAATGACGTAGATCGCTACGATTGCGCCCAAAACCCCGGAGATAAATTGCTCCGCTACGATCGCTGCATTATTCATTTTTTCCTTCCTCCTTGGCTTCTTCTTCGGAAGCATCTTCCTCTATGCCTTCTTCGGAATTCTCTTCCTCCGATTGCGACTTCTTCATTTTCTTAATCAGGACCTCGACGGCAAAAAGCATCGTTCCGAACAAAACGAACACGATCGCCAAAAGGATGATGATCCACACCCAATTCATACGGATCTGCATAACCGCCGTAAGATGATCGGTCGCATCGTAGTTCGGGTCGGTCGAGATGAACGTTGCCGTTACGACGTACTTGCCGATCTCCGTTTCGCCCCAAACGTCATACGCAACCGTAACGCCCTCGGGCAGATCGCCCGAAACGGTGATCGAGTGTTTCTTTCCGTCAAAGTGGAAAACCTTATCTTTAAACGAGATCCCTTCGATCGAAGAAACCTTTTTCTTCGCGATCGTAAACGAGAAGGTCAGCGGATCGGAAAGACCCGTATCCCAAACGAGGGAATCGGCGTCCGCAAGCGTTACGATAACGTTATAGGTGCCGGCATTCGTTTGCGTTGCGCCCGAAACGACGTAATCCTCGCTCGCCGCGATCTGATAGGTCTGCGCTTGCCCGTTATAGACGAACGAGCGATTGTCCGCCGTCGGACGCGTTACGACTTTCTTCGCGATTGTAAAGGAAGTGATCTTTTCCGCGGCGTCGTACGTCGAAGACGCAGGCACGGACGCTTTCACGAAATATCTGCCCGCTTTCACGGGAACCGCGGCGGTATAGACGCCGTTCTCTTGCGCGGAATAGGTAAACGAGATATTTGCCGTGCCGTATTTCGCGGTCGCGTACGGAACGGAAGCCGTAGAGCCGAACGTCCAATCGTTGATCGTCAGCGTCGTGATCTCGTTCGTGTACAGAACGGGGTCGGGCGAAACGCCGAAGCACAATTCGCTGTACTCCCTTTGACGAACCGCGATGTATTCGACGCCGCCGACGATCTTGATAAAGAAGCATTCTGTCAGCGCTTCTTCCCCTTCCGCAGGCGAAACTTTCGGGAGGTTGGAAAGCGTGACGCCGTTTTCGCCGACGTGGCGCTTATAGACGAAAATGTTATCCGCCGTGCCGCCGATCTTCATAAGCTCGGAACGAAGCTCCGCGGAGATCGGGAAGACGTTGGTCTGGAAACGATTCGAAACCGTAATGGATTCCTGTTTTACGAACGGAGCGCCCAAAGAATTCCTTTGCGTGACCGTCATCACGATCGAAACGTTATAGAAGTCGATGAGTTTTCCGTTGATCGCGTCCGCAAGGAGTTTCGACGCGAACTCGTCTTTTACGCTCGCCGCAACATCCTTTACGCGCTTCTGCGTGATCACGATCTCGTTGATCGCGCCTTCTTCGGTTCCGTCCGAGATCGCGACCTTCTCCTCGTCGGAGATCGCGTCTTCCAATCCGTCGGAAGATCCGTCGCCCTCAATGAACGTGCTGAAACGAACGCCCGGCAATTCAACCGCGGTCTTTGCCGACACGCCCTCCAAATCGATCGAAGACGTACTCGTAACTTTGTTTACGTCGTCCTTATAAGTCTTCTCCGCCACGAGCTTATAGTTTCCGTATAAAACCTTTTGGAAGACTGCCTTGCCGTCCGCTCCCGTTTCGCCGAAGGTAACGAGCGCGTCGCCGTTATACAGCGTAACGAGCGCACCTGCGATCCCCGCGCCGTTTTCGCCTTTGACCGCAACTTCGATCGAGCCGAACGGCCTCCATTTCGCCGTAAAGATCACTTGATCGAACCCGATCTTGTAATCGATAAACGCGCCGTTCTCGGATTTGACGATATACGAACCGTCGTTTCCTTCCCAAGCGAGGAACTCGAAGTTCCGGCGTTCGGGCGCGTTCGGGAATACAACGCTGTCGCCGGGCAAAAGCACCGCGCTTTGTTCGGGCGTTACGCCGTCGTTGAAATCGAAGATCGCAACGGGGCGATCCACCGAAAAATCGTCAACGAATTCTTCTCCGTACAAAAGAACGCTCGCATGATAGGAGATCTTCGCCGCGGAAACCGTTTCCGTAACGACGGCGATCTCGTTTCGAATGATCTCGCCGCAATCGCAGACGAAGGTGGCGATCGCTTTAAACGAATTACCGTCCTCCGACCAAGTCCAGATCGGATCGGCCGAGAAGACGTGTCCGGTGGAGGGAATGACGTCCGTCACAATGGACGTATGCGAAACGCCGCCGTAGATCACGGTCGCCGTGTACTCGATAAAGCCGGAAGTTTCCTTGCCGGGCGCCGCGTGATCGGTGATCGCGATCGAAGCGTCCAACGTTCCGACGTGCGCCGCATCGCGTAAACATATAACGGTAACGGTCGCCGTCTTTCTGTCGTTCGACCAATTCCAAACGGCGTTTACAAAGTCGTAATCGTGGCCGAGCGCTTCGCCCGAAGAGAAGGTTTCTTCGGTCCCGATCGCGCCGCACGGACAGCTCTTATAGTAAACGGCGGCGTTTTCGCAATCCGCGGCGGTTTTTAAGGCGCCGTCCGAAACGATTTCCTCCGTATAGGCGTGATCCGCGAGAAGGAAGACCCTGCCGACCGCACCTTGCGAGAACAAAACTTTGCCTTCGACCGTTTGTGTTTCAAACACGACGAGGTCATCCCCGTCGATCACCGCGGCGGCGAAGCCCGTCCTGCCGTTTTCCGGAAGAGTCAATTCAAATGCGTACGTTCCGTTAAAGACGTCTACCGCCACGCCGTCCAGCAAAAGCGAAACGTCGATCACGGCGAAAACGCACTTATTTGCGATCGCGTCGAGATCGGGCGTTTGACCCGCCGCGGGGACCGCCGTTTTGCCCGCGATCAACGCGGTCAACTCCGCCTTCGTTCCCAAGACGTCCGCCGCGCTCAAACTTTCGTCGAGTGAGAAACCGAGTTCGTTCGTAACCTTAACGCCGATCGTATCGGTCGCGGCGGTCAAAGAAATACCGCGAATTTCAAAGCGATAGGATTTATCGAGAGAAGTTCCGTCCTTCCAAACGTAATTGTTTTTGTCCTTGATCGAAACGAAAACGAACTGCCAACCGGGTTCCGTCCTCGTTCCGTTCGCAACTTCGTACGCCTCGGTATCCCCCGCGTTCTCGAATTCGTAGGTCTGCGACTGTCCGTTATAGATGTACGTCCTGACGGTGGGTGTCGGGATCGTAAGCTCGGCTTTGAAGATCTCGAAGTCGATCGTTTCGGTGATGGAAGCGTAACTTGCCGTTCCTTCCACGAAGAATTTCGCGGTGTAGATACCGGCGTTGACAGGCGCCTCCGCCGAAAATTCGGCGTTCGCTTCCGCGCGATTGCGGAAGGTGACCGAAGCGTTTCCGCCGAACTGCGCTTTCGCCGCGCTCGTTTCGATCGGGCGGCCGTCGTAGTACTTATCCGCAACGTACGGCGTGACCGTCCAAGCGTTCTGAACGTCCGTGATCGAGAAGAGAACGGTTACGGACTCGTCGTCCGAATCCGCCCAAGCGTAATTCTCGAAAACTCCGTTTTTAAAGGTAAACACGACCGGATAGTCGCCCTTGTCCGTGCCGCCCTCGTTTTCCGAAACGACGTACAATTCGCCGTCCGAAACGTCTGCGGTCAAGACCGATCCGGTATAAGCCTTCGCATTCACGACGGGGCTCGTTACGACCTGCTTTTGAATCGTAAACGTAAAGCGCACGGGATCGCTCGATCCGCCCGCCCAAACGGTGTTTTCAAGGTCGGTCAACGAAACGCAAACGCGATCGTCGCCGCTGTAAACGCCGGCGTTCGTGCGCGTGCCGTTCGTAACTTCGTAGTAAGCGCTCTCGCCGTCCGAACCGAAGACGTACTCGATCGGATCGCCCGTGTAGGTATATGTTTGCGTCGTTTCGGTCGGGAGGGTGACCGAACGCTTTCCGATCACGAACGGGAAGGACACGTTGCCCGTGGTTTCGTCCGTCCAAGTCAGATAGACGTCGTTAAACGCGCGGAGAGAAACGACGACGGCGTCGTTCCCTTCATAGGTGCCCGCGAATTTTCTTTGACCGTTCGCAACGGCAAGATAGGTTTCGTCAATCGCCGGTTCGAATTCGAAGGATTGATTCGAGCCGTTATAGAAATATTCGACGTTCTTCGCCACGGGTTTCACGATCCTCCGGATCTCAAAACTGCCGGGCAGTGAGATCGAAGAAGCATACCAAAGGCTTCCGTCCTCCTTAAATCGAGTCACGTCCGAAGCGGAAGCATTCGCCCCGATCGTTTGCGCGCCTGCGGCGGCGCCGTTTTTCACCGAGAATTTAAGCGTTACGAATTCGCCCGTCGCAAGCACGTTCCCCGAAGAGGAAACGAAGCCGAACGTAAGCGAAGAAAGATCGTAGCCGCCTTCCGCGTTTTGCCAAACGCCGAGGGTAGCCGACCCCACCTCGGTCGCCGCGTTGACGGCGGGGAACAGGAAATCTCCGAGCGAAACGAAGGGCCCGTCCGGTTTGGCGAGGAAGCCCTCGAACGCGAGAATTTCACCGTTGAAATCGGGCGTGAACGCAAAGCTGTTGACGCCGAAATTTTCTTTGACCGAAACGGTCGCAAACACGAACCCATCCGCCAGGGAAACCTCGACTTCGAACGCGCTCGCCGTCGTTTGATCGGATTCGACGTTCAAACGATAACAACCGTACAAATTTATGTTATGATCCGGCATCGTGCGGAAAGAAACGGGCGTTTCGCAGAAAATATCTTCAAACCAACCGACGAACGTGTATTCGGGATGCACGGTATAATCGGCAACGGGTTTATAATCGTCAAAAACGACGATGTCGCCGTAAGAGAAGGTTACGGGATGCAACGGATCAAACGCATATCCCGCGCCGAGGAAGGTCGAAAGACGATCGTCGGCATAATTGATATCGTCGTCTTCGATCCCTTGATTAAAAGTGATCGTGTACTCGACGGGAACGGCGTCGAAGGTCGGCTCGTAAATGAGATGATCGGGCAGACTGTCCGCCGATTCCTTCCAACCTCTGAACGTATACGTGAATCGACTGTCCGCCGCTCTTTCGGGATGCTCGCCGGGGCGAACGTTTTCCGCGTCTTCGAGCGTAACGCGATCGTTGTTGTTTTCCAAGAGGACGAACGTGTCCGTTCCGTTTTCGTCCAAAAGGAGAACGTAATGCTCGCCGTACAGCGTCGTGACCGTGCCGCCCGAAACGGGAAGAAGACAATCTTCACCGACTTTGACGCGCGTGTTCTTTTCATCGCAAGCGACGTTGATTTGATACGGCGCTCCGTTTTCGCGGTCGTCGACCACGGCGTTCTTTTTGGAGCGGAAGGTCAAAGTTACGATCTTTCCGTTCCCTTTCATCAAATCGGAACTGTTCCAAAGCAGGACGAACGGATGCGCTTCGTCGCCGAACGAACCGTAGCCTGCGGCGGCGTTCGCCGTTATGAAATCCGAAGCGGTCGTCAGCGCGTAACCTTCGCTTGCCTTGCCGCGACGATAGCCGACGAGAGTCATTGCGGACGTATCGAACGTCACGAGAAGACGCAGAGAGTACAATCCGTTTGCATTTCCGGTCAAAGAAACGTTGACGTCGAATTCCTGCCCGCGATGAACCGAAAGGTTATCAACCGCAATCGCTTGCGTGATCGCGGGATCGGCGCCCGCCGTTATGCTCGATTGAACGAAAGCAAGACCGGTCAGCACGATCGCGATCGCAAATATCGCGATCAGAAGCGTTCCTATTTTCGAACCGTTTACTCTTTTCAAACTCTTTTCCATTCCCATTCTCCAAACTTCTGCTTATGCCTTTTTATCATTCGTTCTTTTTTTCTTGATCGTAACGACAGCCGCCGCCGCGAGAAGCACGAGGATCGCCCCGCCTCCGACGGACATTCCGACGATCAACGGAACGTTTCCTTTCGTCGAAGGGAAGATCCCGTTCGACAAAACGTAGGAATCCTCCGCCAGTTTTTTACCGCCCGACGGATCCGCGCCACCCTCACCTTCGAATTCGGAAGGGGTGACGAGCGAAGCGCCGTCGTAATAGGACATATCGTACACGTAGAGCGAAAATTTCTTTTTGCCGTTCACCGCGTCGTTCCTTACGCGGAATTTCAACGTAAACAAGTCGCCCACGTCCGTTCGGTTTTCCCCGTACCCGATATAGGAGATCCGATACGGGTATTCGTAGGTCAACGCCTCGTCGTGGAAGGCGTCGGTCGGATCCAACGAAGAGAGCGCGGTTTTGAATTCGCTTTCAACGAGCTCAAACGTTTCTTCGTCGTACTCCACGCGAAGTCCGAGCGCCGTCACACCGTCGTTTTTCGTCAACGACGCGGTCACGAAAACGAATTCGGTTTCGACGTTCACGGTCAATTTCGCTTGGACGTCGTGTCCTTCCGCTTGCGCGAGCGCGGGAAACGCGATCGAAAGAAAGCAAACCAACGCGGTGATCAAAAGAAGCAATGCTACCCTTTTCATGGATGCTTACTCCGACAAAGTCGTGATCTCGCCGTTTATATCGTCGATATTGGCGATGCCTTTCAGATAAATGCCCGTTCCGCTTTGGATCGTTACCGAATCGTAGGCAATCGAGCCGTTGCGGATCGTAAACGAACCGCCCGCCGTAATAAGGAAGGAATGCGCCGAGAACGCAAATCCGTTCAGGTCGATCACGATATCGCCCGAGAAGAAAATCTCTACGTCCTGCCCCTCCGCGTTCACGTCCGCCGTCAAACGGACGACCTTATTCGCCGAGATCAGCGCGGCGATCTCTTCAACGGAATCCGCGTCGAAGGTTTCGCCTTCATACGTTTGCGTCTGTGCCGCAAGCACACGTTCGCCGCCGACGAAGGAATCTTCCGCGGTCACGCCGCTCTTGATCACGAACGCATAGCCCGTCGCGATCGCTTCGAGCGTGTAAACGACGTCGCGCGAATCAAAGCGCCCGTCCGCGTTTACGTCGCGCGCGGAAAGGAACAAAAGTCCCCCGCGGTTTTCGTCCCCGATATGCGCCCACGCTTCGGCGGGCGTCGCGATCGCGGTCGACGATTGCGGAGAAACGAATGCGCGCTTCATCACCAATACGTCGTCGATATTTACGAGATCGTCGCCGTTTACGTCGCCCGCGCCGACGTCATACGCCATTTCCGCGAGATAATACGCGCCGTCGTCGATCTCGACGCTTTGCGCCTTTTCGAACAAAACGACTTCGACGTACTGCGTTTCGTTATTGACTTCGACCGCCTTGAACCATTTGACGATCCTGAACGAACAAACGCCGTCCTTTTTCGGAAGCGGAGAACCGACGCTGAACACGGACGTTTTGCTTTCATCGGACAAAACGAATTTCGCGCCGTTCCAATCGAGGAAGACCTCGGAATCGTGATCTTCGCCGAGGATCGCGCGGAACGAGAACGAATACGTTGCGCGCTCAACGAGCGTTATCCAAGCGGAAAGGACCAAGCCGTCAAAATGCTCCGTTTCGGAGAACGTCGCCGTTACGAAATAGACGCCCGCAACGCTCGGAAGAGCGGGATTGCCACCGTCAAGGATCGGCTCGCCGCCGAGCGCGGGATCCGCGGTATAAAACAAGAAAGAAACCGCGCCGCCCTCCGCCACGTACGGATTTACGCTCGTTTGCGGATCGGCAACGGGAGAAAGCAAGTCGTAAACAATGCTTTCGACGGCAAAAACGCCATCGTTGATCTCGATCTCCTGATCTTCGAACGTAGCGGTGATCGGCGCCAACACGCGCAAAGAAAGATCGCCGCCCGCGATGCCGGAAAGAACGGGCTCGCCTTGCTCTTCACCCGTTTTAAAGAAAATATCCATCAATTCGTCGCCGCTCGCGGCTGCTTGCGTGTACGGCGAAGCATAGGCGTTTACGCCGGCGTTCAAACCGAACGTAAGGACGGGAGAACCGACGGTCGGCGCTTCGATATCCGAAAGCGCGGTGTACGTGATCGTAATGAAGGAAGCGGAAAGCGCCGTCGCCTCGTCGATCGAAGCGAAGACTTGGAAGGTCAATCTCTCGTACGAAAATTCGCCGCTCGAAGCGCGCGCCGCGTTGAATGCGGCGATCTGCTCCGCCGCCGTCCTGTACTCGATCACGCCGCCCTGCCCCTCGTAGGGATAGGAATTGAAAAGCGACCAGTTCTGCCCGACGGCAAAAGAAGTCAAAGCGAAACGGTCGTCATAGGTCGGCGTCCAGGTCGATTCGAGCAAGCCTTCGTTTACGATAAGCGCATAGGTTACGGTCACGGTGTCGCCCTGCGAAAAGCCCGCGTACACGCCTTCGCGCGCCGCAACCGCCGTCGTTACGTAAGAGCTCTCCAAAACGATTTTTTTATCATTTTGCGCATGCGCGTATGAAAAAGGCGCGCAAAAGAAGAGCCACACAAAGGCGAGGATCGCCGCAAGCGCGCCGATTCCCATTGATAATTTCTTTCTTTCGGACGTAACCATTTTATCTCCTTTTCCGTTTCGAACGATCGAACAAGGTTGTTTTTATCGAATGTCTTTTGCGTTTCACAGCGGCGCGAAAGATAGTTTCTTCCTTCCTCGTATGTGCGCGCGGACGCAAAAAAACATATAGACGTAGCTACATATGCTATTGTATCATATCGTGTTACAAAAAGAACAGCCTTTTGCGAAAATATTTTCGGGAAATCTTGGGAATTTTTCCTCTTTTTGCGCCCCTTCCGCCGCATTTATTCGAAGAATGCGGTTTATAGGTGCGGACACGCCGAAAAAACTCCCTTGTTCTCCCTTAAAATTCGGCAACGTTTTTCGCCGCTTTTCCACTCTTTTTTCGAGCCTGAAAACGGGATCGAACGCCGCCTTTCCACGCGAAACGGAACAGGCAAAGACATAAAAAAAGCGGAAGCAATTTTTTGCTTCCGCTCATTTTCTCGTCTTCGAAATTATTCGAGAACGGTGACCGTGTAGTTGCTGTTGTTCGTGATCGTCGGTTCGCCGCCCGGATACGCCGCGAGGAAGTCTTGCACCAACGCTTCGCCGGTCGGGACCTGAACCGCGCTGTCGCCTACCTTACCTGCGGTAAGAGTGTCGTCATCGGTCAGGATGTTGAAGACGACTGCGTCGCTGACGACGGTGTTACCGCTACGCGCCAAGATGCCGCAACCGTCCGTGATATTGAAAGTTCCGCCGTTCACGTAAACGTTGTAGGTGTTGGAAACGTAAATACCGCAAGCGATGTAACCCGCGGACATGATCGATCCGTTGAACGTACCGCCGTTGATCGTGATCGTGTTGCCGCCTTGGTTCGAGGAGCCGTTCATGCCGATCACGAAGTTATCGGTGCAGGTGTACGTACCGCCGTTGATCACGAGGTTGGAACCGGAGAAGGTCATGACACAGCCTTCCTTCGCGATCACGTTACCTTCGCCGTTGATCGTCAGGGTCGCGCCTTCGACAACGTAGATCGCAACGTATTTCGTTCCGCTCGCGTCAACGGTGTGTCCGTTCAAATACACGTTCATATCTTTCGTAACGTACAGATAATCGTCGAAATCACCGGTCAGGATCACGTTGTCGTAAACGCCGCGCGCCGCATGGAAGGACGCGTCGTCGTTCGCGAACGTGTAGGTGCCGTCAACGACGACGTACACCGTTTCCGCGTTGTTGTTATTGATCGTCGGTACGCCGCCCGGATACGCCGCTTTGAGATCCAAAACGATCGCTTCGCCCGCGGGGATAACGACGCGGCTATCGCCGACTTTACCGAGGTTCTGGTTGTCGCCCGTCACGTTAAAGACGACGTTCTCGCCGACCGTCGTGTTACCGCTACGCGCCAAAACGCCGCAACCGTCCGTAACGTTGAACGTACCGCCATTGATCGTAACGAGGTCGCTGTTCGCAACGTAAACGCCGCAAGCGACGTAGCCCGCGGATTCGATCTCACCGTTAAAGACGCCGGCGTTGATCGTGATCGTGTTGTTTCCTCTGCCTTCGGTGCCGTTCGTTCCGAAGACGAAGTTATCGGTGCAGGTGTATTCGCCGCCGTTGATCGTAAAGGAAGATCCGTCGAACGCCATCACGCAACCTTCGCGCGCAACGACATCTCCGTTTCCTTCGATCGTAAGGCTCGCGCCTCCGATCACGCGGATCGCAACGTCGTTCGTGGACTCAAAGGTTTTGCCGTTCAGATACAAGGTCGCGTCGTAATCGAAGCGAACCGGTTTATTGCTGTTCGTCGTAATATCGTCGATCAAAACGACGCTCGGAACTTTATTTTGGATCGCCGCCAAAAACTCGTCGATCGTTGCGACGTTCGCGTTCTTGGTGTTGTCGAGGATCAAAGCGTCGCCGGCAACTTCGACCTTGCTGTCTTCGCCCGCGATGTTGACGACCGCGATATCCGCATTCGTCGCGTCGACGTTGACGAGGATCGCGTTTTCATTCTTAACGTCGATCGTAAAGGTCGTTACGCCTGCGGTGGCTTGCACGTCGATCTTCTCGACGACGAGGTTCGCCCCGCTCTCAACGACGACGTGCGTATCCGCCGGGATCACGACGGGCGCGGCAAGCGCTTTGAGTTCGGCAACCTTCGTTTCTTTCTCTTGCTCGGTCGCGTCTTCTACCGCTTGCTTCGCTTCTGCAACGGCTTGCGCCGCGCTTTCTTGCGCCGCGGTTACTTGCGCAACTTCAAGAGAGGTATCTTCGATCGCGTCTTTTACGTCCTGCGCGGTGTCGTAACCGTTGATTTTATAGGTATAGAACGCAACGTTGCCCTCGATGTGCAAGCTGCTCGAATAAGCGGCGAGGTTAACCGCCTGTCCTTCGTAATGATAGCCTTCGACCGCGGAGATCCTGACGTTGCCGTTCGGGGCGCTGATCGTGATGTCTTCGATCGTGTAGATCGTTCCGTTCTCGATCCTAAGCGTCGCGCCGGTGTCGGGCGTCGCAAGGGAGAACTCGTTCACCGTCAAGGTGTGTCCGTTCAAATCGATATAAGCGGAGCTGTGGATCGTCAGATCAAAGTCCGCAGCCTCTTCGGTGATGTTTTGCGTAAGTTTCGCAGGCTTGCCCGCGTTGACCGCGTTGATAAGTTTTTGGAGGGTGTCGACTTCGACGAATTCAAGGCCGAGGACTTCCTGACCCGTAACGTTCTCACCGGTCACGATGTAGTAGCCGTAGCCCGTCGCAAGCGCTTCACGAACGCGAACGATATCCGCGGAATTGAAGGAACCGGAACCGTTTACGTCCGCCGCGGCAACGTGGAAGAAGGTGCCGTTCGCCGTCCTGTTTTCCCAAGCGACAGCCGCGGAAGCAAGAAGAGTTCCGTAATTCATATTGGTGACGTTTTCAAGCCTCATCGCGCGAATGTCGTCCACGTTGACCGATCCGTCGCCGGTCACGTCGCCGGTACCGACGTTATAGGTGTATTCCGCGACCAAGACGGGATCTTGCGAGGTGGACATCGCAACGGTATAAGTCGTTGCCGCGTCGCCGCCGAACGTAAAGCCCGCCGTCTTAAACCAACGGATCGCGGGAGCCGCGGGGATCGCGTCGCCGATGCCGACGGTCGTCGCTTCGGGTTCTTGCGCGACGGGAACGAGGACGCCGTTATCCAAATCGAGCCAGCTCACACTGTCCCCGAACTTGTATTGGAATTTGATATCGAACACTTTCGCCTCGATCGTGTAAGTCGCCGTGCCGAACGTAACGTTATAGTTCGCGTTCGCTTGCGAAGCGGTCGCCGTCAAGGTGTAGGTTCCGACCGGAGAGAGGTTGGACAACGTAACGGGCTCGGAATTGGAATTGACCGCGGTGTAAGAAAGAACGCCGAGGTCGCCTTGCGCGCAAAGACCGCTGTCGTCAAACGTGATCGAAGCGAGGGGATCGCCGTAATCGGAAGTGTAGCTCGCCGAACCGAAGGAGATCGTTACGTCCTTCGTCGCGATCGACCAATTGATCGTCTTATCGGCAAACGTGCCGTCCGACCAAACGTAAAGATCGGTATCCGTCAAAGACGCGGTCGCTTGATAGCTGTCCGCATCGGTCTTTTCGCCGTTCGTTACGGTCACTTTGTTTTGCACGCCCGCAACGCCCGTTTGCGCCGAACCGTTATATTCGAGATTCGCCGCCGCAGTCGGAACCTGAACGGCTTCGCGAACGTAGAACGGCGACGCCGTAAGAACGGGAGAAACGACAGCCAAGCCGCTCGCCGCGAAATCACCGGTCAATTCGAAGGTGTATTCGCCGAGATCCGCATTCGCCGCAAGGGGGAACGTGGCTTGGAACAGATAGTAGCCCGAGATCGCGCCGGCGGAAACACCGAACATCGAATCGCTGACCGCACCCGTGGAATTGAGCGAGAAATACACGACGTTGTTCGTGCCCGCAAGATAATCGGAAACGGAGTCAAGCGCCAAAGCCGTATCCAAATTGCCGTCGAGCGCAATCGCGGTCGGTTTGACCGAAGTGCCGTCGGGCAACTTCATCGTCGGATTGAATCTGCCTTCGATCGCCGATACGGAAAACTGCGGTTTGGTGAAATAATAATTCACCGTGACCGTCCTCGCGGATGCCGAAGCGAGAAGGTTCGGGAACGCCACGTCGGACGAGGTCGCACTCATCAAAACGGGAAGCGCTTCCGCATCGGGGAAGGTTGCCGACCAACTGCCCATATAGAAAGGCGTTGCCGCGTCCAAATCGAGATCGGACGTTTGGTTGCTTCCGCCGTCGTTGAAAATGATCTTCTCAACGCCGTTATGCACGTCGATCTTATACCAACCGGGAAGCGTGTCCGCATCCACGACGGTCATCGCCGCGCCGGGCCAATCGCCGAATTCTTTTTCGGCGCCTCCGCCCTCACCGGTCCAAGCGTAAGCGTTTACCGCGCCCCACGAACCGGTGTTTTTAAAATAGACCGTAAACGTTCCGTCCGCCTTCGCCGACGCGATCGTACCGAGCGCAAACACTGCGGTCAACGCGAGCGCGAGGACGAGAACAGCCGTTACGAGCCATCTTGCCGTCTTCTTTGCCAAAGTCATATTTTTTACCTCCGAAAGCACCGTTCGGGCGCTTTCCTTTCTACATTTTCTATGCGACGTTTCCGCGTTTTGCTCTTTTTTTATAAATAAAAAAACAATTGCGCGTATTATCGCACGCATATACTATATCAAAGAAACGCCTCGATTTCAATACTTTTTTTTATCGAATTTTAATTTTGTAAATCGTTTTTACAATTTTTTCGCTCCAAATCCACGCAAAAATCGCGGTTTTTACAATTTTTTCTCTCATTTTGTAAATCTTACGAAACAACAAAAAATCAAGCGCTTTTTACCGATTTCCCGCTCCGCTTCGTTGATTTTTGACCGTGTCAAACGTTACGAATGATCGGCAATTTCTCGACAGGTTCGCTATAAGGCAGAGCCTCTGCGGTCCTTTTGCTCGAAATGACGTTTTCATGATTTATCATCTCGACCGAAGCGGAAAGTTCGCCTATTCACTTACTCGTATAAAAATATCTTCGCAATGCGATATATTCTTCGGCGGCGAACGCACCGGTTCTTCGGCGACGGAAAAGCGTGCAAATGGAGGTAACGCCCCCTATCCTCTTCCCATGCGAGCGCGGAGAAGGGTTGCAGATACGAGGCGCAACGAAAAAATGCCGCAGGCACGTACTTTTTGTACGTAACTGCGACATTTTGAGCTGGAACAAAGCAGATGCGCCCTTATCCGCGCTCGCTCAAGAGAGAGTGCTGAACATATCGTAAGGCACGCGCCCCTGCCAATCCTTATCCGCCTTCACCCCCAACGCATACGCGACGATCGGCGCAAGGTCGGTGTTGATATATTTCCCGGGCGTGCCCTGCTTGACGGTCTTGCCCGCGATCGCGAACGTAACGTTGACTTCGAGGCTCGTGTTTTTGCCATGGTTTTTATGTCCGCCGGGGAGTCTGTGACCATGGTCGGTGCAGAGGACAAAGAGGGTATCTTCGAGCATGCCCGCGGCTTCGTAAGCGTCGTAAAGTCTGCCGATCAGCATATCGACGCGCGAAACGGCGTTCGAATAAGCGGGTTTCCCGTAGCCGTAGGAATGCCCCGCGTGATCGACCTGATCCAAATGCATATAAGCGATTTGGTATTTATCGGGATCGGAAACGGTTTCGGAAATGATGCGTTGCATCGTCATCGCGTCGCGCATTTCGATCGTTTCGTCCGCGTAACCGTACAATTTGACTTGTTCGCTCAAATAGTCGTAAAGTTGACCTTCGATGCCCGGGATATCGTCGCGGATCGTCGTGCTTACGGTCGGCTGCTCGCTTTCATCCACGACGGTCATAATATTTTCGGATATTTTCGTCGTTTGATTATAATTCTTCAGGAATTGATAAACGTCCGCGACGTAGCTGTTGTACTTCGTGATGCGAGCATCGTTTTCGATGATACCGTTATTGACGCCGCGCCAGGTGCAGACAGAAAGGACTTTTCCGTTCTGCTTTTGCGCGAGGAATTGCGCCATAAACGAAGGGTATTTATCCTCGTTTTTCGAGTGCTCGCCCGCTTCGACCCTTTGGTTCGTGTCGCGGAACAAGAAGCCGTGATAGACGGGGCGCACGCCGTGGAACATACTCGACCAGTTTTCGCAGCTGATCGTCGGATAGACCGCAACGCCGCGATAGGTTATCGAAGCTTTGATCTCCGTCGTTCCGATCGTCTTTTGGCTGAACATCTTATCGAAATTCGGCGTATAAATTTTCCCGAAAAAGTCGCCTACGCCGTCCACGCCGATGATTACGACACGCTTATATTGATTCGCGGGGTTATTGTTGATCTCCGCAAGCGCGGTATCCGAAGGAACGTAGCCCGTTGCGAAGCGGTTAAACAAAAACGCGCTCAAACAACAAACCGTTACGATCGCGCAAATCAAAACGAACGCCGTTACGGAGATTGCGATCGTTCTGCCCTTATGCGCTTTCATTGCCGCAAACAATTTGACGAAAAAGTTCTTCATAAGATCCTCCTTTGAACTATTTTTTATTATAGCACCAAAAACGAAAAAATGTCTATACGAAAAGCGAAATCCATACGGGAATTTGCCGCCTCGCAGTCAGAAACGAAGCAATTGCGTCGCCATACGCACTCGTCAAAAAAAGGCTGTTCCGAAGATTTGGAACAGCCTTTTTTGAATTTGACGGAAATTAGTCGTTGATAATCGCCGCAACAACACCGGAACCAACCGTACGGCCGCCTTCACGGATAGCGAAGCGCAAGCCTTGCTCGATTGCGATCGGGGTGATGAGCTTGATTTCCATATCGATGTTATCGCCGGGCATAACCATTTCGACACCCTT
>DBVY01000001.1:33735-33884 GCA_002308575.1 Christensenella sp. UBA1252
ATACCACGGAGAAGAAGACCGATGTTATCGCCCGCCTCGGCGAAGTCGAGAAGTTTACGGAACATCTCAACGCCGGTGACGACGGTTTCAAGGGTGCTGTTGTCGTTACGAAGACCGACGAGTTCGACCTTATCGTTCATCTTGACGAT
>DBVY01000001.1:33897-36103 GCA_002308575.1 Christensenella sp. UBA1252
ACGGTACCACGACCGGTGATCGTGAACACGTCTTCAACAGGCATAAGGAAGGGTTCATCGGTAGCACGCTTCGGATCGGGGATGTAGGTGTCGAGGGTGTCGAGAAGCTCTTGGATCGGGCCGAAAGCGGGATCGTCGAACTTGCCCGCAACGCCGGCTTGCATCGCGAGAAGAGCGGAACCACGAATGATCGGGGTGGTGTCGCCGGGGAATTCATATTTGTCAAGGATCTCACGAACTTCCATTTCAACGAGTTCGAGGAGCTCCTCATCGTCCACTTGGTCGCACTTGTTCAGGAACACGACGATGTAAGGAACGCCGACCTGACGGGCGAGAAGAATGTGCTCGCGGGTCTGGGGCATCGGGCCGTCGGTAGCCGCGCAGACGAGGATCGCGCCGTCCATTTGCGCAGCGCCGGTGATCATGTTCTTAACATAGTCCGCGTGTCCCGGGCAGTCCACGTGAGCGTAGTGTCTTTTTTCGGTTTGGTACTCAACGTGCGCCGTATTGATCGTAATACCACGTGCCTTCTCTTCGGGAGCCTTATCGATTTCGTCGTACTTCATCGAAGCGGCGTTACCCTTATTAGCACAGTACATCGTGATAGCTGCTGTCAAGGTCGTCTTGCCGTGGTCAACGTGACCAATGGTACCGACGTTAACGTGCACTTTGCTTTTGTCAAACTTTTCCTTTGCCATTGTTAATTATCCTCCTAATTACTTTTAACAATTATTATTTTGAAGCAGCTATCGCTGCAACTTTTCTTAACACTTTTTTAATTATACTACTTTACTTTGAATTTTGCAACAATACTTTCGGGTGCGAGATCATAATGTTTGAAAGCCATTACGAAGTTGCCGCGACCCGCCGTCGCAGAGCGGAGCGTCGTCGCATAACCGAACATTTCGCCGAGCGGAACTTCCGCTTCAACGGATTGCACGGAACCGTCCGATTCCATCGCCTTGATCTTACCACGGCGCTTGGAGATCGTGTTCATGACCTCGCCGAGGTACTCTTCCGGAACGGTGATGTTGACCTGCGCGATCGGTTCGAGAAGCGCGGTTCCGACCTTTTCCATAGCCGCTTTGAACGCCATGGAACCGGCAAGTTTGAACGCGAGTTCCGAGGAGTCGACCTCGTGGTAACTACCGTCGTAAATACTGACGTGGAAATCCATTACTTCATAGCCGTATTGACCGGTCTTGGAAGCTTCGGTGATACCGTCGATAACAGCGGGCAAATATTCCTTCGGAATGGATCCGCCGACGGTGTTGTCTTCGATCACGACGCCGGAACCGGGTTCGCCGGGTTCGAGCTTGATCTTACAATGACCGTACTGACCATGACCGCCGCTCTGACGCACGTACTTACCTTCGACGTCGCACGCGCCCTTGAAGCGCTCTCTGTAAGAAACTTCGGGCTTGCCGATGTTCGCTTCGACGTGGAATTCGCGGACCAAACGGTCCATGATGATCTCAAGGTGCAACTCACCCATACCCGCGATGATCGTTTGTCCGGTTTCCTTATCGGTGTAAACGCGGAACGTCGGATCTTCTTCCGCGAGCTTTTGGATCGCGACCGCCATCTTATCCTGACCGGCTTTGGTCTTGGGCTCGATCGCCTGCGTGATAACCGGCTCGGGGAAGGTCATTTCACCGAACGCGATCGGGAATTTCTCGTCGCAGAGGGTGTTACCGGTCGTCGTGTTTTTAAGACCGATGACCGCGCCGATGTCGCCGGTGGAAAGGCTGTCCACCTCCTTACGATCGTTCGCATGCATACGCAAAATACGATTGATACGCTCGGATTTGCCTTTGTTTGCGTTCAAAACGCTGTCGCCGCTCTTCAAGACGCCGCTGTAAACGCGGATAAAGGTCAATCTGCCGACGTAGGGGTCGGTCATGATCTTAAACGCAAGCGCGCTGAAAGGTTGGTCGTCGCCCGGAATACGGGAAAGGACTTTGTCGTGATGATCGGGGTCAATACCCTCGGTATTACCGATATCGAGAGGCGAGGGAAGATAATCCACGATCGCGTCCAAAAGCGCTTGCACGCCCTTGTTTTTAAACGCGCTTCCGCAGAGCACGGGGACGATCTTGTTCGCGATAACGCCCTTACGGAGCGCTGCTTTGAGCTCGGGAACCGTGATCTCCTCTTCCATGATGAATTTTTCCATCAAATCGTCGTCGCACTCGCAGATCTTCTC
>DBVY01000061.1:0-3547 GCA_002308575.1 Christensenella sp. UBA1252
TCGAGGATATGCGGATTCGCCCTACCTGCGCGAATGTTTAAGATATGGGCTTTATAAGAATCGACCGCCTTTTTCAAAGCGCCTTCATAGCTGTCCAAAAGTTCCAAAACTTCCATAATATCGTATGACATAGACCTATCTCCCGTTACAATATAAATTTATTTTAGCACTTATACGCAAAAAATGCAACTCGCACGTTAATGGATCAACGTTCCGATCTTTTCGCCTTTAACGGCTTTTAAGATACTGCCCTCGTCTTTGAGTCCGAAGACGATAAGCGGGATCTTGTTATCCATACAAAGCGACGCCGCGGTGTAATCCATAACGCCGAGGTGATTATTCAAAAGATCGATATAATTCAACTCTTCGAACTTCTTCGCGGTAGGATCCACTTTCGGGTCGGCGCTGTAAACACCGTCCACGTTTTTTGCAAGAAGGATCGCATTCGCACCGATCTCCGCGGCGCGCAGCACGGCGGCGGTATCCGTCGTAAAATAGGGATTGCCCGTCCCGCAAGCAAAAATCACGATCCTGCCTTTTTTCAAATGATTGATCGCTTTTCTTTGTATATAAGGTTCGGCAACGCGCGTGATCGTCAAAGCTGTCATCACCCTTGTTTCGGCGCCGGAACGCTCAAACGCATCTTGTAAGGCAAGAGCGTTCATAACGGTTGCAAGCATTCCCATATGGTCCGCCGTTGCACGATCGGACATATGTTTCGCTTTTCCGCCGCGCCAGAAGTTTCCGCCACCGACGACGATACCGACTTCAACGCCCTGATCTTTGACTTGAATGATATCTTGGACGATGCGTTCGATCGTTTCGGGGCAAAGCCCGAAACCGTTATCTCCGCCAAGCGCTTCGCCCGATATTTTGATAATGACTCTCTTATATCCGCTCATATCGAATTCTCCTGAATTTCCGATTATCTCATTAAAAATCCATTATAAAAAAGGGCAAAATGAATTGCCCTTTTCCGTAATGGTTTTTACATTACTTGATTTGGCTCATAACCTCGTCGACGAAGTTATCTTGTCTTTTTTCAAGCCCCTCGCCCATCTCAAAGCGAACGAAACGCTTAACGGCGAGATTCAACCCGGATTCTTTATTGACGGAAGCAAGATATTGCTTGATCGAAAGATCGGGGTTTTTGACGAATTGCTGATCCATCAAGCAAACGTCTTTGTAGTATTTGTTGATTCTGCCGAGAACCATCTTTTCAACGATCGCCGCGGGCTTGCCTTCATTCAAGGCTTGCGCGGTCAAGATCTCTTTTTCCTTATCGAGTTCCGCTTGCGGAACTTCGGAGCTGAAAACGTAAGAAGGTTTCGCAGCAGCGATTTGAAGCGCAACGTCGTGCGCAAATTCACGAGCGGCGGGAGTATCTTCTCCGGTCACTTCAACGAGCACGCCGACCTTTCCGCCCATGTGGATATAGCTTTCGAGAATGCCGCCTTCCGCAACGAATTTTTGGAAACGACGGATTGCGATTTTTTCACCGATCTTTGCGGTTGCTTCGATGACTTCCGCATTTTTCGCGGCGATCAACGCATCCACGTCCGCGACGTCGTTTTTAACGACATAATCCGCAACGTCCGCAACGAAAGCTTGATAGGCATCTCCTTTCGCAACGAAGTCGGTTTCACAGTTTACTTCGACGAGCGCGCCGACGTTTCCTTCGATTTTCGCGGCGACAACGCCTTCTGCGGCGATCCTCGACGCCTTTTTCGCGGCTGTCGCCATCCCCTTCTCGCGAAGGATCTCGATCGCTTTTTCCATATCTCCGTTTGCTTCGGTCAATGCTTTTTTGCAATCCATCATACCGACGCCGGTCTTTTCTCTGAGTTCTTTAACGTCACTTGCGGTAAACATACTTGTCGTCCTCCTATCTTATTCTGCGGCAGGTGCTTCGGCGGCTTCTTCCGCGGGAGCAGCTTCTTCTTTTACTTCCTCAACGGCGGCGGGCGCTTCTTCCTCCTCGTCGGAAACGCTGAATTCAACGCCTTCTTTTGCTTCGATGACCGCATTCGCGATCGTGGAAGCGATGAGTTTAACGGCACGGATCGCATCGTCGTTGCCCGGAATCACGCAGGTCACGTTATCGGGGTTGCACTTCGTATCGACGAGCGCAACGACGGGGATGCCGAGTTTATTCGCTTCATCTACGGCGAGGTGCTCTTTGTCAACGTCAACGACAAACAAAAGGTCGGGGAGTTGGCGCATATATTTGATACCGCCGAGGTTTCTTTCGAGGATATCGCGCTCTTTCAAAAGCAAGCCGACTTCTTTCTTCGGAAGAAGATCGAATTCGCCGAGCTGTTCCATTTGATTGAGTTTATTCAAACGATCGATACGCGTGCGGATCGTTTTAAAGTTCGTAAGCGTGCCGCCGAGCCATCTTTGATTGATGTAATACATCGAGCAACGCTCCGCCTCTTCTTTGATCGCATCTTGCGCTTGTTTCTTGGTTCCGACGAAAAGAACGCTCTTTCCCATCTTAACTTGATCGCGAACGAACGCATACGCTTTTTCGATCTCAACGACCGTTTTTTCAAGGTCGATGATATGAACGCCGTTACGAGCCGTATAGATATACTTGCTCATCTTGGGGTTCCAAGTGCGCGTTTGGTGACCGAAGTGAACGCCGGCTTCCAAAAGTTGTTTCATGGTGATTACTGACATACAAAAAATTCCTCCTGTTTTTTCTTCCCGCAGCTTCTGCGACCGCCCCAACTCAAACGAGCAACAGTACGATCTCGACCGCAGTGCTTTTTTAGCAATATAAATATTATCATATAAAAAAAAGGTTTGCAACGATTTTTGCGTCGCAAAATAAAAAATATTCGCCGAAGAAATAAAAAGCCGCGCTTGCATAAAACAAGCGTGGCTTTCACAGATATTTTTTGAAGAGATTATTTCTCTTCGCAACCCGCGCAACCGGAGCAGTTTCCGTCGCAATTTTCGGAATTGTTTTCCAAGAATTTCTCGAAAACCGCGTTCAACTCCGATTCGTCCTCGATCGGGGTCAGATCGACGGTTTCGTCACCGTTGTCGTTCAGATGGAAGATATAGCAACTGCCCTCTTCATACTCTTCGCCGCCTTCAATCGGTTCTACGACGCAATAGAGCTTACCGTTTAATTCAACGGTATCCAAAAACTCGCATTTGACTTCTTTTCCGTCCTCGTCCGTCAAGACGATGGTTTCGATCTCTTCGTTGTTTTCGATTTTTTCGTTTTCCATAATACCCTCGCTTATTTATTCAGATAATCGCGCAAGATGATCTCCGCCGCGACTTTATCAATGACTTTTTTCCTTTCTTCGCGGCTGAGCCCCGCTTCGATCAATATCTCTTCCGCTTCGATCGAAGTCAGCCGCTCGTCTTCGTAAACAACGGGCAACCCGGACGTTTCTTCCAAAATCGCGCCGAATTCTCTGACTTTGAGCGCGCGTTCTCCTTCCGTTCCGTCCATATTTAACGGAAGTCCCAAAAGGATTTTTTCACAGCCGCGGGTTTTCGCCATTTCCGAAAAGTACATAGCGTCCGC
>DBVY01000061.1:3561-30383 GCA_002308575.1 Christensenella sp. UBA1252
TCGACGCCGTTCGCGCTGATCCCCAAGGGATCGCTGATCGCCACGCCCGTTCTTTTAATTCCGACGTCCAAACATAAAATCCTCATATCTTGATTATATCGTAAAAACCGCGAATTTGCAAGAGATTAACCTTTATTGCGTTTCAAAACTTTGGCGCGTTTCAAATCTTTTTCATAACCGTTTGAAGACGGTTGATAAAAGGTTTCGTCTTTGATCGCATCCGGCAAATATTGCTGTTCGACCCAACCGCCGTAAGAATGGGGATATTTTNNTCGTCCTTGATGGCGTCGGGAAGATACTGGTGTTCCACCCAGCCGCCGAAGGAATGGGGATACTTGTACCCCTCGATCTTCTCCTGCTTGTAGTTTGCATCTTTCAGATGTTTGGGGACGATGTCGCCATAAGTTTTTTCTACGGCGTCGTGAGCGGAATACAAAGCGCCGACGACGGAATTGCTCTTGGACGCTTCGCAAACGTAAATGATCGCTTCGGTCAACGGGATCCTACCCTCGGGCAAACCGATGTTCTGCATCGCCGTCAGCGCCGAAACTGCGATCGTCAGCGCATAAGGATCCGCCATTCCGACGTCTTCCGCGGAGTGAACGACAAGGCGCCTGCAAACGAGCATCGGGTCGCATCCGGAAGAAATCAGACGTTCCATCCAATAAACAGCGGCGTCCGCATCGCTCCCCCTCAACGATTTACAAAACGCGGAGATCATATCGTAATAGGTGCTTTCATCAATCGAAAGATACTTCTTTTGAACGGATTGCGAAGCGATCTCTTTCGTGATCGTGATAACGCCTTTTTCATCCGACGGCGTCGTTATGACCGCAAGTTCCAATGCGTTATACGCGATCCGAAGATCTCCGTCCGAAGCATAGGCAAAATGCTCGAGAACACCGTTTTCGGCAACGACGTTATAACTTTTCAACCCGCGTTCGTCGATCAAAGACGAACGAAGCGCCGAAACGATTTCTTGCGAAGAAAGAGGTTTGAATTCAAACAAGCGACAGCGAGAAACGATCGCCTTCGTCATGGAAATAAACGGGTTTTCGGTCGTAGAGCCGATAAAAGTAATGACGCCTTCTTCGATCGCGGAAAGCATACAATCGGATTGCGCCTTGTTCCAACGATGACATTCATCTAACAAAAGATAGGTTTTCGTGCCGTACATTTTCAAGCGGGCGCGCGCTTCGTCGATCACTTTTTTCGCGTCAGCGACGCCGCTTGAAACGGCATTTAATTTTTCGAAATGAGATTTCGTCGTTTCCGCGATGATGTTCGCAAGACTCGTTTTTCCGGATCCGGGAACGCCGTAAAAAATACAACTGCCAAGACGATCCGCGGCGATCGCGCGGCGAAGCAAAGTTCCTTCGCCGACGATATGCTTTTGTCCGATAAACTCGGAAAGGTTCCGAGGACGCATCCTTTCGGCAAGGGGTTTGGCGGCATTCGCATTGTTCGTAAAATCAAACAGATCCATAGTTCGATTGTATCACGCCGCCTTATATTTATCAAGAGTTTTGATCTCAAACGAATTCGATCTCGATTCTTTCCCCGTCCTTACATTCGTCAAGCGAAACGAACGATCGTTTTTCACCTCGGAAAAGGATTTGATCTTCCTTTGCGCGCTTATACGAAAGTTCGATCGAAACGCAGTCGAGGGAGATCCGAACGGAAAGACGATCGAACGAAGACGGCAAACGCGGGTGCACATATAGCCGATTCCCTCGCTTTTTGATCCCCAAAAAGTCTTCCGTCAGCGTATATTTGAGCCACGCCGCGCTACCTGTGTACCAAGTCCAACCCGCCCTGCCGACGTACGGTTCAACGCCGTAAACGTCGCCGGCGAGAACGTACGGTTCGCCTTTATACGTTTCCGCGCCTTCTTCGGATCTCGCTCGTCCGATCGGGTTTAGATCTCGGATTACCCGATACGCTTCGTCCGTCTTCCCGATCTCCAAAAGTGCTTTGACATACCAAATCGCGGCGTGCGTATACTGTCCGCCGTTTTCACGAACGCCTTTCGGATACGAAGATATATATCCGTAATTCGACGTTTGGTCAAAGGGCGGCGAAGACAATTTAATGATTCCGACGCTCTCGTCGTAAAGTTCCTTTGCGCTTATAAGCGCGGTTTCGGCGTCCGATTTCGAAACGGCACCTGACAGAACCGCCCACGTTTGCGGATTCAAAGCGATCGTGCACTTCGACGTATTCTTATAACCGAGCCATTCGCCGTCGTCCGTAAAGCATAACGGATATCTTCCGCCTTTTAATAAAGGTTTCATCGCGCAGAATATTTTGTCCGCTTCCTTTTTTAGTTCCATTTGCGTTTCATCATCGAAGAACCGCGCGCAATTCGTAATACAACTATAAGCGAATTCGGTCAACCAAACGCTTTCTCCACGCCCCTTTTCCCCCACACGATCAAGTCCGTCATTCCAATCGCCCGTGCCGATTTTCAACAAGCCGTGCTCGCCGTAGAATAAAGAAACGCGAATCGCACGCAAAAGATGTTCCCTCAAAGGAGCGGAAGAACCGACGAGCGGAATCTCGTAGCGACTTTGTTCTCCTTCACCCAACGGATCGGAAAACAGAAAAGGAACGGAAACGTCCAAAATCGAACGATCACCGGTCACGGAAACGTACTTCTCCGTAACGTAGCATAGCCACAACCGATCGTCCGAGATGCGCGTTCTCACGCCCGCTCTCGGCGGGTGCCACCAATGTTGAACGTCGCCTTCTTCGAATTGATGCTCGGCGCAAAGCAAGATCTGTTCGCGCACTCGTTGCGGATGCGAGATCAACATAGATAAAACGTCCTGCAACTGATCGCGGAATCCGTATGCGCCGCTGACTTGATAAAAACCAGCCTTTGCATGCAACCGCGCGCTTTGGGTTTGATACGGCAAACACACATTATATAAAAGATCGAGCTCCGGATCGGGCGAAGAGATTCGAATCGCGTTCACAAAGATTTCGGAAAGCGTTTTCGCCCTCGTTTTCGGCAATTCATCGTTTTTCAAATCCCGTTCGGAACTCGTCATCGCAAATCGAAAAACACCCTTTTCAAGCGCTCCGCAAAACGTAAAGACGAACGGATCACCCCTTCTTTTCGGCGCGATCACCGAGACCTCACCTTCGATCGAATAAACGCGTAGAGATTTCCCGTTTTCCGCATTCGTCAGTCTGATCGCATTTCCTTCCCGTTCGAAAAATACGCTTTCCGCCCCGCGCCAACCGAGCGCCGGAAACAGTTCGAAAGAAAGACGCCCTTCTTTTGTTTTGAGCGACGGCGCTACGATCTCGAAAACCTTCGTTTCTCCGCTTTCGACAAGATACTCGTTCAGGACGACGACCCCCGATTCCGTTTCCGAAACAAAGGAAGACGTTCCGATGGAATGCACGCATCGACCGTTCGACAAGGAATAGGTTTTTTCGCTTGAATGCAAAAACACACGTTCGGACGGAAAATCTTCGATAGGATCACCCGACCAAACTGAGCGTTTATCTTCTCTCGCGTTCAACCCAAAAGAGAAACCGCCTCCGTTCTCCGTTACAACGAAACCTCCTTTACTTGCTCCGACCACGTTCGCATAGGGTAGAAACGTCTTTCGACCGAACGGAATCACAACGTAGCCGTTTTCCGAAAACCCACCTTCCCCGGATCTTAAAAGCAAGCGTTTCGGAGCAGGCGCTTTTGCTTCTTCCACAAGGATCTCACGAGGCGGAATCGTTTCCGTTTCGTTCATAAGATCCGATGCCGTAACGTCGGCGCACGATTCGAGGATCTTGGCTTCTCGAAGCGGTAAAACCGAAACGTTTTCGCATCCTGCCGTCAATTTGTGCACAAACGCTTCCGCATCCATTCCGGCACCTTCCGTTTTTTCAACGCCGAACACGAGTTTGTGCTCAACCCCGCAAGAATAAAGATACGAAGACGCCGCCGTCCAACGAAGACATTCTTCCTTTGACCATCCGCGTTCCAACGAGTAATAGAACAGCCTGTCTTCGGGTAAAAACGACAAGCGCAAAAGCTCCTCTTTTCGGCGAAATCTTTGGCGAATTCTTTCATTTGACGGTCTTTCGTACAAAAGACATTTACCAAGCGCCGCGATTTCGGCAAGGTCTGTTCGAGGTTCCTTGGAACGACCGAGCAGATCCAAAGCTCCGGACGGAAAAGAAAGAGAAATCTTTTCGACTTTGTTTGTCAGCTCTTCCTCACGATCCGCCGCAAGGAAACAAACGTAAACGGAGCGACGGGAATGCGGAGCGATTTTGATTTCACCGCCGAATGCAAAACACGGATACAACACGTCGCCGAACGGAGGCGCAAGACAGCGCTTGATTCCCGTTTCGATATCCTCTTCACCTTCTCTTCCCGGAACGTTATATCGATTGGAGTTTAAGACGACGCCATCAAGTCCTTTGACCGTCATGGAAACGGCGATCGAAATCTCCGAACGCATATTTTTCCGCATTGCGTAAATCGTTTGCTTTTCGAGGTCGTATTTCGTAAAAACGAACATATCCGAGAAGGCAGGATGCGAGTCGTAGGCGTCCTTTTCGTTTAAAACAAGATCCGTATATCCGGAAACCCAAAACGTCCGTTCTTCGTTTTCGTCGTTTTCGATCGTCAGCTTTCGCATTTCTCCGTTATAACCTTTAAGCGGATAAACTTCCGAAATCAAACCGGTTTTTACATCTTCATATTGAACTCCGCCACTTGAAAAGTTTGCGCTGACGCCTTCGTATTCCAAAGGAAATAATTTCGGAGAAAGAGTTTCTCCTCTTTTTTTCACTTGAAAGAAAAAGCCGCCTTTTTGGCTTCGAATGGATAAATACCGATGGATCCTTTTTCCTTTATAAGCGGAAAAGCCTCGACCGAGCGAATCGATAACGATCGAATAATCTCCGTCTTTTGCGGCGAAAACAGCCGCAGGATCTTTCGAGGGAAATGAAATCGAAGAATCGGGCGCATGCGCATCCGGACACGATGAAAGGAGTTTCGGCTGTCTTGTATAAACGTTTTCTTCGGCAAGCAAGAGTTCGATCGAAGCGTTCTCCGCTCTCGAAAGGAACAAGCGAACGAGCGCATCACCCGTCAGCGCGTTTGTTATCGCGGCTAACGACATTCCCTGATGGTGCGTCATAAACGTTTGTACGATAACACCCCCTTCGTCGAAGTCGATCGATTCATAAAACCCGTATTTTCCTCTGGCTCCTTTTTCTTCCAGTAAAATCAGGTTTTCAACACATTTTCGCACGTCGCAGGGAAGATATAAAAACGTGGCGTAAGGCGCGATCACGTTCGCGCACTCCCCGCTTATCGAAAGTTTTTCGCATCCGATCGCTTTGTACTTATAGGCGGTTGCATCATTAAAGGCATGATAGGCGCATTCCGATCGCCCGAAGACGCCTTCGCTCCGATCATCGGCTTGCGCCGAAAAAGAATTTCTCTCCTGCGCGAAAAGAAGACTCTGCATAGGCGCCTTCAAAAACAAACGCGGGAGCATATACTCAAACGCCGTTCCGCTCCAAGATAACAGCGTATTCCCGCGATACGAAGAACAATCCCTTCCGAGCGTGAAATAACATTCGGGATCCACGCCTTGTTCGATCGCGAAATAATAAGCAAGTCGCGATTCGGAAGCAAGGAGATCGTATCTTCCGTAGGGTCTGTTTTCGGAAACGTTTTGAACGACCGCAAGCGCTCGATCGGATTTTACGTAAAGCGCCGTAAAATCCGTTTCGGTTATGATCGCTTCAAGCCTTTGCGCAAGATCCGGATCTCCCTTCTCTTTCGCAAACGAACAAGCAACGGAAACACAAGCGACGAAGTTTGCGCTGTCCACCGTCGAAACAACGCGCGGCGGTTTCACCGCATACGTTTTGATATCGTACCAATTATAAAGATGCCCTTTCCATTTTTCGAGTTTTTCGACCGATTCGATCCTTCCCTTTATCCGTTCGAGAGCGGTTTTCGGATCTATAAAACCGAGAATCGAAGCGCAGACTTCCGCCAAAATCGCAAAACCGATATTCGTCGGCGAGGTCATTTCGGCTTCGATCTCATACGGAAAGAATTGAAGATTGTCGGGAATCAATTTCGTTTTGTCTTGATCGGAAAAATAGGAATAAATGTCCGCGACGTAAGAAAGCAACCTCGTCCTTTCTTTTTCTTCCGGTTTCCGTTCGCGCTTTTCTTCTCCCGAAAAGATCTCGTAAAACAAAGAGGCGCAGAATAAAAAGGCATAGATCGTAAACAGCAATCTTCCGAGTAAAAGAGCCGTCGCCGCAACGAGGATCACGGAAGGAAGCGCGATCTTTGCGCCGTCCGCATAGGCTTTCGTGCTTTGCGTTACTTTAAACGGCGTCCAAGACAGCAATGTTTTGCTATGAAGCAACATTTTAAAAACCGTTGTAAAAAACAAATATGCGCCGTTTACCGCTCGAAAAGGAAGGAGCAAAAAACGTTCCGACAGAGTTGCCGCAGAGGACAAAACGACGGCGAAAGCATGACGGAAACGGATCTTTCCGAAGACTGACCGGATCGAAACGATCAATGCGTAAACGTAAACAAGGAGCGAAACGGATAACGCATAGTATAATAGAAACGAAACGTTTAAAATCATTGCCGCGATCGCGATCCCGAAAACGCAAGCGTCGCCCAAAACCGATACGCCGTTTATAAAAATGACGAGCTTATAGATCGGTGCGATCGAATTCTTTATCCGCTCACCGTTTTTGTTTTTTACTTTCGGACAAATCGCATACGGTAACAGTTGTACGTCGCCCCTCTGCCATCGGGAGTCGCGAAGAACATCCGCGGCAAAGGTCTTCGGCGCATCCTCGTAAACGCACCGTTTGAGAGTCGAAGAACGCAAAACGGCGCCCTCGATTACGTCGTGGCTCAAAATCTTACCGTCCGGGAAACAGTCTTTGAGCTTCTTTACATAAGAAGCGATCCGAACGATCGCTTTTCCCGAATAGATCGCCGCATCGAAGCGCTCAGAATAAAAATCGCTGTAAAACGGATAAGCTTCGATCGCGCAGGAACGAGCATACTTATCGGAATAGTAAGTAGTAAGCGAAAAACGATTGATTTTCCCGCCGAAAGTCAAAAGATCGTATTCGGCGTTCAAAGGATGACTCATCGCTTGAATCGCCGCTTTGATCGCGCCCGGAAGAACGGAGCTGTCATCGTCCAAAAGAATCGCGAACAACCCTTTCGGCCGTTCCCCGAAAAGGTAAAAAGAAGAGAAGTCATCCGTTTCCACCGCGCTTAAAAAATCAAGCAGAGCACCTCTTTTCCTTTCGTATCCGCCCCACTTTTCTCCGTTTTTTCTTCGACGCCGGATCAAGAACGAAACGCGGGAAGGAAAAACCGTTTTTTTCAACTTTTCGAAAATCATTTGATCCTTTTCCGTTTCCGCTTCATCGGCTTGCGGAAGATCCGCCACAACGGAATAGTAAACGTTTTTATCTTTGCATGAAGCGGCAAGAACGGAAGCGTGGCGAATCGCCTCATCGACGTCCGATTCACCCGATATAAAATGAGAAACGGTCACAACCGTTCGACTCGTATCCGGCAAAACCGCATAATCCATCTGCGGAACGGGACGTTTCTTCCCCGTCAGCGACAAAAAACGCTTCAATAGATATTCGACGGGACGAAGCGCCGCAATAAAGAGCGGCAAGATCGCAAAATAGGAAAACACACTTCGCAAATAGTAAGCGGGAAACGCCGCGACGAAAAGCGCGATCGCGATCACCGCCGTTGCGTAGCCGCCTTGCACCGTTCGTTTTTCCAAATTCGGTCGATCCGTTTTCCCTTTTTTCAAATACGTCTTTACATTTTCTTCGCATTTATATAAAACCGTTCCGAAGTGAACGCCCCACTTTTTTGCGAGAAACAGAGCCGCGCGAGCGATCACGCTTTCTGTCGTAGAAAGGTTTCGTGCTATTTCGTACGTAACGGATAAATATTCTTTTCGCGCCCTATCGCTCATCGAACGATAATCCGCGTCTTCCGAATAGATCTCGTTCGTTTTGGAAAGGGAAACGAAACTTTCGTCCGGAATCAATTTCGGGAGTTCGCGTAGCTCGTTGATCAAAGAAGAAGCGAGATGATCATCCGCAGCAATTACGTTTTCGAAACCGAGCGTCGCTCCGTCCGAATCGATTTCCGGATACTTTTTCATTAACTCCTGCGTTTCTTTCGAATGTGCTTTGAAATAATATGACAAATAGCTGTCTACGGCAACGTATTTTTCATTGAACGACTTTTTTTGCGCGCGAACATAGTTTTCGAAGTATCCGACCGAACGATCCGAAACGAAGGAAAGTTCCGTCAAGAGTTTTAAAGCGATTGCTTCCGATAACAAAGCAAGTTCCGGATAGATCAAAGGAGTTACGGACATAAACGTTTTAACAACGTTTTCAATCTTTGACCGCGACAAATCGTTTCCCGCATATTTAACGATAAAATCCGCAAGAATCACGATCCGAGGAATTCCGTCCGTATGAGGCAAAGAAACGAAATCCGCTTTCCTCACCTGTTCGATCCAACCGTAAATCAACCGATAATTCCCTTTCAACCATTTTTCGAACTCATAAAGAGCAAGCCCTCTTTTCTCTTTTTCAAGCGCTGTCTTATAACCCCGTTTTAAAGAATACGCAATAGGAAAAACGGAAATTCCGGCGCCACCGAGCTTGATCTTTCGAAGAGAGTGCGCCAAATAATTCAAATTACGAACGACGTCCTCATCGGAAGATGCGAAAGAATAATCAAACGTTTTTTTAGGGAAAAGTTTGGATATAAACCGTAACAATTTGTTCGCAATATAAAAAATCATAAACAAAGTATTTACGATAAGCGGTTAAAATAATCATTTGCAATCCACATGGGATCCGTGATATAATGCGAAGCGTGAGTTAACCAGACGGTCGCATCGAAAGATGAGGAAAGTCCGAGCACCGCAGGACAGAGTGCCGGCTAACTACCGGTGAAGGCGACTTTAAGGAAAGTGCACAGAAATATACAGCCTCGGTTCACGCCGCGGCGATAGGTGAAATGGCGAGGTAAGAGCTCACCGGCGCTTCGGTGACGAAGCGGCCAGGTAAACCCCACTTGGTGCAAGAGAGGATAGGTTTTAACGCGGTCCGCCACTATCCGACGTTCGCTTGAACGCGTAGGTAACTGCGCGTCTAGATAGATGACCGTTTAATACAGAACTCGGCTTACAGATTAACTCACACAAAAAACCTCGGATATTCCGAGGTTTTTTCGTTTATAATTCTATATCGTTTTCTCCCAAATATTCTTTCAGTTTTTGCAACACTTTGGTTTCGATCCTCGAAATATACGAGCGTGAGATCCCAAGCTTTTTTGCTATCTCGCGTTGCGGAAGAACGTCTGCGCCCTCCAAACCGTACCGATATTTGACGATCAGATACTCTCGTTCGGTCAAAACCGTTTTAACGATCTCGGATAATTCCCTTTCGCATTCTTTTTTTTCGACGATTTTGGCTACGTCGCCGTCCGGCGCCTCGATCGTGTCCATCAACGTAATCTCGTTTCCCTCTTTATCCGCACCGATCGTCGAAGTCAACGAAACGCATACTTTGTGCTTTTTATTCGCACGAATCGCCATTAAGATCTCGTTTTCAATACAGCGCGCCGCATAGGTTGCAAATTGTGTTCCCCTGTCGTAACGAAACGTATCGATCGCTTTTATCAATCCGATCGAACCGATACTGACCATATCGGACGGGTCGAGCGCGTCAACGTACTTTTTCGCAACGTGTACGACGAGCCGCATATTGTGAGAAACGAGATCATCCAACGCTTTTTTATCACCGGAACCAAGTCTTTCGAAGCAAGCGCGTTCTTCGCTCGGCGTAAACGGTTTTGGGAAAACGCTGTTTCTTTCTATATAACTCGTTAAACAAAAAGCACTCGATAATAGCGCCAATATCCCTTCGATCAAAAAAAATAATACCCCCTGAAATAAGGTATTATTTTATATTCTTCGTTTGAATAAATGTTGCTTGTACGGAATCAAAACGTACAAGCTGTCTGTCAGGAAAGAGAGATCGTCTTACCGTTTAAGTAAAATAATTCGGATTTTTCAGAAAAAGAAAACATAACGGAAGTTGCCGTAAGCAATTGTTTTTTCACACCGAGCATTTTATTGATCCGATCGTCCCCGTACTTTCCGTCCCCGAGGATAAAATAGCCGAACGCGGAAAGCATCGCGCGGATCTGGTGCATTTTTCCCTTATGCAGTCTAACTCTTAAAACCGTGCTGTGCTCTTTCCTTTTTTCAATTGAAACGAAGATCGAAACGGGAAGATAACCGTCTTTCGGAAACTCGGAAAGGAACGCCCTTCCCTCGCTTTCGCTTTTTTTATAATAATATTTCAACTCGATCTCTTCATCGATCGAAGGAAATCCGTAGACTTCGGCTGAATACACTTTTTCGATCCTTCCTTCTTTCATTGCGAGAAAAAGCTCCCGCTCCGCCGTTTGATTTTTCGCAAACAAGAGGATACCGTCCGTATTTGTATCCAAACGGTGCATTAAAACGCACGAATTTCCTTTTTCTTTTTTTACGATTTCTTCAAAAGAAGGCGAACCTTCGCTTGCGATCCCCTTCGGTTTATAACAAGCGAGCAAATTCTCGTCCTCGAATAAAACTTGAACCGTCTTTTTAACGCGCGGATAGAGGGTAACCTTTCCGCTCGCGATCGTATCATCGCCCGAAACGCGTTTGCCGTCCACCTTAACGTCCTTTCTGCGAAGACAAGCGCAAATCTCGGAATACGTCAGCTCGGGGAAAAGCTCGGGTAGCAATTTTTTGATCGGCTTTTCCTGCCCTGAATAGACGCGTTCCAGCATTATTTTTTGCCGAGGATCCTTTCGATCTCGGATAAAAACGTGTCGATATCTTTGAATTCTTTATAAACGGAAGCGAAACGAACGTAAGCCACTTCGTCAAGGTTTTTCAAACCTTTCATAACTTCATCGCCGATGATGTCGCTTGAAACCTCGTTCACTCCGAGATTATAGATCGTTTTCTCGATATCCGAAACGAGTTTTTCGATGTTCTCATAGGAAACGGGGCGCTTTTCGCAAGCTTTCATAATGCCGCCACGCAATTTCGCCGAATCGAAGAGCTCGCGTGTTCCGTCCTTTTTGATCACAAAAACGGGAATACGTTCCACAACTTCATAGGTTGTAAAACGGCGACCGCAATTTAAGCATTCACGTCTTCTACGGATCGAAGACCCATCTTCCGATACTCTCGAATCAATGACCTTGCTTTCCAACGATCCGCAATATAAGCACTTCATAACCGCTCCTTTGCAACTTTTATTGGTTTTATTCTACTATATATTGTATTTTTAAGCAAGGAAAAGCGCAAAATTCCTAAGATTTGGCGGGGAAAGACGCGATCATTAAGTTTACGAGGATTACGTCATCGCCGATCTTAACGATATTTTGCCACGGAATAAACACGGCGTCCTTTCCCGATAGACTTTTGATTGCGGATTTATCTCCCGGTGCCATAATGCCGAGAACTCTCCCATTACAAGTCAGCGCGAGATCGTTGATCCTGCCGAGCCTTTTCCCGTCCGAAACGTTTACAATCTCTTTTTCTCTGAGTTCACAAAATGTCAATTCGTTCATATTAGAAAATATTATCCGAAGGCGCAAAATATGATAAAAGGCGCATTTCGGCGCCTTTTACTCGGTTAATTCCTCTTTCATTCTTTTTATCGCGTTGTTTTCGAGCCTCGAAACCTGCGCTTGCGAAATTGTCAGAAGATTGCTGACTTCCGTTTGCGTTTTACCAACGAAATAGCGTAAATAGATCACTTCTTTTTCATTCTTCGGAAGGTGTGAAATCGCTTTTTTGAGATCCAAACGCTCCGTCCAACCGTCTTCGGGATTTTTCTCCCCTACGATCCCATCCATTACGAGCAGGGAATCCGAATCTCCGCCCGAAATCGGCTCATACAGAGAAAGCGGCGTCGCGATCGCGTCGAGCGCGCAAACGACTTCTTTTACGGGAACGTCCATTTCTTCCGCGATCTCGTAAAGGCTCGGATCGCAAACGTTTTTCTTTTCGAGCGACTCACGCGCTTGCATCGCTTTATACGCGGTATCGCGCATAGATCGACTGACTTTGACTCCGTTCGCTTCTCGAATATATCTTCTGATCTCTCCGAGGATCATAGGGACCGCGTACGTGCTAAATAAGACGCCGTGTTTCAAATCAAAATGATTTAATGCTTTGACCAATCCCAAACACCCGACTTGAAACAGATCGTCCGGATCGACGTTTGCCGTTGGGAAACGGTGCACCATCGAAAGCACAAGTCGCATATTCGCAAGCAAAAACGTTTCTCGCGCGCCTCGATCGCCCTCTTTGATTCTTTGCAAATACGCAACGCTTTCCTTTTGAGAGAGTTTCGGTAATTCGTTCGTATCGACCCCGCAAATATTTACCTTTCGTGCCATTAAAATACCTCCTATGTAAGGAAGGCACGATGTTATTATTTGACGGGATCGATCGAATTATACAAATTTTGCCATTTCTTTTTTGAGTTTCCCGAGAACTTTCTTTTCCAAACGCGATATGTAAGATTGCGAAATACCCATCATATCAGCGATTTCTTTTTGCGTTTTTTCCTCGGTATTCATAAGCCCGTAACGCATTGCGATAATCGCTTTTTCACGCTTGTTTAAAGTTTCGAAAGACCGATACAACTCTTCGATCTCATCTTTTTTTTCGATCTCTTTATAGACGGCGTCCGGTTCGGTTCCGACAACGTCCGAAAGCAAAAGCTCGTTACCTTCGACGTCCACGTTGATCGGCTCATCCAAAGAGATCTCGCATCTTCTTTTTACGACTTTTCTGAGATGCATCAAGATTTCGTTTTCAATACATCTCGAAGCGAAAGTCGCGAGTTTGATATTTTTGGTCGGATCGAAAGAATTGACCGCTTTCATAAGCCCGATCGCTCCGACCGAAACGAGATCGCTGATATCGCTGACGCTCCCCTCGAATTTTTTCGCAATATAAACAACCAAACGCAGATTGTGTTCGATAATCTCGTTTTTCGCCTTTGGATCGCCCTCCTTATAGCGTTCAAGCGCCACTTTTTCTTCCTCGGGCGTATACGGTGCGGGCAAAGATTCCCCGTAGATAAAGAAAACCTCTTTTTTACGAGAAAACAAGTTGAATTTCGCAAAGAAACGAGCAAGTGCTTTTTTGATTTTTTCAAACATGGTTTTTACCTCTCTTTATTTGTATGGCAGTATAACCGAGTATTCTTTCGGAAGATCGGACAAAGCCGCCTTCACGTTTATAAATGTATTCTCGGTTCCTTCCGAATATATCTCGATCGCGGGAATTTCGATCAAAGATAACGTTTTACTGCCACTCGCCGTGCGAACGAGGATCGAACCGATCGTTTTCAGATCTTTCACCTCGCCTAACGAAGTTCCGTCCACAAGAATAACACTTTCTCCTTTTTCATCCGTCAGCAAATTCCCTGAATCGAAAAGTGCGGATAATTCTATCGTTTTTTGATCGAAAACGAGTTTGACCCGTGCAGATAAATCCTTGCGTTTTCGCTCTTTGATCAATCCGCTGATTTGTCGAACGGCATACAAAAAACAAAAACAAGACGCCGAAACGATCGCGATAACGCCACCCTTCCCGATTCCGATAAACGTTGTTTTCAGCGTTCCTCCGAGAAAAAACGACAATAATCCGGCAAAGCAAAAATTCACAAGAGCATAAACGAACGTAAAGACCGCATAACCTCGAAACGATCCTTTCCCATACAGTACGGCGCTGCAAACGAAAAGGACGCATAATTTGTACGCGATCGAGAATTTCACGATGATCGGTGACAACAGCGCAAATCCGCTACCGAGTAGCGCGGATAAAACGATTCGAAAGAGTTTTACTTTCTTTTTCGTAAGCAAAATCGCGGCATATGAAAGAAATACGTCTAAACAAAAATTGTCCAGCAATACCGCTTCAACGACGATCTCCATTCCTGTATTCTAAATCACGCGCGTGCGAAAATAATCGAAAGTCAACTCGAAAAATGAATGAGAATAAAAAAAAATCGCGAATGAATACATTCGCGATTTTTTCAATAAATTATTTGTTTTTCAGCTTTCTCATAAAGGGAGGAAGATCGTTATCGGAAACGGGAATTCTGCTGTCTTCCTCTTCCGAATAGTGCCCGAACGAAGGACGTCTGGGCGGCATTTGCGGACGCTCCGAACCGGTGCTCGGCTCTTTGTTACCGGGTTGCGGTGTCGCGGGAGGATTGTCTTTTGTCAACGTTCCCGAAAAAGCGGTAAACGTAGGCTTTCCGAAGGGTTGACGCGGTTGCGTGCGTTGCGATTGCGTCGCATGTTTAAATCCGGTCGCGATAATCGTAACGACGACTTTATTTCCGAGCGCTTCGTTTACATCCGCGCCGAAAATCAAAGTGGATTCGGGATTTAAGACCCGTCTGACGATCATACCCGCTTCTTCGACCTCGGAGAGTTCGAGATCTTCACCTCCGGTGATGTTTAAGATCGCGGCGGTCGCTTCGCTGATATTCGTTTCGAGCAATTTGTTATTTACGGCGGCGCTGACGGCGTCGACCATTCTGTTTTCGCCCTCTCCTTCGCCGATACCGATCAATGCGTAGCCCTTTTCTTTAAGGATCGTCTTTACGTCTGCGAAATCGCGGTTGATCATCGAAGGTTTCACGATCAAATCCGCGATACCCTGAATGCCCTGACGGAGAACGTCGTCAGCATAGGAAAACGCAGCGGAGAATTTGGTTCCCTTCGGCATAATCTCCAACAATTTTTCGTTGGGAACGACAAGAAGGGTGTCCACGTACTGCCTGAGTTCGTTAATACCCGCTTCGGCTTGCGACATTCTGCGCTCGCCTTCGAAACGGAACGGCGTCGTGACCACGGCGATCGTCAAGATACCGAGCTCGTGCGCAATACTTGCGATAACGGGCGCCGCGCCCGTTCCGGTGCCACCACCCATACCTGCGGTAATAAACAAAAGATCAACGCCGTCCAACAGCTTTTTGATCACTTCACGGCTTTCTTCGGCTGCTTTTTTCCCGATCGAAGGATTGGATCCTGCGCCGAGGCCTTTCGTCAACTGCGAACCGAGAACAACCCTCCGAGGCGCAATGGAATAGATAAGGTCTTGCTTATCCGTGTTGGCGGAAACGAATTCCGCGCTGTCGATCCCCGATTTGATCATACGATTGACCGCGTTGTTTCCCGCGCCGCCGACGCCGATAACAAGGATCTTACACACGCGCTCGACGAGCACACTCGGATCGTTTTCGAGCATTCCGTCATCTATAATTTCATTTTCACCCGTATATTCTTCCATACGAACCTCCTATTTATGCAAAAAACTTTTTAATAAAGCCGAATCTTTGTTGTTTTTCGATTTTTAACGCTTCTTTAATCAATCCGACGGCCGTTGCGTAATACGGCTTATTCAAATTCGGTACGGTCGGCACAACGTACTCAACGGAACGGGAAAGATTCTTGGAAAGATATTCTCTCGCTCCGCGAATCGAAGAAAAACCTCCTCCCGATAAACGGATCTCTGCGCTCGGGTCGATATCAAATCGAAACGAATCGATCGCTTTCGAGATATAAGACGCCACACATTGCACGCACTCTTTGACCATTTCGTTTACTTCACCGACCGGAAACGAATACTTTTTCATTTCGAAATCGAATTCATAGGCGCCGTCGTCCCTGTATCCGAGGTTAATGCGACAAGACAAATATTCCGCCACGGAAAACGGCACCTTCAAAGCATCGGTCAAGCCGGCGAGAACGACACCGCCTCCGAGAGAAAAACTCTTCATTTCGAGGATGCCTGCGCCGCGAAGGTACAAAACCGAAGTCGTAAGATATCCAATATCGACGAACAAAACGCCCGTTTCCTTCTCCTCTTCTCCGAAAAGATAAGAAGCGGACACGTAATCCGATTGAATAAACGTCACGTCTTTGATCCCGCAACGATACAAGACCTGCTTGATCGACGAAAGGATCTCCCGATACGCTCCGATATAGGAAATCCGACATTTTAAAGACGAGGTAATCATTCCGATCGCGTCGGAATCCGCCTCGCCTTCTTCGGTCATAAATCCGACGGGCAATGCATGCAACCGAACGAATTCGCCCGATTGAAACGGATCGTTGAAATCATATAATTCCGCGAGATCGGAAGCCGTTATGCGTTTCTTCTTCGGAAAAGTCACACGCGCGTTGATGACTCTCTGCGAACAAAAACCCGCAGGGATCCCCACGAACACTTTTTTAATTTTTCCGCTCCCCCTTTCAATGCGATCCAACAATTTGGAGATCGTCGGGAAAAGCTCCTCGGGGCATAACCAATTACCGTCCATAAAGCCGCTGTATTCCATTTCGAACGAACTCTTAACGGAAAAATTGTCTTCCGAAAGTCTTTCCGCCCGATGAGCGCAAATGCTTCTGGATCCAATATCGATAACGGTTACGTCAGAATGAAACGGCATACTATTCCCCTATCTTTTGATTATATATAAAAATGGGAGATATGTCAATATTTCTTCGAGCAAGATTCTTTGAAAAACGTACGATTTTCGGGAGATTAATCGATGGATTCCATCCATTTATACGCGACGACCGAGGAGCTCTTATCCAGCGCGATGTAGCCTTTCGTCAGATCCTTTGGGGTTTCGGTCGAGGTATAAACGTAATTACACAAGTAAAGCTGTTGATAAATCGAAGTGGAAAGCGAAGTGTCCAAGACAAGAATGACGCCCGTATTCGTCGTAATAAGCGCGAGCAAATTCTCTTCGTTCTCACGAATCTCGATTTTTTTGAAGAAGGTTAAGAAGCTTGTCCCGGCAAGATCGAGCGAAGGCTCTTCCGCAGAAGAGGCGATCTCGGAAAGTAATGCGAGTTTGGGATCGGAAGAAAAATCGAACTTCGTTCCGATTAAAGAAGCGGCTCCGTTTTCGGGCATCTCGAAGGTCACGCCGACGACGTTCGTCGCACCGTTGAGCGAAAAATCTTCCTGTGAAATAACATCGAGGACTTTCATGGAAGAATCGACGATCGCGGCGCACGTTCCGTCCGAAGCCGAAATTTTCATAATCGCCGTGCGAATGGTGACTTTTATTACGATTTTATTCGGAAAACGACGCGATATATCCAAAACTTCAACGTAGGGATTCTCTTTTTCGATATCGGCTTTTACCTCGGCTTTATTGATGGTAACGATGCTTTTACCGATCGAGATCCCGGACGATTGTTTGATCGCTTCTTCATCAATGAGATCGGACGCAACGACGCCTTCGACGTTAATATGGCGAACGACGAAAACCGTGCAAGCCAAAAGCACCACCGCGAGAACGATGCATAACAAGGTGATAAAAATTGCGATCAGTACGTTAGACTTTCTCATTATATCCTTTTCACGTCCGCTCCGAGTCCGTTCATTATGTTTTCGATCTTTTCATAGCCGCGGTCGATATGGAATGGGTTTTCGATCGTTGTGTACCCTTCCGCCTTCATGGCAGCGATCACGAGAGCCGCGCCGCCGCGCAGATCTCCTGCCGAAACGGACGCACCTTCCAAATTCTTTACGCCGCGAATGATCGCCGTTCGATCTTTTACGGTGATAAACGCACCCATTTTCATAAGCTCGCGAACGATGCGAAAGCGCGTTTCGAAAATATTCTCCACGATCACGCCCGTTCCTTCCGAAACAGACATCAACACCATCGTTTGAGATTGAAGATCGGTCGGAAACCCGGGATAGGGTTGCGTTTCGAGCTTATCGATGTTTCGCGCCCTTTCAAAACATCGTAAGGTAATTTTATCACTTCGCGCGTCAAGAATGCAAGAGGATTTATTTAATTTAAATAAAAGTGGTTCGATATGTTCGGGTTGACAATGCGAAATCGTGATTTCTCCGCCACAGGTCGCAGCCGCAATCAACAGTGTTCCCGCCACGATCCGATCGGGAATCGGCGTATAACATGCGCCGTGAAGCTTCTTTACGCCTTCGATCGTTATCGTGTCCCCTCCGGCACCGCTGATCTTTCCGCCCATCGCGTTGATAAAATTTTGAAGATCTGCGATCTCCGGTTCTTTCGCGGCGTTACGGATCCTCGTCCGACCTTTTGCCAAACTCGCAACCATCATCAGGTTTTCCGTAGCTCCGACGGATGGAAAATCAAGCATAATATCCGCACCTTTAATCCGACTCGCATCGCAATAGATCGTTCCGTGGCTCTCTTCTACGGAAATGCCGAGTTCCTGCAAACCTTTGATATGTATATCGAGCGGACGAACGCCGATATCGCACCCGCCCGGATACGCGACCGCGGCTTTTCCGAGGCGCGCGAGAATAGGTCCGAGCAAAAAAACGGAGGATCTTAGCTCTTTTGCAAGATCGCTCGGAACGCTGAATCGCAAAAGATCGGAACTTTCCAAACCGATTACGCCGTCTTCAAACGTTACTTCCGATCCGAGTGCGTTCATGATCTTCAACATATTTCTGATATCCGTTATATCGGGAACGTTCGAGATCACACACTTTTCTTTTGTCAAAACAGACGCCGCAATGATCGGCAAAACGGCGTTTTTGGCGGCTTTTAGGCGATATTCCCCTTTTAAAACGGATCCGCCTTTGATCAGCAATTTCGACATACTACATCTCCAACAATGCAAGGATATTACATTTTATGGTTTTCGACGTTAAAATTGCCACCCTTCTTATTGACGGCAAGAAGGATCCCGACACCCGTCATAAAACTGACGAGCGAGCTTCCCCCCGAACTGATGAACGGAAGCGGTAATCCCGTCGGCGGGATACACCCGGTAACGACACATAGATTTACCGCCGTTTGCACCGCGATCACGGCGCTGATCCCCGCCGATATAAGCGCGTCGAATCTGTTTTTCGCTTTCGCGGCGGTCAAAAACCCGAAATAGATCAACGCACCGAAAACGCCCATCACGCCGATCGCACCGAACAAACCGAGCTCCTCGCCGATCACGGAAAAAATGAAATCCGATTCCGCAAAAGGGAGAAACAGATATTTTTGCCTGCTCCGAAAAAGCCCGACCCCGAAGAATCCGCCGCGACAAAGCGCGTAATACGATTGGATCAATTGATAACCTTCCGCTTTGGGTGACGCCCAAGGATCCAAAAACGCCATTAAGCGCTTTAATCGATACGGCTCTAACAAGATCAACAGCGGGATCGCGACGAGGATCGGAAAAGACATAATGGCAAGCTTTTTCAGATCGATCCCTCCGACGATCAACATAAAAAGCATAACGCACAGGACGCACATCGTAATACTCATATTCGGTTCAAGCATAATCAAAACGCACATTGCCGCGCCGACGCCTCCGACGACGAACAGATCGCGCCAATGATCGATCCCTTTCTCGGACAGATAGGACGCCGCGAAAACGACGTAACCGAATTTCGCGACCTCCGAAGGTTGAATCGTCATAAAACCGAGTTGGATCCACCTTCTCGCCCCATAACTCTCAACACCGACGCCGGGAATAAAGATCACGGCAAGCAATGCGAAAGAAACGGCAAGGATTCCATAACGCAAACGCTTGATCGTTTCCGTCTTAACGCAGGAGATTCCGATCATCGAAACCGTTCCGACAAACAATGCAAGGCATTGTTTTTTTACATAGTAAAAAGGATCTTCGAAATTTCGATTTGCGACGTAAGAACTTGCGCTGTAAATCATAACAAGCCCGAAAATGGAAATCCCAAGCGTCAAAACGAGCAATTTTACGTTCAAAAGACGATAAAATCGCTGCGTGGGAGAAAGCTCCGAAAGCGGAAAACGATTAACGGACAAGGGTTGCGCCGTACTTTTCGAGTAATGCATTGAAACGTTCCCCCCTTTCTCTATAACCCGAATACCTGTCAAAAGACGCCGAAGCGGGCGAAAACAACAATACCGAAAGCGGACGAACGGAAAAATCCTTCAAGCAATCCTCGAGATCGCGCATCGGCAAGCATTTTTCACGCGTTTTCTGATCAACGGACGCGAAAATATCCGCGGCGTTGGCTCCGATCAAATAGATACGCTCAATGCACTCGGGCAACTTGCTCAATCTTGCATAGTTCTCACCTTTATCGCTCCCTCCGAGGATCAAAGCTGTCGATTCGGATTGAAGCGAACACGCAAAAACGGTGGCGTCTATGTTCGTTCCCTTACTGTCATTAAACACTTTTGCACCGCAAAACGTTCCGACGTACTCGTTTCGAAAAGACGGTACTTTCGTTTTTCCGTAACAATTCAAAAACGATTTACAAGGAGAGAACGCAGTCGACGCAATCGCAAAGGCGCACAAAAAGTCAATATCGTACGCCTTCCCGCGCGATAATTCCGGAAGATCGAATCGTGCGTTCGGACAAACGATAGAGCGATTCTCCCATCGATAATCCGCTTTCTCTGAAAACCCGTAACTTGCGCTAACGCACAACTCTGATTGCGCTATATCATCTTCGTTTTTAACGGATATTTCAGCATTTTTCAACAGGTTCAACTTGATCGATCGATAGTTCTCTTTCGTCTTATGACGATCAAGATGATCCTCACCGACATTCGTTAAACAAGCGGCAAACGGTTTAAATACGACGCTTTGTTCGATTTGAAAACTGCTGATTTCCAACACAACGAGATCCCTTCCCCCGATTTCGGAAACTTTGGAAACAAACGGAACACCGACGTTCCCGAGAACGAACGTATTTCCTTTTTCCGCAAGCATATCTCCGAGGATCGTGCAAACGGTCGTCTTTCCGTTCGTGCCGCTGACCGCAAAAATCTTTTCGGCTTTACAATTTATGTACGCGAGATCGATCTCCGATAAAATCGGGATCCTTTTCGCTCGTAATTTCGAAAGGAGTGAGTGATGGATCGATACACCGGGACTTACGACCGCAAAATCGATCGAATTTATATTCGTTATATTCAAAGACGGAAATAAAAAATCGTCGTAAACAATTGTGTTCGCCCCTCTTTCATTTAAAAACCGATCCACCGCTTTCCCGCTCTCGCCGTATCCGACGATCAAAACGTTCTTATCATCGTACCGCATACGCACCGAACACCACGGAAAGGATGGCAAGAGCACCCATTATCAAAGTAACGGTAAAATATACGTTACAAATCTTCGCTTCTCCGTAGCCTTTTTTTTCGAGATGATGATGAAAAGGCGCCATCAGAAAAATCCTTTTCCCGTGTGAAAGTTTAAAATAAGCGACTTGCATGATAATAGATATGCCGGAAACAACGTACATTATGCCGACGAATAAGATCAAAAACGGCTGTTTGGAAAAGAGTGCGATCGCCGCGGAAGCGCCTCCGAGCGCAAGAGATCCCGTATCGCCCATAAAGATTTTCGCAGGGTTCGTATTAAACGTCAAAAACGCAAGCAAACCGCCGATCAAAGAAAAAGTAAAAACGAGTAACGAAACGTCCGCATCCGACGTAAAGATATAAAACAGCAACACCGCACCAAAGGTAAACAAATAGACGAGTGCAACGTTGGATGCAAGACCGTCTATACCGTCCGTCAGATTTACGCAATTTGACAAGGCCAAATAAACAAAAGCCGCGAAAGGAATGTAACAAAAGCCGAAATCGATCGGATGACCGTAAAAAGGTAAATACACGAAACTTCCGATTCTCTTATACGCGTAAACGGAAACGATCACGGCGATCGCAACCTGCCCCACGATCTTTTGATAAGGACGAAGCCCAAGATTATCTTTGGTCTTGATTTTAATGTAGTCATCCAGAAATCCCAATACGGCAAAAGAAAGCATAACAAAAGACGCGATCCAACCGACGGACAATTTATCTTGCGCGCAAAAAGCAAGTGTCGTTAAAACTGATGGTAAAAGGAAGATAAAACCACCGAAAGTGGGCGTTCCCGCTTTTGATGCGTGTTGCTCAACGTAAGATAGGATCGGTTGACCGGCTTTCAGCCGTTTTGCCGAATGAATCACAAGCGGGGAAAGAATCAACGCCGCAAAAAATGAAGTCAAAAGCGCAAGAATCGCGCCGATTAAGACACCGAGTTTCTCCAAAACACACCTACCCTTCTAATTGTCGGACAATGTTTTCGTCGTTATACGGAATCTTTACGCCTTTTACATCCATATAGTTTTCATGCCCCTTTCCCGCAACCACGATAATGTCGCCGACCTTCGAATAACGATAAGCTCGTTCGATCGCCTCTTTTCGATCCAAGACAATTTCATAATCGATCCCGAAACGAATCCCGGTTTCGATCTCGCGAGCAATTTCGAACGGATCTTCGAATCTTGGATTATCGTTTGTAATAAGAACGCGATCCGAATAACGAGAAGCGATTTCGCCCATAATCGGACGCTTACTCTTGTCGCGATTACCCCCGCACCCAAACACCGTAATTAAGGATCCTTTTCCCGATCCTTTTACATCCCTCAAAAGGTTTTCCAGACCGTCGGGCGTATGAGCATAATCAATAATGACTTTTCTGCCGCAAACGTATAATACGTTATATCTTCCGGGTATTTTTTTCAGATTTACAAGCGCTTTTTTGATCGTTTCAAAGCCGATCCCCATATACATTGCAGTTGCTGTCGCTGCCATAATATTATATACGTTGAATATTCCATAAATCGGACATGATATATCGAATATACAGTCAAATGCATTGACGGTAAAAGATAAGCCTTTATCGCTTTCGGAAATATCGATCGCAAAGACATCGGCGGGATTATCGATTCCGTACGAAATCGTCGGTACGTTTGGATTTTCAAGAAGTTTAACGGCGTACGGATCATCCGAATTTACGATCGCGAGCGCGGTGTTCGGGTGACAAAAGTAAGAGAGTTTTACGTCCGCATATCGTTTCATATCTCCGAAAAAATCAAGATGATCCTGCGTTATATTCGTCAAAATACCGGCTTTAGCGCGTATTCCCGCTAATTTATCATAATGGATCGCATGAGCTGACGCTTCCATGAAAACGTACTCAACGCCGCGAAGCACCATTTTCGAAAGGTTGTAATGCAATTCAAGAGGATCCGGCGTCGTCAAAACCCCTTCGCGCCTTTCCCCTTCAATTTTATAGCCAAGCGTTCCGATCGTCGCGGTTTTAAATCCCGCGGCGGAAAAGATCGACGAAAGAATCTCTGTCGTCGAAGTTTTTCCGTTTGTCCCGACGACGGTAACAACGTTCATCTTCCCTGCCGGATTATCATACAAGTTACCACAAGCGATCGCAAGCGCCTTCCTAACGTTTCTGACGATAAAAACAGGAACGGAAACCGAAACTTCTTTTTCGCTGACGATCGCAACGGCGCCCTGCTTTTCCGCTTCCGACGCAAAATCGTTCCCGTCAAAGGATTCTCCTTTCAAACAAAAGAAAACTTTCCCTGCCGTCGGTTTTCTGCTATCAGATTCGATCCCTTCGACAGAAACGTTTTTATAATTCATAACGCGCACGATCTCAACGTTTGCAAGCAATTTTTGAACGTCCATAACTCACTCCTCCGAAAGCGCGATTAACGCGATTGAGTTTTCATTCATAACAGCTCCACTTTCCGGATACGAGGCAACGACGAAACCACCCGTTCCCGATACCTCGAATTGAACCCCGAATTTATTTAAAATCTTGATTGCCTCGCCTGCCCTTTTACCGACGAGATCGGGCATTTCGAAGTACATATGCGGAGTGATATCTTCCGCCGGCTTTAATTCGCGATAATCAAAAATCCTCGAAAAGATCTGCCCAACGTAGGGCGCCGCAACCAAACTCCCGTAGTAACGATAACCTTGCGGTTCATCGACCATAAAATAAACGATATATTCCGGATCCTCAACGGAACTGAACCCGATAAACGAAGAAACGTACTTTCCGGACGCGATCGCACCGTTTTCATACTTTTGCGCGGTACCGGTTTTTCCTCCGATCGAATAGCCTGCGACGCCGGCAAGTTTTCCGCTTCCGAGCGAAACGACGTTTTTCAGCAGTTTTCGAACCGTTGCGCTTGTATCTTCGGAAATCACACCGCTTTTAATCGAAGGATAATTCCGAAGAACGGTTTTCCCGTTCAAGTCGTAAATACCGCTTAAAAGGTGCGGCGTAACACGATTTCCTCCGTTTACGGCCGCCGCGGTCGCGACGATCAATTGTATCGGCGTGATCGCGATCGCCTGTCCGAATCCGATGCGAGCGGCGTCAACCGGTTTTACCGACTCCTTTTTCAACAAAATCGACGAAGTTTCACCCGAAAAATCGATTCCCGTTTTCGAGCGCAAACCAAACGCCTCAAAATAGGAATACAGCCTTTCGACGCCGATGCGCTCAGCAAGCTCCATAAAGACACAGTTACAACTGTTTTGCACGCCTTCCGAGAAACTTTGGCTACCATGTCCGATCGACTTCCAACACTTAATTCGTTTTCCATCCACGATCTTCCCGCCCGAACAATAAAAACGGTCCTTTTCGCTTACGACGCCGAGCGATAATGCGATCGCCGTCGTTAAGATCTTAAACGTGGAACCGGGCTCATATACAGAACTGATCGAATTCAATTTCATCTTTTGGAAGAGTGCGTTTATATCCGATCGATCGATATGATTCAGATCAAAAGACGGCGCTTGCGCCATTGCGAGGATTTCGCCTGTTTTTGCGTGCATCACAACACAGTTCGCGCTTTTCGCATTATACTCGGAAATCGCGGATTTTACGGCGTTTTCAGCAAAAAATTGAATATATGAATCAATCGTTAATCGAACGTTCAGTCCATCTGTCGCGGGAATATAATGAACGTTTCCTTCAAGTTCTTTTCCGATCAGATCCGTTTCCGTCAATTCCTTTCCGTCCTGACCTTTCAAATAGTCGTTATAATAGGACTCCAATCCGGATTGTCCGTCGCCGTCAACGTTTACGAAACCGAGGAGTTGCGACATATAATTCCCGTATTTATAAAAACGTTCGACATCTCTGCTGAAATACATTCCGTCTGCGCCGCTTTGTTTTAAAGCGTTCATTTCTTCTTTTGTGACTTTTTTCTGAATCGTGATCTCCGAAACGCCCTTTTTCGAAATCTTTTCACGTATCGACGTATAGTCTTTATTTAAAACTTCGGATATAGCTTTCGCGGTTCCGTCAAGCGAAGTCGTGGAATTCGGACGCACGAACAAAGTATAGGTCGTGTTGCAACCGGCAAGAACGATCCCGTTTCGGTCGGTTATATCGCCTCGGATCGCTTTCAAAGGGATGTCACGCGTCCATTGGTCGAGCGCCCTTGCTTGTAACGATTTCCCCTTTACGATCTGCAAATAAAAGAGTTTTCCGAATACGGCTAAAAAAATAAAGGTTATCAGCGTCCATATCGCAAATAACCTTCTTTTGATCTTAAATTGTGAAATTAAACTCAAACGACTTTGTCAGCCTCCGAACCTTTCGTTCAACCAAGTGCAGAACTTGTCGAATCCTTTTTCTTCTTCCTTGGTTTTTTGAACGGTTTCGGGGATCTCGATCTCGGCGAGTTCACCGTTTTTCAGCATAACATAGGTTTCTCCACCGATTTTCGTTTCCTCTTCCGCTGCGCTTACGCCCGTTTCTTCCGGATTTTCCGCATTTGCGGAAACGGCAATCCCTTTCGATGTCATTTTCGCGGGCTTAACCGTTTTTGCATTAAAATCCACGAGGGAAAAAGTTACACCGAGAACCGCAACGAACGCGAGCACGATATACGCGACCGCAAGCGGCATCTTTTTCTTACTGATGCCTTTTTTAGCGGGTTTTTGCTCCTCTGCATACTTTCTATCCCACATTCTGTCGAAGTTATTATCGGCTGCTTCGACGTTTTCCGCATAGAATCCGTAACGCTGTTCATCCGAGCGCTCCAAACGACTTTTCGACGCCCTGCGTTCGAGAGAATTCATAAGTCTGTCACGCTCTTCGTCCGAAGTACGCCTTCTTTCGTTCTCGTAATAGGAATCACCGAAACGATCGTCTTCGATGCGAGCTGTCGTAAAACGGTCGTCGAAACTGCGTTCGCGATCATACGAAAAGCGATTCGAACGGGTATTTCCGTACGCGATATCCGAGTCCGTAAAGGTATCGTAACGATTTGCCACTAACATCTTATTCTCTCCTTTTTCGTATTATTCCTTTTTCTCCGCGATCCTGAGCTTCGCGCTTTTGGCTCTCGGATTGAAGGTCAGTTCCTCTTCCGACGCAACGATCGGTTTTTTCGTAATGATCGTAACCTCGCTGATCTTGTCGCACGTACAAACGGGTGTTTTCGGCGGGCAGATGCAATCGAGTTCCGCATATTTCATCGCTTGTTTCACGATTCTATCTTCCAACGAATGGAAGGTTATGACCGCGATTCTTCCGCCTTTTTTCAAAAGGCTGATTCCTTTGAGAACGGCTTCGTAAAGTCCGTTCAGCTCTCCGTTTACTTCGATTCGGATCGCCTGAAAGACACGTTTTGCGGGATGCGATCCTCCGTAACGGACTTTCGGAGGCATCGACTTTTCGATGATCCGAACAAGCTCGGACGTTGTTTTCAGCGGCGCGATCGAACGTTGTTTTACGATATTCGCCGCAATTTTTCTCGCAAAAGGTTCTTCTCCGTATTTGAAAAAGACCTCCGTCAGCTCCTTTTCCGAATATTCGTTTACGACTTTTTCCGCCGTCAACGGCTTTT
>DBVY01000061.1:30417-38343 GCA_002308575.1 Christensenella sp. UBA1252
GGCTCGGCGTGTCGAGTTGGTAAGAAGAAACCCCGAGATCCATCAATATTCCGTCAAGCTTTTCTCCGTTCCAATCGTTCAAGACGTTTTTGAAATCGTCGTGAAAATACGTTACCTGATCGCCGAGAACACTTTTCGCATACTTCAATGCGTCCGCATCCTTATCCACCGCATACAATTTCCCGCTTTTCAGTTTTTTAAGGATGCGCGAGCTGTGACCGGCTCCGCCGAGCGTGCAATCGAGATACGTTCCGTCTTCCTTAACGGCAAGTCCTTCGATCGTCGCTTCCGCCATCACGGGAATGTGCGCGAATTCCGCCATTATTTAAGAGCCTTGAAGTCCGCCATATTGGATTGCGAAACGGACTTGTCCTTTCTCTTGGCGAAGTTTTCTTCGCTCCAAATTTCAAGTTTGTTGACGACGCCCACGAAAACGATATCGTTTTTCAATCCGACGCGTTCTCTCATCGCAAGAGGGATTTGGTATCGATCCTGACTATCCGCCGTAAACGGAAAAATGTTCGCAAACATTTCACGAACGCTGTCATATTCGTCGCCGTCGTACACTTCGAGGTTTGCGTACTTTTCGTAGATCTTATCCATCATATCTTCGGTGTAAACCACAAGATATTCTCCGGCGCCGTAACCGATGGAAAGATTATGCCCAAGCAACTCTTTGATCCTTGCCGGGATACGAACTCTTCCTTTCGGGTCGATTTGATATTGATATGTGCCGGTGATGATGTTCTTCAAAAAAGTCATCCCTCCTTGTCCATATCATATCANNCACTTTTCATCCACTTTCGTCCACCCTTTTTTGAAAAAAAATAAAAAAATTTTAATAATTCGGCTTATAAAGCATATATTGTGGTAGTTTGTCGCACCAAAACACAATATATGCCGTTAAAAAGTGGTCGCGAGTGGATTTTAAAATATGAGCCAAAACCAAAATTCGTAATTTTTTCTGTTTGGGCGTAAAAAAAATGCCGTCAAGCGGACAGCGAAACGGTCTTTTCCAAAGAAAGTGGTTAAAAATGGATATTATTCGGAGATCGTAACGAGCGAGAAATCGACGAGGTCGCAACTCGTCAGAAAATAGGTCGCGCCGTCTATAAATACTTTGCGTTTGGCGTATGAATTTCCGTGCAAATGCCCATAGACCACCTTATCGACGCCGTACTCGGAAAAGAGCTTCGTGACGGCAGTCGGTTGCAGATCGACGAGGAAAGGAGGAAAATGCGTCATTCCGATCACGACGTCGCCCTCTTTTCGTTCTTTCGCCATTTCTTTTAAGGATAATTCCAAACGAAGCAATTCTCTTTTGAAAATCTTTTCATCTTCTTCGGTTTCGTATTCGAGCGTCCAGCCACGCGAACCGCAAAACAAATAATTGCCGATGCGAATTACGTCGTTTTGCAAAGCAAAAATTCCGTCAGGAAGCAAACCTCTGACCTTTCCGATCGATTGCCACCAATAATCGTGGTTGCCTTTAAGCAAGACCTTTTTCCCGGGAAGCGCGGCGATCGAAACGAGATCGGGTTTCGCCTCTTCGAGCGTCATTCCCCAAGAGATATCGCCCGAAATAATCACGACGTCTTCCGCCGCAACCTTTTCGAGCCAATTCTTTCGGATCTTTTCGAAATGCCCTTCCCATTTTTTGCCGAAAACATCCATCGGCTTGTCCACGTTATTCCCGAGATGCAGATCGGATATGCAATAAACCATGGTTCAATCATAGCATAAACCCGCGCGTTTTTCAAGTTTTTTCAGCGCGCGGGTCATGCATCGGCTTTATCTCGGAAAGAGCGGAAGATCAAAAAATCCTTCACAGATCTCCTCTTGATACTCCTGACAAGGCGGTATGTAGCAATACCCGTAAGACGGGACGAGAAGTTCGACGTCCATCACGACTTTCAGAATGATCGTCACGCAAAGCGTGATTTGGAATTGACCGTCGGAAAGATACGATCCTTCGGCGGAAACCGCGTTTACGACCGCCACGATCTCATACGGGATCACCGAGGGTTCCGGAACACGCAATAAAACGTCGCGCGAAACGGTCAGACTTGACACACCGGTCGCTTGTGTTCCGTTCGCATCGGTAAAAGCAACCTGCAAAGGAATCGTCACGTTTGCCTGCACGCGACTGCAACCCGGAGTTTCCGCGGCGGGCGTAACGACGAGATCGGAAACGACGCCCGTCGAAGACGAACTCCTTGCGGAAACGAACGCAAACGGTTCGGTTACTTCCGCGGGAACGGTGCTTTGAAGCGTAATCGTTTGTTCGGAGAGCGTTTCCTGCTTAATACAAGCGTCAAACACTTTCTTAACTTCGATGCAAACCTTTTCGCAAAGTCCGTTGGCTGCGTTTCCGACGATCGGTCCGGGCATACGGTCGGGTCGAACGTTATTGGAAAAAGACATAAAAGTACCTCCTTTGATATTCACTATTCAATCATATGAAAAGAGGCTTACAAAAGTGCGGTCTTTCCGCTTTTGAGGCTTTGTAAAGGCTAAAAAAAACGAAGCGTTTCCGCTTCGATCAAAATCAGTTTTCTTGCAGCAACTCGGAGAAAAGCGCCAAAAGTTCCGCCCTACCGTCACCCGAAAGCGACGAACAGATCAACGTCCGTTCAATCGGGACGCCAAAGGCGTCGGCAATCTTTTTCACGGCGCCTTTCCGATTCATTTTCGATAGTTTATCGGCTTTGGTCGCAACGATCGTAAAAGGAAGTTCGTAATAACGGAAATACTCGGAAAGCGAAAGATCCAAGGGGCTCGGATCGTGACGGATATCAACAAGAAGGATCACGTGGCGTAAGGCTTTCGATTCTTTCAAATAGTATTCTATAATCTCTTTCCAAGCCTCTTTTTCTTTATCGGAAACTTTCGCATAGCCGTACCCCGGAAGATCGACGAGATAAAACTCTCCTTTATTAACGCTAAAATAATTGAGCATACGCGTACGCCCGGGTTCCGCGGAGGATCTCGCGAGTTTTTTTCTGCCCGTAAGCATATTGATAAAAGAGGATTTCCCGACGTTCGAACGCCCTGCGATCGCGATCTCGGGAACTTTTTCTTGATAGATCTTCTTTTGAACGACGCTCGTTTCGTAATCGGCGGAAAGGATCTTTATCATTTGATCAACAAAGAATAGACCTCACGGATCTCGTTTACGTAACAAAACTTGATCTTCTCCCGAAGATTCTCGGGGATATCCTGCACGTCCTTTTGATTGCCGGACGGCAAAATAATATTCTTAATTCCGTTTCGAAGCGCGGCAAGGCACTTTTCTTTAACACCGCCGATCGGCGTAATACGCCCGAGAAGGGTAATCTCACCCGTGATCGCATAATCACCGCGAACGGGCCGATCCGTTAAAGCGGAATACACGGCGGTCGAAATCGCCGCACCTGCGCTCGGGCCGTCTTTCGGAACCGCGCCTTCGGGGAAATGGATAAAGACGTCTTTTTCGGAAAGATCCCCGTCGCCGGCATTCTCCCGAATGACTTCTTTGCGCGCATTGGCGATCGCGATCTCAACGGATTCTTTCATAACCGTTCCGAGGTTTCCCGTTACGATCTTTTTGTCCTTTCCTTTGATCACGCTGCATTCGACGTCCAACGTATCGCCGCCGTTTTCCGTCCAAGCAAGACCGTGCACAACGCCGACGCGATCCGTCTTCAAAACGTCGTCCTCGGTAAACCGCGGGATCCCGAGATAGGTTTCGAGGTCATTCGCCTCTACAACGAGTTTCTTTTCTCCTTCAACCGCTTTAACCGCAAATTTGCGCAAAATCTTTCCGATCAACTGTTCGAGTTTACGGACGCCCGCTTCGCGCGTGTACAACTCGATCATGCGACCGATCGCCTCATCCGTCAGCGTTACGCTACCCTCATCAAGACCGAGGTTTTTAAGCCCCTTCGGCAACAAGAATTTTTGTGCGATGATCGTCTTTTCTTCGGGCGTATAACTTCCGAGGTCGATGATCTCCATTCTGTCCAAAAGCGGACGGGACATCGTCGAAAGGGAGTTTGCGGTCGTGATAAACATAACCTTGGAAAGGTCGAAAGGAAGATCGATATAATGATCTTGGAACGTCGAATTCTGTTTGGGATCCAAAACTTCGAGAAGCGCGTTAGACGGATCGCCTTTATAATCCGCTCCGAGTTTGTCGATCTCGTCGAGAAGGAAAACAGGATTGGACGTTCCCGCCTTTTTGATTCCCGCAATGATCCTGCCCGGCATCGATCCTATGTACGTGCGGCGATGTCCGCGAATCTCTGCTTCATCGTGAACGCCGCCGAGGCTCGCGCGAATATATTCTCGCCCGAGTGCGCGAGCGATCGACGCAACGATCGACGTTTTACCGACGCCCGGAGGCCCGACCAAGCAAAGGATATTCGTCGTTTCGCCCTTTCCGAGCGCATGAACGGCAAGATATTCGATGATCCTTTCTTTGACGTCGACGATCCCGAAATGATCTTCATCCAAAATGCGCCGCGCCTTTTCGATATCCACCGTTTCCTCGCTGTATTTGCCCCAAGGCAAAGCGAGAACGGTATCGATATAATTCTTACAAACGAAGCTTTCCGGACTTCCCGTTTGCAGGGAAAGCATTTTGGTAAGCTCTTTTTTAAGTTTTTCTTTTACTTCATCGGAAGCGTTTAACGCTTCGATGGCTTGCGTGTATTTTTCGTTTTCGTCTTCCGCGCCGTACAATTCGTCGTTGATGACTTTCAATTCTTCGCGAAGATAATATTCGCGTTGACTTTTATCGATATTCTCTTGTACTTTGCGTTCGATCTCTTCGCGGATCTTCGATTGATCCAGCTGAACGCCGATTGCGACCGCGATCTTTTCCAAACGTTCGCTCGTGCGCTTCGCGTAAAAAAGATCGTTCGTATCGATCGAGCGAAAAGCGGCGCCGTACATATTGATCCAACGATCCGCATCGTCTTCGTCGAAAGGAGGAAGATCGCGATAGATTTTATCGGCGTTTTGCGAAGTACCAAGCTTCTTGATTCCGGAAGAAATGATTTCACCGTACACGGAGATCGTTTCTCTGTCACAGTCGATTTCGTAAGGAAAATCCGATATTTTCGCGTAAGGAATGTCATTTGAAAAAACGACTTCGTTTAACCGAACGCGCGTTATGGATCTTCCGAAAAAGGCTTGCGTTTCCCCTTTCGGCATCGTTCGATTGATCGTGATCAACGTTCCGATCTTCGTTTCGGCGGAAAGATCGTCCGTCGCAACAAAAGAACTGCCCGGCAAGAGTACGGTGACGTATTTGTCGTCATACATTCTCTTGTCGATATTCAGCCCAACGTCGTTATCGGGCAATATCGCTTTTTTGAAACCCACTAAGATCGGATAAAAATCTTTGAGTGAGTCATTCTCGCTTAAAGCAATGATATTCTCTTCCATCTTTCGTACTCCGATCGTTAAGCAGACTGCTTATAAATGATCTTCGGTTGCCCGTTTTTCCTAATGGAATCCGAGGTAATTATGACTTTTTCCACGTCCGCGTTTCCGGGGAGATCAAACATAACGTCCAGCATTACGTCTTCCAAAATACAGCGAAGCCCTCTCGCGCCCGTCTTTAATTCGATCGCTTTTTTCGCGACCTCGGTGATCGCGTCCGAATCGAAATCCAACTCGACGTGATCAAAACCGAACAGTTTTTTATACTGCTTCGTCAAAGCGTTTTTCGGCTCCGTTAATATCTTAACGAGAGCGGTTTCATCCAGAGCGTTCAAGCCGACGACGATCGGCACTCTGCCGACGAATTCGGGGATCAACCCGTATTTGATCAGATCATCCGGCTGAATGTCCTTGATCATGTCCGAATAGCTATGCTCCGACTTAACGGAAACCGCCGCCCCGAAGCCGAGAGAAGACGTGTCCTTCCTCTTTTCCACGATTTTATCGAGCCCGACGAACGCGCCGCCGCAAATAAACAGAATGTTCGTCGTGTCGATCTGAATGCATTCCTGTTGCGGGTGTTTCCTGCCGCCCTGCGGAGGAACGCTCGCGACCGTGCTTTCGATAATCTTCAAAAGAGCTTGTTGCACGCCCTCGCCACTGACGTCACGCGTAATGGAAACGTTTTCGCCTTTGCGCGCGATCTTATCGATTTCATCGATATAGACGATTCCGCGTTCGGCAAGTTTAACGTCGTAATTCGCCGCCTGAATGAGTTTCAAAAGGATATTTTCAACGTCCTCGCCTACGTAACCGGCTTCCGTCAACGTCGTTGCGTCCGCAACGGCGAAAGGCACTTTTAAAATACCGGCAAGCGTTTTGGCGAGAAGGGTTTTTCCGCTACCCGTCGGTCCGAGCAAAAGCACGTTACTCTTTTCAAGAACGACACCATCGGACGCGTCCATATTTTTGTCGATCCTTTTATAGTGGTTATAAACCGCGACGGAAAGCGTCCGTTTCGCCTCATCCTGACCGACGATATACTCATCGAGTTTTTCTTTGATCTCTTTCGGCGTGGGAAGCTTCTCTCTTTCCGCAGTAGGCTCTTCGATCTGTTCGGACTGCAAAATGTCGGAACAAAGGCGCACGCATTCATCGCAGATATACGCGCCGCTTTCGCTTCCGATCATACGTTTAACGTCCTTATCCGCTCTACCGCAAAAAGAACATCTGTTTCCTTCTTCAATTTTCACTATACACCCACTCCTAAAACACTGTTGTTATCTATTATAATAGATTTTGTCGATCAAGCCGTATGCAAGAGCCTCTTCCGCGCTCATAAAGTTGTCGCGTTCCGTGTCGCCGCAAACCTTTTCATAGGGTTGACCGGTTCGCTCGGATAAAATACGATTCAACTTTTCTTTGGTTCTCAAAAGATGCTCCGTATAAATCGCAACGTCCGTTGCCTGACCGCTGATCCCGCCCGAAACAAGCACTTGATGGATCATAATATCGGCGTTGGGAAGCGCAAAACGCTTTCCTTTCGTTCCCGCTGAAAGAAGGAGCGCGCCCATGCTCATCGCATTGCCGATACAGATCGTGTTTACATCGCATTTGATATAATTCATCGTGTCGTAGATCGCAAGACCGTCGGAAACGGAACCACCGGGGCTGTTGATATACAAACAAATGTCTTTCGACGGGTCTTTCGCTTCGAGATAGATCATTTGAGCGATAATGCTGTTTGCGGTATCGGAATCGATCGCACCGGAAAGGAAAATGATCCTGTCTTCCAACAAACGGGAATAAATATCATACTGCCTTTCCCCTCTGTTCGTTTGATCGATAACGTATGGAATAATATTGTTGATCTTTTTATCTTCCATCTGCCTATCTCCTTATGATTTTAATTTATTGGCAAGAATCCGAATTTTATTACTTCAAATCGTTATGTTCGGAAAGGAATTTGATGATTTTATCCGTCATAAGGGTGTTCAGGATGTAATCCGCTTCCTCTTGTTTCATATTCCTTCTGTAATCGCCGGTCTTCTTGCCCGCGGACGCCGCTCTGACTTCGAGAGCAGCTTCGAAATCCGCTTGCGTAACTTGGATATTCTCTTTCTCGACAATGTAATTCATAATGTAACGGGTCGTTTCGCGATCCTTCGCTTCCGACTTATAACCGTCGATCAGATCTTGCTCCGTCTTTCCGATATATTTGAGATACGTTGCGAAAGGAATGCCTTGACTTTCCATATTATGGCGCATATCGGCAAGCATTCTGACTGCGCTTTGGTCGATCAAAGCGGCGGAGAGTTCGATCGGATTATTCTTAATCAAAGCTTCGACGATACGATTCGACGTTGCGATCTCCGCATTCTTGGTTTCGCGCTCTTCCGCTTTCTTGCGGATATCCGCCTTGTATGCGTCAAGCGTATCGAATTCGCTGACGTCCTTCGCGAAATCATCGTCCAACTCCGGAACTTTCTTTTCCTTTAC
>DBVY01000061.1:38409-45351 GCA_002308575.1 Christensenella sp. UBA1252
CGCGATTCACCGGCTTTTGCGCCGACGAGTTGATCTTCGAAGCCGGGAATAAACGTTCCGCTGCCGATCACGAGATCTTGCTTTTCCGCCGTTCCGCCGTCGAATTTAACGCCGTCGATCGAACCGCTGTAATCAAGGTTGATCTGATCGCCGTTCTTGACTTCGCGCTCGACGATCTCCCAAAAGCCCGCTCTGTCACGCGCGGCGGCGATCTCACGCTCTACCGCTCCGTCCACGTCGGGAAGGACTTTTTCGATTTCAAGACCCGTGTATTTGATCTCAACGTCCGAAGGCATATAGGCAACGGTCAAAGAGAAGGATACTTTTCCGTTTTCAAGCGCGGAAACGTCCAACGTGGGACGCATCGCAAGCTTTTCCGCGTCGATCGTTTTGCTCTCCATCAGCGCATTGTAAACTTCGTTGACCGCGACTTCTTCGGTGTCGGAAACGAACACGTCTTTTCCGTAGGTATTTTCGATAACCGATTTCGGGGCGTGCCCTTTTCTGAAACCGACGATATTGAATTTTCCTTTATTCTGAACGTACGCGATATCCTCGAACGCTTTCCAAGCGTCACCTTCCACCGTAAAAGAATAGACTTCGGTCAAAGGGGAGTTTTCAACGCTGTACGGAATATCGAATTCTTTCGTCTGCGCGCCGAATTTAACGGTTACTTTTAAAGTTTTGTTGTTGCTCATTGGGTTATTCCTCCGTAAATAATTGCCCCTATATACTAACATAAATATAATATGCGCGCAAGCGTTTTAAGCTTGCCCCGCGCAAATTCTTGATAATCGACCCCGTTTATGGTACAATACCGATATGCCAAGCGACTATATAACCCTAAACGCGCTCGCCCACGAACTCAATGATAAATTGTCGGGCGGCAAAATCAGAAGGATCTGTCAGCCCGAGAAGGACGAGATCACCCTCAGCGTTTTCAACGGCAAAACGAATTTGCTTTTGGTGATCAGCGCGAACCCGAATTCTCCGCGCGTGCATTTGACGACGACGAAGAAAGAAAATCCATACGCCGCACCGCCTCTGTTAATGATTTTAAGAAAATACGTCGGCGCCGCGGTCATCAAAAAGATCGAAACGTTTGCAAACGACAGGATCCTACGTTTTACTCTTCAATCCCGAAACGAAATGTTCGACGACGAAACCTTTTATCTCGTTTGCGAATTGATGGGAAGATACAGCAATATCATTCTTTTAAACGAAAACGAACGCGTGCTCGACGCGCTTCATAAACTCGTTCCGGACGAAGCGCAAAAAAGACAAATCCTTCCGAACTCGCCCTATCTTCCGCCCGAACAAAACAAAGTTTTCGTCGGTGACGAAGATGCTTTGCTGCAAGCTTTGAAAGCTACGGATCGCGAATATCGGGATTTCCTTGTTAAAGAAACGGCGGGCGTTTCGGGCGCAAGCGCCGATCAGATCCTTTTCGAATCCGAAAAACTCGGCGGAAAAACGGCGGAAAACGTTGCGAAGATTGCCGCAACGTTTGCAAACGTTTATTCCACGCCCTATTATGTTCCGACTCTTAAAAAAGGAGAAAAAGGAGATTTTTATCCATACGTTTACGCATTCGAAAACGTGGAAAAAAGATCGTTTTTGAACGATTGCGCGGACGAGATATTTTCCGAAACGGATCGCATGGAACGCGTTAAAACCAAAGCGAAAGACCTCGAACGCGTTTTAAACGCTTCCGTAAAAAAAGCGAAAAACTCGATCGCTCTTCTCGAACAAAAACTCAAAGAAGAAAACAAAGCGGAAGAAATCAGGATCAAAGCCGAATTGATCACTTCGAATCTTTATAAGACGGCGCCGCGTGACACCAAGGTCGAAGTCTTCGACTATTATAAAAACGAAACGGTTTCGATCGAGCTCGATCCTGCGCTTTCTCCTTCCGCTTACGCGCAAAAGCTTTATAAAAAATATGCGAAACTGAAACGCGGAAAAGAGATCAACCAAGCGATGCTCGAACAAAACAAAGAAAATCTCGAATATTACGCTTCCCTTCTTTCGCAACTTGCGCTCGCGCAAAACATCGAAGACGTTTCAATCACCGAAGAAGAAATGCAAAACGTCGGATTACTCCGAAAAAAACAAGCAAAAGGAAAAGAAAAAAAGAGCGCTGCGAAGTTTTACGTTTTTCTTTGCGAAGGCTTCCGCCTTTTATGCGGACGAGGCGGACAACAAAACGATGAAGTTACGTTTAAGGAAGCGAAAGAAGGCGATCTTTGGCTACACGCCGCAAAGTCACACGGCACGCACGTCGTTATTCTGACGGAAAAACGCAACGTTCCCGAACGCGTTCTTTTAGCAGCCGCCGAGATCGCCGCATATTATTCGGAACGAAGAAAAGACGAAAACGTTTCGATCGACTATACTTTGAGGAAATTCGTTCGCAGACATCCCGCAAAAAAACCCGGGCTCGTATATTATACCGATTACAAAACGATCGTCGTAAAACCGAATGATCACTCGGAACTATTACAAAAATAATCAGAGATTTCCGTCAAAACCGATTTTCTTCAACGCCGCGGCAAACGTTTCGTTCAAAGGCGCTTCGAATGTCATTTTTTCTCCGGTCACGGGATGAAACAAAACGAGTTTATGCGCGTGCAAAAGCTGTCCGTGCGGCGCCAGTTTTTCATTCTCTTTTCCGTACGTCCTATCGCCGACGACCGGATGCGAAATGCTTTTCATATGCACGCGGATCTGGTGTGTGCGCCCCGTTTTGAGCTCGCACTCGACAAGGGTGTATTTTTGAAAACGCGCGATCACTTTAAACAGCGTAACGGCGCGCCTGCCGCCCTCTTCCGTAACCGCCATTTTCTTTCTGTCCTTTTTGCTTCTTCCGATCTTTTTATCGATGATCCCCTCGTCTTCCGCGATATTGCCTTCGACAAGCGCATAATAATAGCGAAGAGCCTTTTTCGAAGAGATCTGTTCGGATAACGAAAGGTGCGCCGCATCGTTCTTGGCGATCACGATCAAACCGGACGTATCCTTATCCAATCGATGCACGATTCCGGGACGGATCTCGCCGTTTATTCCGCTGAGATCGCCGATCTTATACAGCAAAGCATTCACGAGCGTTCCGTCGGGCGAACCGACTGCGGGATGCGTAACCATACCTTGCGGTTTATTAACGACAGCAAGTGAAGCGTCCTCGTAGACGATCTCGATCGGAATATCTTCGGCTTTCGCTTCAATAGGTTTCGCTTCGGGAAGAGAAACCTCGATCACATCCCCTTTCGCAAGTTTAACGCCGCATTTCGAAACGGGTTTACCATTCAAAGTAACGAAGCCGTCCTCCACGGCTTTCGCGATCGAAGAACGGCTTTTATTGAGTTCGGCGGATAAAAAAACGTCCAACCGTTCGCCGGCGATTTCAACCTCAATCCTGCGATCCATCGTCCGTTTCTTCCTTTCTTTCTTTCATAGAGTCTTCTTGATCATCCGCTAACGGCACGTCCTCGCTTTCAACGGATAAAACTTCCGAGTTTTCCGATATTTCCGAAGCTTCGGCGAGCGCCTTTTCTTTTTGCTTCTTCGTATCTTCCATATAGAAAACGATCAAATAGATCACAAGCATAATAACGCCGAACGTCAAAAAGACGTCCGCAAGATTACAAATCGCAAAATTCCGCTTGAAAAGCGTATAAACGATCGTATATTCGATAAAATCGCGAACGTAACCGAGCATTGCCCGATCGATCAAATTCCCGATCCCGCCCGCAACGACGAAAGACAACGCAACGTGCAACAAAACGCCACCCTTTTCTTTATATTTCTTTTTCGCGATATGATACGCCATAAAGACGACGACCGCCGCTACGACGACGCCGACAAGAACGCACAAAAAGATGCGGGAATTGCTGAAAATGCCGAAAGCGGCGCCCGTATTCTCGCTATAACGAAAATCCAACACGCCTTTGATCACTTCGCACGAACCGCCGTGCGATAAAAGATACTTCGCCGCAAAATGCTTCGAAAGGAGATCCGCCGTCAAAAGCGCGGCGAAGATCAAAACGTCAACGATTAAAATAACGATCATCGGAATCCGTAATCCCCGTTCCCTGCGGCGTGATCAAAAACGTAAATTCTTTGATCCTGCGCATACTCCCGCCGAGCGCAAAGGATGCGCCGCTCAAAAAATCCAACACACGCTGCGCCGAAGCGCTTTCGACGCCTTCGAGATTTACGATAACGGACTCTTTTCTCGAAAGCTTTTCGATCATTTCCTGCACGTCCTTATAGTTTTTCGGCGCACAGATCGTTACGTTTCCGAGCCCGCCGTATTCATCTCCGTAAGAAGGACGTTTTTCCTCTTTTTGACGCGGACGACGAAAGTCTTCATAATCCCTTTGATAGTCGTCCGATTGTCTGCGCGAAGAAAAGGGATCTTCCTGCCGATTGCGCGGCGCACGCGAAGAATCGTCGTTTAACCCTTCAAAAAGGCGCGAACGCGAAGAATCGTCCCTATCGTTTCTATCAAAATAATCCCATCTGTCCGCCATGATTTCCTCCTATTTCGCATACGAACGAGCGCCGAAAACAGCGCTGCCGATACGAACCATATTGCTCCCGTTTTGCAAAGCAAAACGATAATCCCCGCTCATACCTGCGGAAAGAATCTCGATCGAAAAATTAAGCGCTTCGATCGCTTTGGCTTGCTCAAACAACTCTTTCAAAAGCGCATAACAAGGCGCAAGCGCGGTTTCGTCCGCATTCGGCAAAACGCTCATCAACCCTTTGACTTTGAGGTGCGGCATTTTAGCGATCTCCGAAAGAAGCGGTAACAGTTCACCGGGTTCGACGCCGCCTTTCGACGCTTCGCCGCCGACATTGACTTCAACGAGGATCCCCATTTGTTTTCCGATCTTCCCCGCTCTCTTCTCGATCTCTTCGGCAAGGCGCAAAGAATCGACCGACTGGATCAGAGAAACTTTATCGACGATGTACTTGACTTTATTCGTTTGCAAGCGGCCGATAAACTGCCATACGAGCCCGTCCGCTTCAAAGTATTTAGAAAGGAGTTCCTGCACTTTGTTTTCGCCGAAAATAACGCCCGGGCGCGCTTCCGCAAGCGCCTTTAAAACGCTTTGCTCCACCGTTTTGGACGCAAGCACAAGCGTAGCGGTCCCTTGGGAACGCGATTTAACTTCTTCAAAAATACGATCGTAATTTTCAATGACTTGCGAAAGGGTTTCCATAGATAAAGTATATCATTTAACTTTCTTATTGTAAAGCGTAAAAAAAAGCCCGAACCGGTTTTCGGATCGAGCCGTTTTTTCAGTTTGCCTGTCTGACTTCGCTTGTTTCTTGAACCGACGAAACGCGACTGATCGAAACTTCGTATGCCGTTTTCGTTTTATACGTTCCGTCCTCTTGCAATTTTTGATACTCTCGGCTTTGAATGCGCCCGAGAACGGCGACCCGATCTCCGACCGCGAGACCGTTTACGAAACGCGCGTTTCTGCCCCACGCGATACACGGGATGTAATCGGATTTATTATAAGCGCGATTGACCGCGAGCAAAAGGTCGCAGATCTCGCGTTTAAATGGGGTCGTTCGGTATAAAGGCGGCTTGCAGATATAGCCTTCGAGTTCGATCGAATTCGGATTCAATTCTTCATCGAATTCAATGATATCTCGCACAAAAACCGTCAACATCAAACGACTTCTTTCTTCGTCGATTTTATTGTAACTGCGAAATTGTCCGACGACGGTCAAGGTTGAACCGAGCGCGGCGTCGTGCAAGGATAACAACCGCTCCGATACGGTGATCGGAAGGAGATCGGTTTGCGCCGACAATCTCGGTACTTCGAGTTTTAATTCGTAAAAACCTTCGCCGAAAACTTCGTGGCTGAATTTCGCTTCTTCGACGACTTTTCCGGTCAAAGTAACTCTGTTATTGTTCATTTCTTCGTAATTCATAAAAGCCTCCTATTTGTTTAAGCGTTGAACGCCTTGCGCGTCGATCAAGTAATCGGTCGAATATAACAGTTCGCTCATCGTCACGAACCGAAAGCCCCGCTCCGTCAACGTGTCGAGAACGGTCGGAAGCGCGTCGAGGATGTGCTCGCTGTTGTTATGGCAGAGAATGATCGAGCCGTTTTTCGTTTTTCCCGTGATCCTTTTGATGATCTCCGAACCCGATATCCCTTTCCAATCCAAGCTGTCGACATCCCATTGCACGGGGATCATTCCGATACTTTCGACGTAAGAGATGAGTTTATCGTCGTATTCGCCGAACGGCGCTCGGAAAACGCGCGGTGTGATCCCCGTGATCGTTCGAACGGCGGTGTTTACGGAATCCACCTCGTTTTTGATCTTATCCGCGGAAAGCGCGGTCATATGCAGATGCGCTTTCGAGTGATTTCCGATCTCCATTCCGTGATCGGCGATATAGGCAACCTCCTCTTTGTAAGCGTCCACCCAAAAGCCGACGAGAAAAAAGGTGGCTTTAAGATTTCGTTCCGCAAGCATATCCACGATCCTCCTCGTTTTATCTGCGCCCCAAGCCGCATCGAACGAGATCGCGATCTTCTTTTCTTCTCCGACGTCCACGCGATACACCGGCAGTTTTCCGGAAGATCTCGCGAATACGGTTTGGTCGACGTCGGCGAAGCGCAGGCAAACGACCGTAAATATGAAAACAAAAAGGATCAAAAACGCTTGGATCAAATGTTTCTTTTTAACGACGAAAAACATATCCCACCTCGGTACGATACAAGATTTTAAGGGCGAAATTTTCGGAAATAAACGCGAAAAACGGCGAATTTCGTCTTTTGGTGTTACAAACGAAAAAGTCCGCTCGACTATTTTTATTAGCGAGCGGATCCTTTTATGATCGAAACGTTAAAACAGAAAAAACTTTCAGCGATTCTTTTTCTTTGGCGCCAAAGGACGCGCGGATGGCTTTTT
>DBVY01000043.1:0-25172 GCA_002308575.1 Christensenella sp. UBA1252
TGCAAAGAGAAAACAAATATTATATAATAATTATATTATTATTTTTGATAGGCGGTGCACGATGGAAAAAGATACCGTAAAAAAGTCCACAAACGTCATCATTAAGGGAAAATCCAAGGGCGGAAAGATCCTCGTTTTGAAGACCGACCGCAGTTTTATGTCTTTAATCATTCAAAATCCGAAGCTTAAAGACCTGTACTCCAAATTCAAGAATTATTGTATGTCCTTTGCGGGGATCAAATCGCGTTCCTCTTGGAACGCGGAAAGCTTTACCGCAGGAAAGGATAACCTCGTCAGAATGGTCGTTTACGGCGGCGTGCTTTGCGCTTGTTTCGCGCTTTCGCCGGACGATTACGATCCCGCCGAATATCCGCATAAGGATTGCAGAAACCTCAAAGAGTACGAAAAAACGCCGATGCTCGTTCCGATCCGCAACAACAACGATTTCAGGGTCGCGCGGCGCCTTGCGGCGGACGCCTTTACTTCGCATTACGTCTATCCGATGGAATTTCCGACCGAAACCGATTACGGCAAGCAGTTGAAATTCGAGCCGGACGACGCTTTGATCAAGAAAAATCTGATCAAAGTCACCGAATCCTATTTGCCTGTTTCGGACGCGGATAAGATGTTTATCGCCGACGTCGTGGACGAAGAAATGGCGGTGCGCGAAGTCAAAGAGATCTGGTCCACCTACGGCGGCGAACCCAGAAAGAAAAAGACGAAAGAGCCTGAACCGCAACCGGAGCCTATCTTTATTACGAGCCTCGATCGCAGTTTCGTGTCGCGTATCATTCAAAACGAAGACGCGAAATTCTTCTATTCCGAAATCAAGAATTTCTGTGCGGCGCTCGGCATGAAATTCCGTCCTTCTTGGGCGGGCGAAAGCTTCTATTACGGCAGAAAGACCTACGTAAAAGCGAGAGTGCGCGGAAAGACGCTTCGTTTGTTCCTTGCGCTCGATCCCGCGATGTTCGATAAAAGGAGATATTATCATAAGGATTTTTCGGACAGAAAAGCCTACGAGCAATGTCCGATGATGATCAAGGTCAAATCCAATCTCGGCGTCAAAAAGGCAAAGCGTTTGATTGCATTCGCCGTTGCGGAAAGAGGATTGATCGAGAAAGAGATCGAGAAAGTCGATTACGTCGCCATGTACCCCTACGAGGGGACCAAAACACTTCTTGGGAAGGGTTTGATCAAACTCGTTCGCAGCAAAGTCAAACCCGGTCTGTTTACGCCGAAGGGCGTCGATCCGGACGCGATTACGGACGAACCCGCGCCGACGAAGCCGATCAAGAAAAAGGTTGAGAAGGCAGAACCCGCGCCCGCGCCGATCGAAGAACCCATCGNNGGAACCCATCGCGGAGCCCGTGCCGGAGCCGATCGAAGAGATCGCGCCCGAACCCGCTCCGGAACCCGTGGAAGAGGTTAAGGAAGAACCCGTTGAGGAAACGTCGGCAGAGGAACCCGCCCCGGAAGAACCTGCGGAAGAACCTGCTGAAGAACCCATAACGGAGGAGCCTGCTCTCGAAGAAGAGCCCGAGCCCGAAGAAGAGATCGAAGAGATCGGCGAATTCGAGCTTTCCGAAGAGGAAGAAGAACCCGCCGAAGCCGTCGAAGAAGAACCCGCCGAGGAAGCTCCCGTCGAAGAGCCCATAGAAGAAGCGGAAGAGGTCGAAGAGGAAAAGGAAGAGCCCGAAGAAGAGGAAGACTTCGAAGACGTTATGTTTGAGCTTGCGGACGGCGAAGAGGATGAAGGCGAAGAAGAGGACGACGTGGAGGACGTTTCTTTCGAGCTTGCGGAAGGCGGCGACGAGGACGAAGACGAGGACGTTACGTTTGAGCTCGTCGAAGAAGAAAAGGAAGAAGATCCTCTCGATAAGCACGGCGAGGCGCTCGATTACGACGCCGTCGATCTTACCGAGCGTTACGTTACGCTGAAAAAGCATATCCGCGGCTTCGTTGCCAAGATGAAGCAGGGGAATCCCGAACGGAAAGAATACTATTCGGAGATCAAATCCGCGCTCATGGCGCTCGGCGGCGTTAAGACCCGCGACAGTTTCTCGGGCGAAACCTTCTATAAAGGGCGCACGTCGCTTGTCAAATCTCGTATCCGCGGCAAGACGCTTTGCTTGTTCTTCGCGCTGAACGTGGACGACTATAAGCAGACCGTCTATCATCAACAATACAAGGGCGAAACCAAAGCCTACGCCGATACCCCGATGATGATCCGCGTCAGGAGCGAACAAGGCTTGCAGAGAGCGCTTCGCCTGATCGACGAGATCGCGCGCGTGTATTCCCTCAAAACAGGAGAGAAGAAATCTTTCCGCAAGGACTTCAATTTCGAAGAAACGGCGGATTTGATCGAGCAGGGCCTCATCAAAACGCGCTTGGTCTCCGTTCCGTATTACGAGGCACAGGAGATCTTGAAAAAACAAAACAAGCAATAAGGACAATACAATCAAGAAAAGAAAAGAGCATCGGTCAGTTGATCGGTGCTTTTTTCGGATCCGAAAAAGGGATTTCGGATTTTTGGCATAGATCGAAAGGGCGCCGCGTATAAATTACAGATAATTCTTTTGGAGGCGTGTATGGACAAATTCGATCTTTATAACGATATCGCAACGAGGACGAACGGCGATATTTATCTCGGCGTCGTGGGCCCCGTGCGTACGGGCAAATCGACTTTTATCAAACGGTTTATGGAGACGCTCGTGATCCCGAATATCTCCGACCCGAACGAACAAAAGCGCGCCACGGACGAAATGCCCCAATCGGCAGCCGGAAAGATCGTTATGACGACGCAACCCAAATTCGTTCCCGCGGAAGCCGTCAAACTCGATCTGGACGGCGGCTTACAGGCGAAGATCCGCTTGGTCGATTGCGTCGGGTTTATGGTAAACGGCGCGGAAGGGGACAAGGACGGAGAAAACCCTCGCATGGTTCGAACGCCTTGGCAGGAAGAGGAGATCTCCTTTGAAAAAGCCGCGGAGATCGGAACGGAAAAGGTCATTCGGGATCACGCTACGATCGGCGTGTTGATCACGCAGGACGGTTCGTTGACGGAGATCCCGCGCGCGTCCTTCGTTGAGCCCGAGGAAAGGGCGGTCAAAGAGATGAAAGCGCTCGGAAAACCCTTCGTTATGATCTTGAACGCGAAAGACCCCTCTTCGCCGGACGCTTGTAAACTTCGCGACGCCTTATCCGAGCGTTACGGCGTGACCGTCGTTTGCAAAAACGTTTTGAAGATGACGGAAGAGGACTTTACCGAGGTCTTGGAGGACGTTCTGTACGAATTCCCCGTCAAAAGCGTGGATTTCGTTCTGCCCGATTGGATCCGTGCGCTCGGTGAGGACAGCAAGATCGTTCGTCATTTATTCGAAGCGATCGGCGGCGGAATGGACGGGATCCGCGCGATGAAGGACGCGGGTAAACTCGGCTCGATCTTGGACGGAAGCGAATACTTTGCGGGGGCGACCGTTCTGACGATCGGAGCGGCGGACGGAAAGATCACGGTGGAGCTATCGCCGCGCGAAGACCTTTTTTACAAAGTTCTTTCGGAAGAAACGGGCACGGAGATCGACGGGGAGTACGGCATGATGACATACGTTCGCTATCTCTCGAAAGCGGGCGAAGCCTATGAAAAACTCAAAACCGCTTTGGCGGACGTTGAGGAAAAGGGCTACGGGATCGTTGCGCCCTCGATCGACGATATGGTGCTCGAAGAACCGGAGATCTTTAAGCAGAGCGGGCGTTGCGGCGTCAGACTCAAGGCTTCCGCGCCGTCCTTGCATATTATGAAGGTGGACGTCAATACCGAGGTCAACCCGATCGTCGGAACGGAACAGCAGGGCGAAGAGCTCGTCAAATATCTGCTTTCGGAATTCGAAACGAATAAAAAGGGGATTTGGGAAACCAATCTATTCGGAAAGTCGTTGAATATGCTCGTCCGCGAGGAGATCGCGAGCAAGCTCTCGGGCATTCCCGAGGACGCGCAAAACAAAGTCCGCAGGACGCTCGGCAAGATGGTAAACGAAGGGCGCGGCGGAATGATCTGTATCTTATTGTAACGAAAAAACCTGCCCGAATGAAATGCAGAAAGGGCAGGTTTTTTATTGGATCCCGAGCCTTGCTTTCCAATGCTCCGAAGAGATCAAGGCGTCGAAATTTTTGCGATAGGAATTTCTTGCGTGCGGGAATTTGAACAGCATCGAGAAGAAACAGAGGAACAGGCGCCAACCCGTGTGGAGAACGCGCCAACGCTTTTGTTTGGTTACGAACGCCATCTTCGTTTCGGGATTGTACTGAACGACGCGATAGGCGCGGAAAAAGCTTTTCGGTTGCGGCTCCATCATGTTGATTAGGCGGAAGGTGCGGCGCTCTTTTCTGTTGTACGTCCATTTGGGCAGGAGATAGCCGTTTAAGGTGATGACCTGCTGGAAAATTTTGTTTTTCGTTTGGTGTTTGGACGGCGTAAACATCTGATGCGTGGAAACGTCGTAGCCCATTTGCACGAGTTCTTCGAGCGTCTTTTGCTTTTGAACGACGGCGCGGATCTCTCCGTGCAGTTTTTCGGCGTCCAAGGTGTCGAGATAGGAGGCGCCGCGAATGAAGTCCTTATAAGCTTTAAAGATCAGATCGACCGCGAAATAGCGCTGATAGACGAGCTGTTTGCCGACGGCGATCACGAGTTTTTTGAAATGGAAGAACCAATTGAGTTCGGGGCGATACAGGCAGTTGATGATCGCTTCGTTTCTGCGGATGTAGTATTCGAGTTCGCCGCTGTACTTCTTTTCAAATCGTTCGTGCCAAACGCCGATCCCGTTCATCAAAAGGACGTCGTTTCCCGCGCGAAGACCGTACTCGATATCGTCGCCCTTGATAAAAAGAGGGAGCGGCAATCCTTTTTTCATCGGGAGCGCAAGGGAAAAGCAGTTGAACCACCAAGCCGTGTAATCGGGAAGCGCGCTTTCCGCATTCAAGATCAAAGAGATCTTTTCGCGAAGATCGAACCCGTTGTTTCGGGATGTCATCGTATAGCCGAGCCAATTCGCGCCGTATTCGTGTTGATAATAGGTTTGATCGAGGCGGATCATCGAAGCGCCGATCGTCAATGCCTCGGGGTGGAGTGCGTAGCGAAGGATCGCAAGCGTCCGTAAAAAGACTTCGCTGTGGAAGCGAATATCGTCGTCCGTCAAAAGAACGTGCGTGTATTCGGCGTTGCGCTTTAAGATCTCCATAATGCCGCGCGTAAAGCCGCCCGATCCGCCGAGGTTTTTATTCGGGAGAAGCGTCGCGCCGCTGACGCCGAGGGAAGAAAGGGTGCAGCCGTTGTCGATCACGAAGATCCCGAAGTTTTCGGTCGGGAGATCACTGACCAGTTTACGAACGTTCTCTTTTACGAATTCTTCCCGACGGAAGGTCGTTATAACGATCCCGATTTTTACTTTTTCGCTCAAAGGTTCGTCCGCCGCGTCGATATGTCCGCCGTAATATACGCCGTCCGATTCCGCCGTCAATTCGGCAAAGACGATCCCGCGCCCTTTGAGCGCGCAGAGGTCGACGGCGATCTGGATCTCTTTTTTTGTTTCGGAAGAAAACGTGCCTTCGTACAACACGCGATTGGAAACGCTTACGGGAACGTCCTCGTTTCCCCGTTTGCGGAAAAAGATTTCTTCGACTTCAGGAGTTTCTCCTTTTTGGGTGCGAAGCGCCCAAAGAACGCGAACGCGGAAAGATCCTTGAAGGATCAAACGCATCGTAACGCCGTTTAAGGCGGTAAAACGCTTAAAAGCGTCGTAATCGAAAGAATTGAAATAGGTGTCGAAAGAAACGGTTTCGCCTTTCGGAATGTTCAAAACGCCTTCCTCAAAGCGGCAAGAGGACGCTTTATCTCTGAAATAAAGCTCGTTTTCCTCGGATAGCCCTTCTTCGGGAAGAAGGAAGGTCAGAAGCCGTTCTTTCGGGTTCATTATAATTTTTCGGAGAGTTCCTTCAAATAGGATCTGACTTTATCGCCGATCGGGGATCGAAGCGCGTATTCGATGTTCGCTTGCAAAAACCCGAATTTGTCGCCGATGTCGTAGCGGATCCCTTCGAATTCGTAGGCGTACGCGCCTTCGGTTTTTAAGATCGAACGGATCGCGTTCGCGAGAATGATCTCGCCGCGGTCAAACGGCGTTACGGCGAGAGTGTCGAACATCGAATAGGGCAGGACGAATCTGCCGAGCGAACACAGGTCGGAGGGGAGTTCTTCGATCGGGGGTTTTTCCACGATGTCGTCGATCTTCGCGAGCCTGTTTTCGATCGAAGAATAGGAGATCACGCCGTATTTGATCGCTTCGATCGGTTCGCGCCTTTGACAACCTACGATCGTTTTCCCGCCCGTTTTGATAAAGGCGTCCACGAGTTGCTTGGTCGCGGGATATTCGGGGTTATAGATGATATCGTCGCCGAAAAGGACGGAGATCGGATCGCCGCTCGCAAATTCTTTGGCGAGCAGGATCGCGCTTCCGTTTCCGTTCAGGACTTTCTGGGTTGCGTAATGGAATTTAACGCTCGCGAGGAGATCGTTCAATTCTTCGAGCGCGGGTTTTTTCAAGGCGTCGTAGACTTTGTTCGGCGAAAAATAAGTATTGATACATTCCTTCCCGTCGTTCACAACGATCAAGATCTCTTTCGCGCCGGATAAAACCGCCTCTTCGACGATATAGTGAAGGGTGGGCTTGTCCACGATGGTCATCATCTCTTTCGGAACGGCTTTGGTCGAAGGCAGGAACCTCGTTCCGAGCCCCGCCGCGGGGATAACGGCTTTCGTAACTTTCATAAAATCTCCTTTATTGTTTGTTGCAGTCGGCGGCGTAAGCGTCGCTGACCTTTTCCGCGTCATCGTACATAACGATTTCGCCGTTCTTGATCCAAAGGGCGGATTTGCAGAGTTTTTTTACTTGGGCGGCGTTGTGGGAAACGAGCAGGAAAGTTGTTCCGCCTTTTTGCAATTCTTCGATTTTTGCGGCGCATTTTTTCTGGAAAGGCGCGTCGCCGACCGCGAGGATCTCGTCTATGATCAAAAGATCGGGCTTTACGTCCACCGCGATCGCGAAACCGAGGCGGGTCAGCATGCCCGAAGAATAGTTTTTCAAAGGCACGTTCATAAAGCGCCCGAGTTCGGCGAATTCAACGATGCTGTCGTAGCGCGCTTGCATTTCCTTTTTCGAGAAGCCGAGCATCGCGCCGTTCAAAAAGACGTTTTCTTTTCCGGTCGCGTTCATATCGAATCCCGCGCCGAGTTTCAGAAGGGGAACGATATTGCCGCGTACGCGGATACTGCCGTTCGTCGGCTCCACGATGCCGGAGATCAATTTCAAGAGAGTGCTCTTGCCCGCGCCGTTGCGCCCGAGAATGCCGACGCTTTCGCCGCGATGGATCTCGAAAGAAATGTTTTTCAAAACCCAAAAATCCTCGTATTTGAGCTTGCGTTGCACGAGTTTGATAAAGAATTCTTTAACGTTATCGATCTTTTCGGTCGGCAGACGGAAACGCATCGAAACGTCCTTTACTTCAACGAGAGGAAGGACGCCGGCGTTTGTTTGTTCGATTTCGGGAGTCAGAATTTCGTTTTCCATAGCGTTCCTCAAATGTAGAGCAGGAATTTCTTCTTGGAGAAGTGGAAAATCAGGAAGCCGACCGCAAACATTCCGAAGCCCCAAGCGAAGATCATGCCGTGCGCGAAAAGGGAGGGAACGGAGCCGGTCAGGAGCGTCCTGAAATAGGTTACGTAATGAAACATCGGATTGAGTTTTAAGATCGCGGTCGCGGTCTTATGCCCTTCGACCAATTCGAGCGAATAGAAGATCGGGGTCAAATACATCCAAAGGGTCAAAACGATGTCGTAAATATGCTTGATGTCGCGGAAGCGAATGTAGATCGTCGAAAGGACGAACGAAACGCCGAGGCAAAACAGGATAAACGCAGGCAAAAAGGGCACGAACGTCATCAGCATCGAGTAATGAAAGCCGACGCCGGGCTTTGCGATGAAAATAACCATAACGAGGCACAGCGCAATCATCGAGAAAAAGAAATTCACGGTTGCGGAAAAGACGTTCGAAAGGGGAAAAATCTCGTGCACGATGCGAGTTTTGGACAAAAGATCGTAATTATTGACAATGCAGGGCAGAGAGTTTACGGTCGAGTTTCGAAGGAGCCCGAACACGATATTTCCTGACAAGACGTAAACGGGGAAATAGATGCCTTCCAGTTCGTTGCGACCGAGGATTAGCGAAAAGACGCAGGAAATCACGATCATATTCAAGAGAGGATTCAAAACCGTCCACAAAATGCCGAGCACCGAATTGCGATATTGGTTTCGGACGTTACGGTTTACCATCGACAGCAAGGTGTTCCAAGAGCGCTGAAACTTTTTCTTGTTGTCGACGACCTCCACGTATTTTTTTTGCATATATACCTCATAACGAAACGCGGCGAGCGCGGTTCGTTCTTATCGTTTCGATTTATGTAAATATAACATATTTATCAGTATTATGTCAAGATTTGCCGCTAATATTCGGGCGTGGGGGCGCTTCGCGCGCGAGTTTAGCGCGCCGAAACGAGAAAAAGGAAAGAACGGGGAAAAAATAAAAACGCGCGAATGCGCGCATAAATCGGGAGATTTATTCTTTTACGATGCGAACGTGGGCTTTATGCGGAAATTTTCCGATCGTCAGCTCACCCGAAAGGTCTTTGTACTCTCCGTCCACGCAAAACGGCGTCGGATTCGGGAGGGTCAAAGTTGCGTTTTTAAGCGAAATGAATTTGATCGTCTTCCCGATTTTTTCTTTGGAAAACCCGAGGAAGAACACGCGGAAGAAAGGGAAGAACATTTTTATCCTGCCGAAAAGGTTGTCCTTTTTCGGGGCTTTGATCGCGATCAGTTGGATCTCGTCCGAGTTATCGCGATACAGCTTGTTGAAGCGGAAACCGAAACAGCGGCGCGCGTTCGAAAGCATCAAAAGGGTGTAAACGCCCGTTTCGTTCAATTTGTCGGACGCGATCGTGGCTTCGATCCGATGGACTTTGTAAGAGGAAAGAACTTTGGAAAAATAGGCAAAGATCTTATAGCGGCGTTTGCTTTTGACGCTCGGCGCTTGCCCGATCCCCGTAAAGGATCCGGCCGCCGCAACGTACGCGAAATCCGTGCCTTGGATCCTGCCGAGCATCGCGAGCTGTTTTTCTTTTTTGTTTCGCCTGCCGTCCGCCGTTTCGTTGAAAGTGCCGAACGGAAGATACACGATATCCATTTCTTTGTCGCGGCAAAGGTTTAAAGCGTGGTTCAGCGTTCCGTCGCCGCCGCAGACGATCAGCTTATTCACGTTTTCTACGGAATAGGTATCGGCGGGATCGCGAATATACTTGACCGTGACCGAATCTTCCGGAGCGTATTTTTTGATAAGTTCGTCTTCCCGCACTTTGGAAGCGTTTCCGCTGAGCGTGTTGACAACGAGCAAACAGTTCATTTGACCTCTGACAAAAAAAGGTTTATAATAAATTATTATACACGCTCCGTCTGCTTTATGCAACGGAAAACGCGTATTACGCATACTGAGGAAAGAATGTATAAAGCGTTTAAGTGGTTTATGGACAGATTGCTCGCGTTTCTCGCGCTCGTGATCCTCTCTCCGCTCCTGTTGATCCTGACGATCCTCGTTGCGGCGGATAGCCCGGGCGGTCCTTTTATCGTGCAAAAACGCGACGGATATAAGAAAAAAACGATCAAAGTCATCAAATTCCGCACAATGTATTCCAAAAACGTCGCGTTCGACGTCGATCACGCGGTCATCGACGGGCATAACAAAAACGTAACGCGCGTCGGGCGTTTTTTGCGCGCGAGCAAGCTGGACGAGCTTCCCCAACTCATCAACATTTTGAAAGGGGATATGAGTTTCGTCGGGCCGCGCCCGTTACTTCCCGTTTACACGCCGCGTTACGAGCGTTGGGAATTTCAAAAATTCGCCTGTTATCCCGGACTTACAGGTCTTTCGCAGGTTCGCGGCAACGGCTATCTCGCCGTCCACAGCCGCAGTTATTACGACGTGCTGTATACCGAAAAGATCTCGCTTCTTCTCGATTTCAAGATCCTTTTGATGACGGTCGGCGTCGTTCTCCGCGGCGAAAAGGCGTTTTTGAAAGAAGTGGAGGAGGAAGAGATCCAAAGAATGAAGCGCCGCTATCAATCGCCCGAAGGGGTGATCACGGTCGGCGAGATCATCGGGAACGCGAAAAACGGCGGCGTAAAATCCGTCGTTACGAATTATCTTTCGCATATGGATCCGTCGGGATTGGAAGTGCATCTCTTTACTTACGGCCCGTCCGACGCGGACGCCTATTTTGCGGAGAAGGGCTGGCAAGTCCGTTATCTCCCGAATTTCATTAAATTCCCGCTTGCGAAACGCGCGCTCAAAAAGGAGCTTGCGGCGCGTAAGTTCGACGTGATCCACAGCCATCTGACTTCGCTTTCCGTCTTTCCGTTAAAGGTTGCGAAACAGGCGGACGTGCCCGTTCGGATCTGTCACGCGCACAGTACGACCTCTCCGAAGGAAAAGACGGCGCCCGTCAAAAACTATTTGAAAAAATACGCCGCGAAGTATGCGACGAAACTCCTTGCCTGCGGCTCTTTGTCCGCCGAATGGTTATATGGAGATCAGGCGAAAGACGCCGTGATTCTGCCGAACGCGATCGACCTTAAAAAGTTCGCATTTTCCAAAGAAAACAGAAAAACGGTGCGCGCGGAACTCGGGATCGGGGAAGAGGTCTTTACGGTCGGTTGCCTTGCTCGCTTCGAATATCAGAAAAACATTCCGTTGCTCCTCGATTCCTTTAAGGAGATCCTTTCCGAAAAGGACGCGCATTTGATCCTCGTCGGAAGCGGAAAAGAGCAAGAAGCGATCGAAAAGCGCATCGAACGCCTCGGGATAAAAGAAAAGGTTTCGATCGTTCCCGAAACGTCTTGCCCCGAAAAGTATTATTCGGCGATGGACGTCTTCGCTTTGACTTCGCGTTACGAAGGATTGCCCGTCGTTGCGATCGAAGCGCAAGCGGCGGGGCTTCCTTGCGTTTTGTCTTCCGCCGTAACGAAAGAAGCGGCGATTGCGGAAAACGTGGCGTTCGTTTCGGGCGGTGCGAAAGACTATGCGCGGGCGATCTTGCAAGCGGATTTGACGAGGGCGGATAACGAGGAAAAACTCCGCGCCGCCGGATTCGATATCGAAGAGCAGGCGAACAAGCTCAAAGAGATCTATTTGACCGAAACGGCTCGGTGTTACAAGGCGAAACCCAAAGCGGAAACGGAAAGCGAAAATCAGGAAAAGGCGGATTGAAGATGGCGGTAAAATTGCTCGTTGCGTGTCATAGCGAAAGCGAAAACGGAAAAGGGATCGCGGTTACCGTTCGCGCGGGAACGGCGGTTTCCGAAAAAGAGGTCATTTGCGATTTTTGCGACGATCAAGGCGAAAACATTTCCGCGTTGAACCCGTCCTATAACGAAATGACCGTTGCCTATTGGGCGTGGAAAAATTATGCGCTTCTCGGAGATCCCGAGTACGTCGGATTGATGCATTACAGACGGTATTTTTACTTCGACGCGCGCGTTCGCGATTGCGTTTTGAAGACGGACGTTCCGAAAGAACTTTTTGCGGAAAAGGCGAAATTATCCGAAGAATACGCGGAACTTTTGTTTGCGCACAGCGATTTTATCGCGCCCCGTGCGGCAAAGCGCAGTTCGGTGGAAAAACAGTACGCTGTTTCGCACGATAAAAGCGATCTCGATCTTTGCAAAGAGATCATCAAAGAACAATGCCCCGAATACCTCGGCGCGGCGGAACGTTATTTCAAAGGAAAGGATTGTTATTTCTTCAATATGTTTATTTTTCCGCGGGAACTCTTTTTCCGTTACGCCTCCTTTATCTTCCCCGTTCTCGAAGCGTTTTACGAGAAAAAGGGAGAGGACTGCGGGCGGCTTTTCGTTTCCGAAAGGATGACGGGCGTTTTCTTTGAAAAACTTCTCGAAGAAGGAAAAACCGCGACGTTCCTGCCCGTTTTGTATCGGGAAGGCAGGGGCGAAAACCGTTTCCGCGTTTTTAAACGCGAATGGAGCGCGGGAAAAGGGATTAAAGCGAAGGTTTTGAGTTTGCGCCGATTGTTTTTTTTCAGGCGCCGCGAAAGCAGGAGGATATGATGATGAACGCCTATGATAAGGTCAGAGAAGCGGTCGAAAGCGTGCGCGCGATCACCTCGTTTGAGCCCGAGGTCGCGCTCGTTCTCGGGAGCGGGCTCGGTGCGTTTGCGGACGGGATTGACGTCGAATGCGTGATCCCTTCTTCGAAGATCGCCTGTTATCCGGGCAGTACGGTCAGCGGGCATAAGGGGAACCTCGTGTTCGGTCGCGTCGGCGGGAAAAAGGTCGTGATCCAGCAGGGTCGCGCCCATTATTACGAGGGCTACGCGCCCGAAGACGTCGTGCTTCCCGTTCGATTGATGTGCGCGCTCGGCGCGAAAACCGTCGTTTTGACGAACGCCGCGGGGGGGATCGATCCTTCGTTTCGGAGCGGAGATTTTATGTTGATTACGGGGCAGATCGCGCAGTTCGTTCCCTCGCCGCTTCGCGGGGAAAACGACGAGTCGTTCGGAGAACGTTTCCCCGATATGAGCGAGATCTATTCGAAAGCGTTGATCGGAAAAGCCGAGAAAGCGGCGGATTCGATCGGCGTTTCCGTCAAAAAAGGAGTCTATTTGCAGGCGAGCGGTCCGAATTACGAAAGCCCCGAAGAGATCCGCGCGTTTTCTATCCTCGGCGCGTCCGCGGTCGGAATGAGCACCGCCGTCGAAGCGATCGCCGCGAAACATATGGGTCGGGAGATCCTCGGAATCAGTTTGATCAGTAATCCGGCGGCGGGACTGCAAAAAACCAAGCTCTCTCACGAGGAAGTCAAAGCCGCGGCGGACAGAGCGTCGGACGCCTTCGTTCGCCTCGTTACGGAGATCGTAAAAGTTATTTGAAAAATAAGGGGGAAAATACTTGCCTTTTCCCCCTTTTTCATACTATTATTTACACAATATAAAAATACGTTTTGGGGGATGAAAAAATGGCGCGTTTTTATGATGAACCTTCGAGAACTTTCGGCGAATATTTGCTCGTACCGGGTTATTCTTCTTCGGAATGTACGCCCGATAAAGTCAGCTTAAAAACGCCGCTCGTCAAATTTAAAAAAGGCGAAGTAAGCCCGATTAACCTGAATATTCCGATGATCTCCGCGATCATGCAATCCGTTTCGGACGATCGCCTTGCGATCGCGCTCGCGAAAGAAGGCGGTATGAGCTTTATCTTCGGATCGCAAAGCGTGGAGAGCCAAGCGGAAATGGTCAGAAAGGTCAAATCCTACAAAAAGGGCTATATCGTTTCCGATTCCAATTTGAAACCTTCGTCCACGTTGCAGGACGTTCTCGATCTCAAAGAAAAGACCGGTCACAGCACGATGGCGGTCACTGAGGACGGCACGGCGTTCGGCCGTCTGCTCGGCATCGTTGCGAGCCGTGATTACAGGATCAATCACACGCCGTACGACGCAAAGGTCGAAACCTTTATGACCCCGCTCGACAAACTCGTGACCGCGAGCGAGGACACGACGCTTTCGCAAGCGAACGACATCATTTGGGCGAATAAGATCAACACCCTTCCGCTCGTCGATAAGAAAGGCAATTTGAAGTTCCTCGTTTTCAGAAAGGACTACGATTCGCATAAAGAGAACGTAAACGAACTCTTGGACAAGCATAAAGCCTATATGGTCGGCGCGGGTATCAACACGCGCGATTTCGAAACGCGCGTTCCCGCTTTGGTCGAAGCGGGCGCGGATTGCTTGTGTATCGACTCTTCTGAGGGATATTCCGATTGGCAGAAGAACACGATCAAATTCATTCGCGATAAGTACGGCGACAGAGTCAAAGTCGGCGCGGGCAACGTCGTCAGCGGAGAGGGCTTCCGCTTCCTTGCGGAATGCGGAGCGGACTTCGTTAAAGTCGGCATCGGCGGCGGTTCGATCTGCATTACGCGCGAAACCAAAGGCATCGGACGCGGTCAAGCGACGGCGGTCATCGAAGTTGCGAAAGCGCGTGACGAATACTATAAAGAAACGGGCATTTACGTTCCGATTTGTTCGGACGGCGGCATCGTGCACGACTATCACGTTACGCTCGCGCTGGCTATGGGCGCGGACTTCGTGATGCTCGGCAGATACTTCTCCCGTTTCGATGAAAGCCCGACGCAGATCGTAAAGATCAACGGGCAATATATGAAAGAGTATTGGGGCGAAGGCAGCGCGAGAGCGAGAAACTGGCAGCGCTACGATCTCGGCGGAAAGAAAGGGCTTTCCTTCGAAGAGGGCGTAGACAGTTACGTTCCGTACGCCGGCAAACTCAAAGACGGCGTTGCCGTAACGATCGCGAAAGTCAAGAGCACGATGTGTAACTGCGGCGCTTTGACGATCCCCGAATTGCAACAAAAAGCGAATTTGACGATCGTTTCTTCGACGAGTATCGTGGAAGGCGGCGCGCACGACGTCATTCGCAAAGGCAGCAACGTCAATTGATCGGAAAAGATTTCCTTTTTGTTATAAAACGGATGAAAATTCGGAGAAATCCGAATTTTTATTTTTCGTTAAAGCTGTTTTCGGGGCGATCCCCGCGGCGAATCGACGGAAAACTTGCAAAGATTTTTCTGTCGTTGTATAATATGAACGAAAAACGGAGCGCACGCGCGCCCGCTCGGGAGAGTGTATGAGAAAAAAACGATTGATCGCTTTCATCCTATGTTTCATCGCTTGCATGCTTGCGATTTTTTCGGCTTGTACGCTTTTGGGAAAAAAGACGAAGGGAAAAGTCCAGATCACGGCGGATATGGTTCGCGGGATCGAACCTACCTTGAAATGCGTCTATTCGGGCGAGCCGATCGTCTTTCCGGATCGGGCGATCGAGGTCTATTGCGACGGGCGCTACGTTTCGAACGAATATTTCGAATATGAGTATAAGGACAACCTGAACGTCGGCACCGCGACGATCGTCGTTAAGGCGACGAGCGATAACCCCGTCCTTAAAGGGCAAACCGAAATTCATTTTACAATCGTTGCGGATTCGGGTTGCCATTTTGAAGGCGCTACGATCAACGAACTCAACGCGAAGCTTTCCGATCCGAATATCCTCGCGGTCATCGTTTGGTCGCCTTTGACGATCGAAATAGGAGAAAAACTGTACGTTCCCGAAGGAAAAACGCTGTATTTGGATAAAGCGTACGCTTTGTATGTTTACGGCGATTTTGAGAACGAAGGAAAAGTCGTCGTCGCTTCTGCAACGATGTATAACGGCGAGAAGCGCGATACAATGATCTATAACAAAGGCAGGATCCTCAATCACGGGGAAATGGAGCTTAGAAGCGGCGCGTTTCTGAATTCTTTTTCCGCTGTTGAAAGCGATTCGGACATTCCGCTCGGCGGAAAGGCTTACGTAAACGACGAAAAACCCTCGTTCTTCAAAGAACACGACGGCGGCGTCGTTTATGTTCGCGCGCGCGTTTCGGAACAAAACGTTACGATCTCGGAAGAAAACAGAACTTGTAAAAAAAACAGGTGGTCGTACGAACCCGAAATTACGCTTGCCGGTGAAAAAAAGTACAACTACAACGTTGAATACCATAATAACGATCGGGCGGGTGAAGCGAGCGTTACGGTCACTGTACACGAGGACAGTTGTTTGTATTACGGAACTGCGACGATCCCGTTCGAGATCTACAAGGGAACGGTTTCCGTTTCCGATTTGGCGGAGCTGAAAACCTTTTCCGAAAGCGGTAATTATATCCGATACGAAGGCACGAATTTGACGATCGGAGAAGGTGAAAGCTTCTCGTTGAAAGCGGAAGAAACCCTTGATATCTCCGCTCAATTCACCGTAAACGGCACGTTTGAAAATGCGGGAACGGTTCGCGCCCGTCTGTTCGACGCGGGCGAAACCTGCAAAATCGAGAACTCGGGAAATATTGTAATCGAAGAGTCGATCTCCTTGATCGAAGGCGAATTCGAGAATTCGGCGAACGCCGGTTTCTCTTCCGAGGCCAGCGTGGTGTTCGGCGAAACGTCCAAGGTCGCAAACGCGGGGCGCGTTTTGGCGAAAGGGTATATTTCCGTCAGGGGCAGCTTTGAAAATACCTCAAACGGCTTGATCGATACGTCGTCTATAAATCAATCGGGAGCGATCGTAAATCGCGGGTCGATCTCGATAAGCGGCGTCGGTTATTTCTTCTCTACGGCGACGCTCGAAAACGCAAACGGTACGATTGATTTGAAAAGCGATTCCGTCTTCTATGATATGAACGTTATAAACACGGGAAAGATTACAAACGGCGGAAGGCTCGTCTGTATGAAGTTAACGCGCTTTGAAAACGGCGAAAACGGATTCGATAACGAAAACGGTTCGGTTTGGACGTTTGATCCGTTTCCTTACGTTACGAAAAACGTGACGATCCGCAAATATCTTACGGACGAGTCCGTTACCGTTTCTCCCGATTATTCCGAAGTTATTTATGATGGAACCAGAAAAGAACCGGCATTTACGGTGAATGGTGAAACTATTCCACAAGAGGAATATTCGAGAAGTGCAACATATACCGATCGAAAGGATTCTCCGACGCTGTTTAACAAGGCGGGAACGATCGAGGTCAGTATTCATATCAAAACGAACTATTCGAAATATGCGGGCGACTACACGTTTACCTATGTGATTAAGCGCGCGTCTGTCGAGGTCTCGACTCGGAACGAGCTTGCTTCCGCGCTTGGCAACGACGGATACGATAAGATCTATCTTGCGGGCGATATAGCGAATTTCCGCGGTTCGCGGGACTGCCTGCTCTCGACGGCGACTTTGTACTTAAACGGACATTCGATCGTTTTCGACGGAAGGTTTGATAACTACGGAACGATCGTTTCCGATACGTCGCTTCCGATCGATTACGTTCCGACCAAAGAATCCGCCGCGATTGTCCTCACCGCGAGGGCGAGTTTTTCGAATTACGGATCGATCGTAAACGAACATTTGCTTTACGCCGAGGGCGGTTCGACCTTCAACCCGAACGCGACCGCTTCGTCGGGGGCGCAGGGAACGATCGAAAATAACGGATTGATTTACGCGAGTTCGGCGTTGATCGCCACGGGAACGGGCAACCTGTTTGTTCGTAAATCCTTATCCGAGATCGCTTCCGCGTTTACGATCGCCGAGGCGTGTTATACGGGCGCGGCTCTTACGCCCGAAGTCGTCTGCCATTACGGCGCAACGCCGATCGCCGCTTCGCGCTTTGAATTCACCTATTCCGACAACGTAAACGCCGGCGCGGCTTCCGTCGAGGTCAAAGTCGCGAGCGATTTTGACGAAGCGTTTTACGGAACGGCGAATTTATGTTTCACGATTTCGCGTGCGGAGATCGAAGTGGTTTCTTCCGACGGACTGCGTACCGCCGCGCAAAACGTCAATTACGAAAAAATCGTGCTCGGCTCTCCGATCGAAGTGATCGAAAACATTACGCTTTCGGAAGCGCAGACGTTGGATCTCGGTTCGTACGAATTGACTTTCCGAGAGGGTAAAGTTTTGACGATGAGCGCGGATTGTCGTTTACTTGTTTGCGCGGACACGAAAGAACGGTTTTTGAAATACGTTTACGGCGCGGACGAGATCACGTTGACCGCAGATATCGCGGAAAGGGTCGAGATCAACTTCACTTCTTTTGACCTTTCCGAGATCTCGGGCGAAAACATCCTTTCGACCGTCGTTCACATGAACGGCCACTCGCTTTCCGGCGGAATTACGTTGATAAACTCGAAAATGCTGTATTTTTCGATCGAATTCGAGAATTCTTCCGAAACGCAGAGTAAGATCGGAACCGAGGTCGGCGGCTATGCCTTCCTCGTTGGGACTTGCTCAAAAGCCACGAATTTGTGTTTGCGAAACCTTACGATTTACGGGTTTGAAAACAGTGCGAGCGGTTCGGACGTTTTAAGTATTACGGCGACCGAGTGCGCTTTCCTCGGGGCACGCGATTCCGAAAACGAATACGCTTTCAGAGTTTGGTCGCAATCCGAATACGTCGGCGGAACATTTGACGATTGCGTTTTCGACGGCGCAAGCGGCGTTTATATCAACGCGGGTTGCGTTTACGATCACGATACCAATACGGTGCAACCGTCGTTCTTCTTCGAGTATTGTACGTTCCGCGCTTACGGAAATTATACCGACTTCTATCGCCGGCATTACGGAAACGCGCTCGTTTTGGAACGGCTAAACCGCAGGGTTTCCGTTAAAATAACGGAATCGGATCTTCACAGCCTGAACGGTAACGGAATTCGACTGGTCGGCACGGTCGGACTGTATTGCGACGTGGATACGAAAACGACCATTGAATTTGCCAATGGAAAATCCTCGATACTTTGGGATACCACCACCTAAAAAATCCTTGCCTTTTGCGCGCTCTATGTATATAATTCTTTATAGACATTAAACAAAGGAGGCGCGCGAAATGGTCAAACTTGAGTTTTACAGAGTTTTTTATGCCGTTGCGAAAACGGGAAATCTCTCCAAAGCGTCCAAAGAATTGTTTATTTCGCAGCCTGCCGTTTCATACGGAATCAAGCAACTCGAAGAGCAGCTCGGGGGAAGGCTTTTCGTTCGCACCGCAAAGGGTATGGAATTGACGCCCGAAGGGAAGATGATTTACGAATACGTTTCCCGCGCTTACGACGAACTTGCCGCCGCCGAAAACAAGTTTTCTCAAATGCGCGCTTTGGAAGAGGGAACGGTGCATATCGGCGCGTCCGACACCGTCAGCAAATACTTTATTCTTCCGCGCCTTGAATATTTCCGCAAGGCATTTCCGAAAATTACGATCAAGATCACGAACCGCACGTCGGACGAGATCCTTTCTCTGTTGAAGGCGGGCAAGGTCGATATCGGCTTTATCAACCGTTCGGAAGGGAAAGATATCCAAGGAATGGATCTCGTTTCCTGCGCGGAGATCGGAGAATGTTTCGTCGCGGCGAAGGGAGAAACGTTTTCGCATCCGCTGTCCGTCGGCGAATTGACGGCGCTTCCGTTGATCGTGCTTGAAAACAAGGCGAACACGCGCCGCGCGCTCGAAAAAGCGATCGAGGATAACGGCGGAAGGCTTTCGCCCGCTTTCGAGCTTTGCAGTGTGGATCTGATCGCGGATTGCGTCAAAGCGGGTCTCGGCGTCGGTTGCGTTACCAAAGAGTACTTCGAGAAGGATCTTGCTTCGGGCGAATTGACCGAAGTGCCGCTTGCGTTCTCTCTGCCGCGTCGCTCGATCTCGATGGCGACGATCGCCGGAATGCCGCCTTCTTTCGCAACGAAGAAACTCAAAGAATATTTCGAAACGTTCGCGCAAAATGCGCGTGAATACTAACAAAAGGAAGTCTATTTTATGGATTCGATCACTTTACGCAAAATGTATCTCGACTTTTTCAAAGAGAGAGGTCACGCCGTAATTTCGGGCGCGTCTTTGATCCCCGAAAACGATCCTACCGTTCTCTTTACGACGGCGGGTATGCACCCCCTCGTTCCCTATCTCTGCGGTGAAAAGCATCCGCAGGGCACCCGCTTGACGGACGTGCAAAAATGCGTCCGTACCGGCGATATCGACGAAGTCGGCGACGCCACGCATTGCACGTTCTTCGAAATGCTCGGAAACTGGTCGCTCGGCGATTACTTCAAGAAAGAAGCGATTTCTTGGAGCTACGAGTTTTTGACGAAGGTTTTGAAGATCGACGTGAACCGTCTTGCCGTTTCCGTCTTCGCGGGCGACGAAACCGCTCCGCGCGACAGCGAGGCGGCGTCCATTTGGGAAAGCTGCGGCATTCCGAAGGACAGGATCTTTTATCTGCCGAAAAAGAATAACTGGTGGGGTCCCGCCGGTCAAACGGGTCCGTGCGGAACGGATACCGAAATGTTTATCGACACCGGAAAACCCAAGTGTTCGGAGGATTGCTCGCCGGCTTGCGATTGCGGCAAGTATATCGAGATTTGGAACGACGTCTTTATGCAGTACAATAAGCAGGCGGACGGCTCGTTTGCGCCGCTCAAACAAAAAAACGTCGATACGGGCATGGGGCTCGAACGCACGTTGACGATCTTGAACGGATACAAATCCGTTTACGAAACCGACCTTTTCAAGGGCGCGATCGAAAAGCTCGAAGAGCTTGCGGGCAAAAAGTACGGCGAAAGCGAGGACGTGACCAAGGCGATGCGCATCATCGCGGATCATATCCGTACGGCGACGATGCTCCTCGGCGATCAACGCGGCGTTACGCCGTCCAACGTCGACCAAGGCTACGTGTTGCGCCGCTTGATCCGTCGTTCGGTTCGTTTCGGACGTTTGATCGGGCTCAAAGAGGGCGCTTTGTCCGAGATCGCGAAACTCTATATCGCGCAATACAAGGACATTTATCCCGAGATCGGCGAGAACGCGGAGAAGATCGTTTCCGAGCTGGATAAAGAAGTCGAGCGTTTCTCGTCCGTTTTGCAACAGGGCTTGAAAGAATTCGAAAAGGTCGTCGGCTATCTGCCCGAGAACGTCAAGAGGCTTTCGGGTAAGACTGCGTTTAAACTCTACGATACCTACGGTTTCCCGATCGAAATGACCGTCGAGCTCGCGAAGGAGATCGGCTACGAGGTGGACGTCGAAGGCTACAAGAAAGCTTTTGAAGAGCATCAGCAGAAATCGCACGCGGGCGCGGAACAGCGCTTCAAGGGCGGCTTGCAGGACAACACCGTAGAGGTTACGAGATTGCACACCGCAACGCACCTTATGAACGCCGCGTTGCGTACAATAGTAGATGAAAACATTCGCCAAAAGGGCAGTAACATCACGGCGGAGAGGCTTCGCTTCGACTTTAACCTCGATCGCCCGCTGACCCCCGAGGAGATCAAAAAGATCGAAGAGTACGTAAACGGCGCGATCGCCGCGAAAGCGGACGTTGTTTGCCGCGAGATGACCGTTCCCGAAGCCAAAGCGATGGGCGCGATCGGCGTGTTTGACAGCAAGTACGGCGAGAAGGTCAAAGTCTATTCGATCGGCGAATTCAGCACCGAGATCTGCGGCGGTCCGCACGCGCAAAACACGGGCGAACTCGGAACGTTCAAAATCGTCAAAGAGCAAAGCTCTTCGGCGGGCGTCAGAAGGATCAAAGCGATCTTGGAATACAAATAAAACGGAGAAATTATGTGCTTTGTCAGTAAAAGAACGCGTGAAGATATCGAAAACGTAATGGATAAAGACCCGGCGGCGAGAAGCTTCTGGGAAGTCTATTTTACGTATTCCGGCGTGATCGCCCTCAGAATGTATCGCCGCGCGCATTGGTTCTATCAACACGGTCACAAGTTCATCGCGCGCGTGATCTCGCAGCGCGCCAAAAAACGCACGGGGATCGAGATCCATCCCGCCGCAACGATCGGCAGGAGGCTCTTTATCGACCACGGCGCGGGCGTCGTGATCGGCGAGACCGCGGAGATCGGCGACGACGTCGTGATCTATCAGGGCGTTACGCTCGGCGGAACGGGAAAGGATAAGGGTAAGCGCCATCCGACGATCCAAGATCGCGTGATGATCTCGTCGGGCGCGAAAGTCCTCGGCCCCTTTACGGTCGGTCACGACAGCAAGATCGGCTCGAACAGCGTCGTTTTGAAAGAAGTGCCGCCGCAGTCCACGGTCGTCGGCGTGCCGGGCAGAGTCGTCAAACAGGGCGATACCCGTATTGCGGATATGGATCAGATCAAGCTTCCCGACCCGATCCTCGAAGAATTCCGCCATCTGTATAAGCGGATCGAAGAGCTCGAAAAAAAGGCGGGGATCAAGCCGATCGCCCGCGATCCGAACAACGAATTCGAACTCAGCGCCGATTTCGAAGAAATCGAAAAGGGCGAATAATAACGGAGAAATATGAAAGTTTACAATACGTTAGATCGTGAAAAGGAAGAATTTATCCCGATCCAAGGCAACCTCGTCAGAATGTATTCCTGCGGACCTACGGTGTACAGCTACGCGCATATCGGCAATATGCGCACCTATATTTTTATGGATCTTTTGCGCCGTTCGCTCCGCTATTGCGGATTTAAGGTCAAGGGCGTTATGAACATCACGGACGTCGGTCACCTTTTGTCCGACGGTGACGAAGGCGAAGACAAGATGCAGAAAGCCGCGCGCAAGGAAGGAAAGACTCCTTGGGAGATTGCGGCGTTCTATACCGAAGCGTTTTTTAAGGATATCGATGCGTTGAACGTGTCGCGCCCCGAGATCATCGCGAAAGCGACCGACCATATCCCCGAAATGATCGAATTCGTTAAAGGATTGATGGAAAAGGGCTATGCCTACGAGATTTCGGACGGCATTTATTTCGATATCGGCAAATTTCCCGGCTACGGCAAGCTTTCGGGGCAAACGGTGGACGAAAAAGAAGCGGGCGCCCGTATCGAAGAGAACAGTGAAAAGCGCCATCCCGCCGACTTCGCGCTTTGGAAAAAGGCGGATAAGAACCATATTATGCAATGGGAGAGCCCGTGGGGCATGGGATTCCCGGGTTGGCATATCGAATGCAGCGCGATGAGCAAAAAGTATCTCGGCGAAGTTTTCGATTTGCACACGGGCGGCATCGACGCCGTTCCCGTCCATCACGAGAACGAGATCGCACAAAACGAAGCGCTCGCGGGGAAAAAGACGGTCAACTATTGGATGCACGGCGAATTTATGATGGTGGACGGCGGAAAAATGAGCAAATCGCTCGGCAACGTCTACACGATCTCCGACCTTGAAAAGAAAGGCTATTTACCCCTGGATTTCCGCTATTTTTGCTTGAACGCGCATTATCGCAAAAAGCTGAATTTTACGTTTGAAGGCATGGACGCCGCGCATACGTCTTACGAAAGATTGCGTAACCTTCTTTACGCGCACAAAATGAGCGCGGACGCGACCGATCCCGCCGTTATCGACGATCTTTCGAAGCGTTTTAAGGACGCCGTTGCGGACGATATGAACATTCCTTTCGCCCTCGGCGTTTTGTGGGAAGCGGTCAAGCTCCCGAAGAGCAAGGACGTCTTTAAGCTCGCGTTGGATTTCGATAAAGTGCTCGGGCTTTCTTTGGACAAAGTCACCGCGCCCGCTCCCGAAAAGATCGACGTGCCCGAGGAAATCGCGAAGCTCGCCGAACAGCGTTTCGCCGCGAAAAAAGAGAAGAATTGGGCGGAAGCGGACAGACTTCGCAACGAAATTTCCGAAAAGGGCTATCTGATTAAAGATTCGAAAGACGGATATACGATCGAGCGCAAATAAGGGCGCATCCGCTTTCTTTCTGTCTTCAAAATCGCGCAGTTACGTACGAAAAGTACGCGCCTGCGCGATTTTTTGATGAGCCTCGCATCTATACCCTTCTTCGCGCTCGATAAATGATTATTCAGTTAAAAAACATTCTGATTGAAAACCTTTGACGAGCCTCGCATTTGCATCAATCTCCAAAGCTGTAAAGTTTTTTAAGGTTATCCAAAATTTTAAGGTCTATTTTATATCTGCGGATTGTGTCATAGACTAGCGGCTATTGATTCCGCTATTCTTTTTTTGCAATTTTCGACATAAATATCTATGGCGGAGGTTGTATGAAAGAGAATATCAACGAGAGGGTTTTAAGGATCGCGGCGTATTTGATCGAAACGGGGGCGACCGTACGCGATGCGGCGCAGGCGTTCGACGTCAGCAAATCGACCGTGCATAGCGATATGGTGCATCGGCTTCCGAAACTGGATGCGGCGGCATATAAAAAGGTCAAAGAAGTGCTGAAAACAAACCTAAACGAACGCCATTTGCGCGGCGGAGAGAAAACGAAGCAAAAATACAGTAAAATGCGGGGATAACGAGATTATTTTTTCCAGAGATTGTATCGTTCCGGATGCTCGACCGCGTTGATCATATTTTCGCGAACCGCGGGGATATCGGCGCGAAGATTTTCAACGAGTTGTTTCATATATTCACGCTTCGTGTGCTTATCGGCGGGGCAGGGATTGAAGACGACGGGGAGATTGTAACGACGCGCAACGCCTCGGATATCCTTTTCGTCCGCGTACAGAAGCGGGCGGATCACCGTGGTTTCGGTGCGGCTCAAATAGGACGTCGGCGCGAGGGTGGAAAGCCTGCCTTCGTAACAGAGAGAGAGCAAAAAAGTTTCGAGAACGTCGTCCGCATGATGACCGAGCGCCACTTTGTTCGCTCCTTCGCGATGGGCGATCGAGCAGAGTGCGCCGCGGCGCAATTTCGAGCAAAGACTGCACGGGTTCGATTCCTTGCGCACGGAAAAAAGGATCTCGGCGATGTCGGTTTTTTCCTCGAAGAAAGGAACGCCCTTTTCCTCGAAATAGGCGCGTAACGCTTGCAATTCTTCTTCTTTCGTTTCCTTGAAACCCATGTTTACGTTCACGGCGATCAGGGAAAACTTCTCGGGGGAAAATTTCGAGTAGCGATAGAGCGATTCGAAGAGGACGAGGCTGTCCTTTCCGCCCGAAACGCCGACGGCGATCTTATCTCCGTTTTCGATCATATGATAGTCCGTTACCGCGCGGCGAAGCGCGCCGAGAATCTTTTTCATAACAACAGTTTAGTGTAATTCGCGTGAAAACGCAAGCGAACAGGGGGGGAATATGGCGGATTGGATCGTTTCATTTTTCGGTAGTTGGATCGAAAACGAATATTGGCTGTGCGCCGTCTTGTCCGTTTTCCCCGTAACGGAGATCAAAGGCGGGATCTTATGCGCGGCGGTCGCGGACGTCAATTTGCTTCTTGCCTTTCTTTGCTGTTTCGGCGCGTCGGTTTTGCTTTCTGCGACGCTTTGCGCCGTTTTTCCCGCCTTTTTGCGCTTAATCGAAAGAGTTCCGAAGATCAAAAGGTTTACGTCTTTTTTGACAGACCGCATAGAGAAAAAAGCGGAGATCATTTCTTCTAAGGCGAAAAACGCAGAAAACGCGAAAGAAAAAAAGATATTCGGTGTGTTTGCGTTCGTTGCGCTTCCGCTTCCGTTGACGGGTGTTTGGGCGGG
>DBVY01000043.1:25224-26920 GCA_002308575.1 Christensenella sp. UBA1252
GCGGGAAATTTCGCCGCCGGCGGGATCGTCCTCTTCGTCGCGCTCGCGGCAGGGGAGAAAGCCGCCGACGTTTTGAACGTTTTTTTGTTCGTCGCTCTCGCCGCACTTGCGTTTGCGATCGGGAAATGGGTGTTTTTGGAAAGAAAAAAAACTGAAGTTAGATAGTATTGTTTTGGAACCGATATTGACTTTTTGGCATCGTTCAAATAAACTAATTGTATATTTAAACAAAATTTACAAAAGGAGAAGTTTATGAATCAAATAAAGTGTCCTAAGTGTGGAACAATTTTTTCTATCGATGAAAACAGTTATGATTCTATCGTTAAACAAGTTCGAGATGCGGAATTTGGAAAAGAGTTACTCGATCGTGAAACACGATTAAAAAAAGAAATGGAAGATGCTGTAAAGCTTAAGGAGATTTCTGTTACGTTAGAAAAAAATCAAGAAATTACTGAGCTAAAAACGCAAATTAAGAATAGTGAGAACGAATATGCTATATTAATTGCAAGATTGAAAAATGAACTAGAGCTTGAAAAAACAAAAAATGAAAATGCGGTTGAAAAGGCTGTTCAAGATAAAGAAACAGAAATTGTCCAACTTAAGGGAGAACTGGAGTTGGAAAAAAGTAGACATGATGTAGAAAAGCAAAATCTTAAAGATCAGTACTCTAGAGAATTAAAAAATAAAGATGATCTGATAGGATATTATCGTGATTTTAAGGCACGTCAATCAACTAAGATGGTCGGAGAAAGCCTTGAGCAACATTGCGAGACTGAATTCAATAAGTTACGCGCCACTGCTTTTCAAAATGCATATTTTGAAAAAGATAATGACGCCAAAAGCGGAAGTAAGGGCGATTTTATCTACAGAGAATCAACTAAGGATAATGTTGAATTTATTTCAATAATGTTTGAAATGAAAAATGAAATGGATGAAACTGCAACTAAGCACAAAAATGAAGATTTCTTTAAAGAACTTGATAAAGATCGTAGAGAAAAGAATTGTGAGTACGCAGTTTTAGTTTCTCTTTTAGAGGCGGATAATGAATTATACAATACGGGAATAGTAGATGTTTCTTATCGATACGAAAAAATGTACGTAATTCGTCCTCAGTTTTTTATTCCATTGATTACAATTCTTCGAAATGCAGCTTTGAATTCGCTTTCTTATCTTCGTGAATTACAAAACGTAAAAAACCAAAACTTGGATGTTTCCAATTTTGAAAGTGAATTAGCCGATTTTCAAAACAGATTTAATAACAACTATCGTCTGGCAAGTGAAAAGTACAAAACTGCAATTGAAGAAATTGATAAAACAATTAAGCATTTAACAAAAGTTAAAGAAAGCTTGGTCGGATCTGAAAACCAATTGAGATTAGCAAATGAAAAAGCGCAAGATTTAAGCATAAAAAAATTGGTTAAAGGAAATCCGACAATGCAGGCGATGTTTAAAGAACTAGAAAAAGAGAAAAAGGGTGAATAGTGTTGAAAAACTCGATAAAATCGAGGTTTTAGTGGTGCGCCCTCAGGGATTCCCCGTCTGTACGGGCCTACCCGCTGAAAAGGCATCGAAGCCTTTTCACTTTGCTCTGCAAAGCGCTCGTTTCTCTCGCGGCTCCCTATTCGAATCCCTGTTATACATAATAAAAGCTCCGAAGAATCGGAGCTTGTGTGGTGCGCCCTCAGGGATTCGAACC
>DBVY01000007.1:0-1985 GCA_002308575.1 Christensenella sp. UBA1252
ATGGCATATCCGCCGTCATAAGCCTTTTTAAACATTTCGGTTGAAGTAACTAAAGCCATAACTACCTCCAAAAGATTTCACTTCGGTTATTATATCACCCTTTTCGGTCGTTGGCAAACGTTTAGTTGCATTTTATACGCTTTTGCTACGCAACGGCGGCAGTTTTTTCTTCCGGACAGATCCCGTCTTCTTTCTTGCCGTTTTCGTTTGCCAAGGCGGGCGCGGAAGGAATATAATGAAATCGCGCATAACTCCGCTCGTGCGCGAGCAAACTCAATAAACGGAGGTTCGTATGATTTCGGATAAAAGACAGGCTTTATTGGCGAAAAATCTGGTAAATTATTCTTGCGAAGTGCAACCGGGAGAGAACGTTTTGATCGAAGCGTCGGGCGTTCCTTATCAATTCGTTAATCTTTTGGTCAAAGAGGTGTACGCCGCGGGCGGTTTCCCGTTCGTTTCCCTCGGCGACAACAAGATCAAGCGCGAGATCTTAAAAGGCGGAACGGAAGAACTGTTCAAGCGCATGGCGAAGTACGACGAAATGCGCATGAAAGACATGCAGGCGTATATCGGCATTCGCGGCGGAGAGAACAGCTTCGAGCTTTCGGACGCGAACGGCGAAGCCTTGCAGGCGTATTCCAAATTTTACGCGCACCCCGTGCATCACGACTTGCGCGTCAAAAAGACCAAATGGGTGATTTTGCGCTACCCGACCGAGGGCATGAGCGAGCTTGCGGGCATGAGCACCGAAGCCTACGAAGATTTCTATTTCGACGTCTGTTGCCTCGACTACAAAAAGATGGGCGAAGCAATGACGCCGCTCGTCGATTTGATGAACAAAACGGACAAAGTCCGCATCGTTGCGAAGGACACCGATCTGACCTTCTCGATCAAAGGGATCGGCGCGGTTAAATGCAAGGGCGAAAGAAACATTCCGGACGGCGAAGTTTACACCGCGCCCGTCAAGGACAGCGTAAACGGCGTGATCCACTATAACGTTCCCTCGATCGAGGACGGCTTGAAATTCGAGGACGTACGCCTCGTCTTCAAAGACGGCAAGATCATCGAGGCGACCGCGAACCACACCGCGGAAGCGAACAAGATCTTCGACACGGACGACGGCGCGCGCTACGTCGGCGAATTCTCGTTCGGATTGAATCCTTATATTAAAAAAGCGATCGGCGACATCCTTTTCGATGAAAAAATCTCCGGTTCGATCCACTTTACGCCCGGCTGTTGCTACGACGACGCCTACAACGGAAACACCTCGGCGGTGCATTGGGATCTCGTGCTTTGCCAAACCCCCGAATGCGGAGGCGGCGAGATCTGGTTCGACGGCGTTTTGATCCGCAAGGACGGCAGGTTCCTTTTGCCCGAACTCCAAGGATTGAACCCCGAAAATTTGATCTGACGGGCGTTTTTTGCGGTCGGATCCATTCCGTTTATGCGGAACGAAAAAATATTTTTAAAAAGCAAGAGCGCGGCGGTTGACCGCGCTTTTTTTCGGGTGGTATAATTTGAATATCCCATTTTGGAGGAACTCAAATGAATTCTAACGTACGTCCCGAAACCATGGAAAGAATCACGACTCCCGCGCTTGCAGAGAAATTCATCGCCGAGCAAATTGCCGCGATCAAAGCGCAGGTCGGAGATAAAAAAGTCCTGCTCGCCCTCTCCGGCGGCGTGGACAGCTCGGTCGTTGCCGCGCTTTTAATCAAAGCGATCGGTCAAAACCTCGTTTGCGTGCACGTAAACCACGGCTTGCTCCGCAAAGGCGAACCCGAGCAGGTCATCAAAGTTTTCCGCGACGAAATGAACGCGAACTTGATCTACGTGGACGCGGTCGATCGTTTCCTCGATAAACTCGCGGGCGTTGCCGATCCCGAGAAAAAGAGAAAGATCATCGGCGCCGAATTCATTCGCGTCTTCGAAGAAGAAGCGCGCAAGCAGACCGGCATCGCCTTCCTCGCGCAAGGCACGATCTA
>DBVY01000007.1:2022-3597 GCA_002308575.1 Christensenella sp. UBA1252
CTTCCCGAAGATTTGAAATTCGAGCTCGTCGAGCCGGTCAAACTCCTGTTTAAGGACGAAGTCCGCGTCGTCGGAAAGGCGCTCGGTCTTCCCGACAATATGGTATATCGTCAACCCTTCCCCGGCCCCGGCCTCGGCGTAAGATGCGTCGGCGCTATCACGAGAGAAAGGCTCGAAGTCGTTCGCGAGGCGGACGCGATCCTGCGCGAAGAATTCGAGAAGAACGGCCTGGCAGGAAAGGTCTGGCAGTATTTCACCGTGGTACCGGATTTCAAGTCCACCGGTGTGAAAGACGGGAAGAGAACCTTCGACTGGCCTTGCATNNATCCTGCGCGAAGAATTCGCGAAAAATGGTCTTGAAGGCAAGATCTGGCAATACTTTACGATCGTTCCCGACTTTAAAAGCGTCGGCGTAAACGAAAACGGTGAAAGGACGGAAGGCTACCTCGTCGTTCTCCGCGCGGTCAACACCCGCGACGCGATGACCGCCACCGTTGCGGACGTTCCGTTCGCGCTCCTTTCCCACATCACGAACCGCATCACGCACGAAGTCAAGGGCGTAAACCGCGTTGCGTTCGATCTGACGCCGAAGCCGACCGGTACGATCGAGTGGGAATAAGCCCCTTTCCGATTTGATTAAAAAAACGCGGAGATCTCGCTATGAGATCTCCGCGTTTTTTGCGTCCGTATAATCAATTATCCTTTATCATTATCATCTTTTTCCGTTGGTTTAATAGTCATGCATTCGAGTATAATATGCGAGCCGGATTGTTCATAGCTCATCTTGTCCGGTGCCTGCTGATAACATTTAAAACCGCTTCCCTCTGATTCCCATTCAATTGGCGGTAATTCTCCGGATTTAACAATTTCCGCATCCTTTTCCCATTTGTCTGACATTTTCATTCCTCCTTAATGTTATTTAATAAAAATACTTTGTAAAAAAAAGTATAGAATGTACGCGATTAAAGAGCCCAATGCAAATATCCAGCCGAGTTGATACCATTTTACTCTTTTGTTGTTTTGCACTTCGTTGAACTGGCTTATCGCGATATACTCTCTTAACAATTCGATCGAAAACAAATCCTTGTTTTCATCTTTCAAAGCTTTTTTGTTGTAAAAATATATCGGCGTTAAAGCTTTATATCTTTGCATAAAAATAGCGCGCGTCATAAAGAGCACGGAAACCAAAACTAAACCTAACGCAATCGAGTAAGTCGCAAACAATGAAAACGGAATCAACCATTTCGAAAAGGGAGTGGACGAAAATGCTACGATCTGCTTATATTTCATTGCGTGAACAACCGTCAATGCAAACGCCGAAATAATAGGCAACGATATACCTGACTTCCCGTCGATCGTTTTCGTTCGATTTCGTTCGTCGTTATAGGACGCGATCGAGGCTTCAAGCAATAGTCTGATTGAGTCTTGATTAAAGATTTCTTCTGTTTCCATAAGCCGCCTCCTTACGTATCAAAACTGTTATAACATATTTCCACTTGTTATTACAAGTCATTTACAAATCTTTTTTATTTTTCCCAAATCAAACTGCAAAAAAAGGATCACCCTTTAAGTGAT
>DBVY01000019.1:0-575 GCA_002308575.1 Christensenella sp. UBA1252
CGAACGCCGCCTTGCTCGCTTCCGACGACGGGGCTCAGATCGGCGTAATATAATTCGCCTCTTTTTACGGGCATAGGTCACCTCTTTTCGGGAAGTCGGATTGAAAAACGCGCTTGTTTTTCCTTTCCCGTCCATACATTTTATGATCGGTTTCGATAAAAGTATCTTTGCCGATATCCGAAAAGTTTATACTTGCATAAGCGCGCGCAATATGATAAAATATATGAAAACGTTTTCAGCGAGGCATTTATGGCAGTTTCCATTAAAGAACTTCTCAAACTTGCGCTTTCTCAAAAAGCGTCCGACTTGCATATCACCACCAAATCCGCGCCGGTTCTTCGTGTGTCCGGCGGGTTTAAGTATTTCAAGACTCCGCCTTTGACCCCCGCGGATACCGAAGCGATGTGCCGCGAGATCTTGGACGAAAACAATATGGCGAAGCTCCAAAAGCTCGGCGAAGTGGACGTGGCGGTGGCGCTCGGCGAAAACCGTTTCCGTGTAAACGCGTTTCGCCAAAAAGGGTGCTACGCGATCGCGATCCGTACGATCAACAGCGTGATCCCGTCTTTCAGCGC
>DBVY01000019.1:615-847 GCA_002308575.1 Christensenella sp. UBA1252
CGACCGGTTCCGGTAAATCCACGACCCTCGCGTCGATGATTAACTATATCAATAACACGCGTAACTGCCATATCATAACCCTCGAAGATCCTATCGAGTACTACCACGAGCACGCGAAAAGCTTGGTAAACCAGCGCGAAATCGGAAACGATACGCGCTCCTTCGCAAACGCGCTTCGCGCCTCCCTCCGTCAGGACCCGGACGTTATACAGGTCGGCGAAATGCGTGACCT
>DBVY01000019.1:865-3044 GCA_002308575.1 Christensenella sp. UBA1252
ATCACCGCCGCAGAAACGGGCCACTTGGTTATGAGCACGTTGCACACGATCGGCGCGGCAAATACCGTCGACCGTATGGTTGACGTTTTCCCGTCCTACCAGCAACAACAGGTCAGGCTTCAGCTCTCGATGGTTATGCAAGCCGTTATTTCCCAGCAGTTGATCCCGAAAGCGGACGGATCGGGCAGGGTGGCGGCGCTCGAGATCATGCTGAATCACCCCGCGATCAACGCGCTGATCCGTGAAGGAAAAACGCACCAAATTTCCAACACGATCATGACGAACCGCAATATGGGTATGTGCCTGATGGATGACTCGATCGCGAATTATCTGAGGCAGGGCATTATTTCGGAGAAGAGCGCGCTTTTGTATGCTGTGGATCAGGATTATATGATGCAGCAGGCGCGTAACGGCTAAAAGCTTTATTGCCGCGTTGCGGCATATAGCTTTTCGAGCGCGCATAGCGGCACAATTGCTTTGTTTCTGACTACGAGGCGGCGAAATTACGTACAAGGAGTACGCGCATTCGCCGCCTCTTGTCGTGCCTCTCACTTGTACCACTCTTCGTGCTCTTGTTTATATTGATAAAGCCTCGTCATCGCACGCTTCTAACCGCTCGAAATCAGCCATTTATTTTGATTGCTTAATCGCGCCGACTCGTCGTACCGAAGGTCCGCGTAGGCGAAGCCATAGCGCTTATCGAGAGATCGCCGAATATGTCTTTCCAATGAATTGCGCCCTTTGGCGCATGAATTGCAACCTTTCGGTTGCATGATTTGCCCTATGCGGGCATGAATTGCGATTTTACAAATCGCATTAAGGATAAATAAAAAATCCGCAACGTTTGGCAGAGCCAAACAATTCACGGAGCGCTAGCGAGAAATCATGCGGTCTAAGACCGCAAATCACGGAGCGAAGCGAGAATTCATTCTGTTCGGCGATCTCTCCGCTTCGGTCGAGATGACGAATAGGAATAGTCATTCCGAACCCTGCCGAGAAATGGCCGAAACGTATCATTTCGCACGAGAAGCGGGGGGAGAAAAGCGGAAAACCATAAGAAAATGCGGATAAATTTTGAAAATCGGTATTGACAAAGAAGTAAAACCTATCTATAATAAAGATATTCAAAATCTTTTAGGGAGGATTATTATGTTTTACAATTTCAGAAAGAATAAAAAAGCGTTTACGCTCGTTGAGTTGATCGTCGTTATCGCGATCATCGCAATCCTCGGAACGGTCGTCGGCGTGTCCGTAACCGGTTTCGTGAACAGCGCGAAAAAGAGATCCGCAGAATCGACTGCATCTTCGATTGCTTCCGTTTGGGATATGTTCGTGGCAAATGCGGATAGCACGCAATTGGGTGCGTTTTTATATGAAAACTTCCCCAATGATTACTCTAGGATTTCCACAGATATGTCTCTTACCTTAACGGCGCAAACTGTAGCAGCTAGCCCCGCGTCTTATAAAAATAAGAAAATTCGTTATGTCACCAAAGATAAGTGGTTTTGTGATGTTATTATTAATGAAACCGCTGGTGCAAAACCGAATCCTGGAAGTAAGGGAAGCACGAATCTCGCAAACGTTGTTGCGAAACCTGCATAATAATCTCAAAAGAAAAAAGCGCCTGATTATTCAGGCGCTTTTTCGGAGTAGACTTCTCCCATCATTAAAAAACGGGGGGGGGCGAGGATTTGATTTGCGATTTTACAATTATAATATAAAAAATTCATTCTTTTATTTATATAATTGTAAAACGGTAACAATTCAAAAAAAATGCTTGGCGGATTCATTCCGTCAAGCATTTAAAATTTTACTTAATTTGATTTCCTTGATCGGTATGAGCGGTACTGTTTTTACCAGTATCTTTTGTAGCTTTACCAGATTTAGCAGTAACTAAACATTCCCATTTATCTCTGGTTATTACCATAAAAGTTCCAGTTTTAGTAGAAGCATCTTGGGCTTTTAAAGTTGTATCAAAACTCGTCCAAATCGCGAAACCCTCTTTATTATTATTCGGGAAGTTTTCTTTAATGAAAGCATTTAATGTTCTGCCATCCGCATTTGCCACGAACATATCCCAAACGGAAACCAAGGAAGATGCGGTGGATTCAACGCTCCTTTTCTTCGCGGATTTTACGAACGACGTAACGGAAACGCCGACGACCGTTCCGAGGATTGC
>DBVY01000019.1:3049-3309 GCA_002308575.1 Christensenella sp. UBA1252
AACTCAACGAGCGTAAACGCTTTTTTGTTCTTTCTGTAAGGATAACACCTCGATTTCATTTTAGAATTCGGATCGGTTTATGTTTTGAATGTATTGCGCCTTTGGCGCATGAATTGTAACCCTGCGATTGCATGAATTGCGATTGAATAAATCGCATTAAGGACAAATTATATAATTATCCATAACGTTTGACAAAGTCAAACAATTCACGGAGCGATAGCGAGAAATCATTTTCTTGACATTCCGCCTTTTTTTATTTA
>DBVY01000019.1:3417-23923 GCA_002308575.1 Christensenella sp. UBA1252
TACTTTTACGATATGGGCGAAGCGACCGACTTCGCGGAATTCTATAAAGAGGTGCGTTCGGGCGCGATGCCGATCACGTCGGCACTCAACGCGCAGATCTACACCGAATATTTGGAACCTTATTTCAAAAAGGGCGAAGATATGCTTTACATTTCCTTTTCGAGCAAGATGAGCGGAACGTTCAATCATCTCGAAATGGCTTTAAAGGAGCTTCGCGAGAAATATCCGAAGGCTCGTTTCCGCCGTTTCGATACGAAGAGCATTTGCTGGGGTTCGGGGCTTCAAGTCTTTTACGCCGTCAAATACTTCCAAGAAGGGCATTCGCTGGACGAAGTCCTCGAATACCTCGAAAAGAACGTAAATTCCTTTACCGAATACTTCGCAGTGGACGATCTTTTCCACCTGAAACGCGGCGGAAGGATCAGCGCGGCTGCCGCGGCGATCGGGTCTTTGATCTCTTTGAAGCCGATCTTGCACGTAAACGAAGGGGGCGAACTCGAAGTTGTTTCCAAGGTCACGGGCACGAACAAAGCCGTTTCTTTCCTCGTGGATAAGGTTAAGACGCTCGGAACCGAGCTCGACAAATATCCGATCTACGTTTTGGACGCGGATAACGAAGCCGGAGGCGAAAAGATCGTCAACAAGCTGAAAGAAGCGTTCCCGAATGCAAAGATCGAGCGCTATCCGATCGGTCCCGTTATCGGAACGCATTGCGGGCCGGGCACGATCGCCGTCGTTTTCCGTTCTACGGCTCGCTGATATGAAAAGAATTGCGGCTGTTGCGCTTCTTCTTTGCTTGATCTTTACGTGTGCCGCTTGTTTCCCCGTGGATAAAACCTTAAACGGTTTTTCCATGGGTTCTTTTTACAGCATCGATTACGCAGGATCCGCTTCTTTCGGTGAAGACGTAAAATCCCTTCTCGACGAGATCGAAAGGACGTATTCCGCGACCGACGATTTTTCCGTGATCTCCAAGATCAACAGCGCCGAAGACGGCGACGAGATCCTTTTATCCGAAGCGGAAGGGGAGGTTTTCAGCCGCATTTTTTCGATCGTGGACGGAACGAACCGCACGTTTGATCCTTCCGTTTATCCTTTGGTCTGCGCTTGGGGCTTCGATCCGCCGTTTTTATACAATAATAAAACGCCGCCTTCGGAGGACGCGATCGCGCGCGCAAGAAACGCCTGCGCGATCTATTATTTCGTTTTAAGCGAAGATCATCGCTCGATCATCAAGCTGAAAGAAGAGTCCAAACTCGATTTCGGCGGCGCCATGAAAGGTTATGCGGCAAGCGCCGTTGCCGATCTGATCAAAGATAAGGTCGAATCCGCGCTCGTAAACGTCGGCGGAACGGTCGCCGCGGTCAATCGAGATTATTCGATCGGCGTTGAATGCCCGCGCGACAGCGACGAAGAATACGCGTTTTCCTTTACGCTCGGTTCGGGCGAAGTATGCGCCACGAGCGGCGATTACGAGAATTTTTATATCTATAACGGCACGCGCTATCATCATATCATCGATTCCTTTACGGGAAACCCTGCGAAATCGGGCGTTATTTCCGCAACCGTTATTTCCGAGGACGGGCTTCTCTCCGACTGTTTGGCGACGGCTGCCGTCGTTGCCGGCGTTGAGGACGCGCTTCGCTTTTTCAAAGCGTACGGCGTTAAAGGCGCGTTGATCACCGAAGATAAAGAAGTTTATGCCTACGGGCTTACCGTCAACATCAAAGATACGTCTTACGTTTTGCATTCTTCCGAGGAAGACCAATGAAAAAAGAAAAGGAGAAAAGGCGTTTTTCTCTTTTTCGCATTGGGGATCTTTTCATCCTTTTGATCGTGCTATGTTTGGTCGGCGCGGTGTTATATTCGGTTTTTGCGCCCGCGCGGGGAAACGCCGCCGAAGTGTATTCGGACGGGAAGTTGATCGCGACCCTTTCTTTGAAAAAGAACACCGTTTACGAGCTCGATCACATGCAAATCGTTGTGAACGGTGGAAAAGTTTGGGTGGAACACGCGGATTGCCCGGATAAAATCTGCGAAAAAACGGGAAAAATCTATAAAAAAGGGCAGGCGATCGTCTGCTTACCGAATAAAATCGCGATCCGTATCACCGGAAAGGGCGAAGTGGAGGCGATCGTATGACGGCGAGAAAGGTTACGAAACTTGCCGCGCTTCTCGCGGTCGCGCTTTTGATGGGGTTTGTGGAAAATATGCTCCCGCCCGTGCTTCCCGTCCTTCCGTACTGTCGGCTGGGGCTCGGAAACGCCGCGATCCTTCTTTGTTTGATGTGGTTCGATCTTCCGAGCGCGGCGTTGATCGCCGTTTTGAAATGCGTGATAATCGGCATTTTTTCGGGCGCGCCGATCTCGATCTTGTACTCGTTGGCGGGAAGCGCGCTTTCCCTTCTCGGAACGTGGCTTCTTTTGAAACTTTCCTTAAACGGTATTCCCGCGATCAGCGCGTTCGGCGGCGTCCTGCATAACGTCGGACAAGTCCTTGTGGCGATCCTTCTGACCCAAACGACCGCCGTCGCCGCTTTCCTCGTTTATCTTGCGCTGTTCGGCGCGCTTGCGGGCGTTCTAACGGGATTTATCGCCTATTTCGTATATCGCGCGATCCCGAACGGAGAAACGAACGATGATCGAAAACGAGATTTTTAAAAGGCGGATTTTTCTTCCCGAAAAACTTTTATCCTATGGGTTTACGAAAGAAAAGGGCGGCTATTTATATTCGACCGTTTTCTTCGAAGGCTTTCTTGCGAAGATCTTCGTTTCGGACGAAGGCTCTGTTGATGGCAAGGTTTTCGACCCCGAATTTTCCGAAGAATACGCGGTCTTTCGCTTGGACGGAGCCGAGGGCGCGTTCGTCTGCTCCCTGAAAAACGATTATATCGCGCTTTTATCGGATATTGCTGAAAAAACGACGTATGAAAAACTGTATATGTTCGATCAAACCAACGAGATCAACGAGCGATTTTTCACGCGTTTCGGCGTTAAACCCGAATTTATGTGGGATAAATTTCCGCATTTCGGCGTTTACCGCAACCCGAACTCGCGTAAGTGGTTTGCGATCATTATGAATATCGGCGCCGATAAGTTGAAATCCGATGCGGTGCGCCTCGGATTGTCGGGCGAAATCGAAGTTATGAATCTGAACCTCGGCGAAAAAACGCAAGATTATATCGAAAAAGGCGCGCTTCCTTCTTACCATATGAACAAAAAGAATTGGGTGACCGTTCCTTTGAACGGAAGGATCCCGACCGACCTTATTATGGAAATGGCAGAGATCTCCTATAAAAATTCCAACAAAAAAACACGCTCGTTAAGATGAGCGTGTTTTTTCTATAATATTCGGACTTTTCCGCGTTTTTAAATATGCTTTTGCGGCTTGATCGAGATCAGGCTCTTTGCGTTCGGATCCGCGTCGTAGCCCTCAAAAATGATATTTTCCGCATACTTTCGGGCGCGCTGTTCGAGATAGGGGTTCGTTACCGTCCAAGACAGGATGCGCGGCGCGCGGGCGCGCAGGAACAGGAACTTTCTGTCGTTTAAGGAAGCGACTTCATAAGAGATAAATTCGGGTTTGATCTTCCAAGCCCAATAAACGGCGACGCTCGCCATGTCGCTCGCAAGAATGCCGAGCGGAACTTCGGGCGCATGACGGCGGAACCACATCAGCGCGAGCGGGCTGAAAGATTGAATGCAGTAGGGACCGTTATATTCGGACAAAAGCTCCCACATTTTTCCGCAAACTTTGGTACGAACGTAGGTTTTTACCTCGATCAAAAGACCGGTTCTGCCCGCAACGTAATCCAAAACGTCTTTGAATTTGGGGATCGGTTCGTTTACGAAGGGGAGAAGATAGCGCGAAAGTTGCTCGTAGGTTAGGTCGCGAATCTCGATGCTATCGCCGAAAATACGGCGAAGCGTGTTGTCGTGATAGACGACGAGTTCTCCGTCCGCCAAAATATGGACGTCGATCTCGATGTTATAGCCTTTTTGGATCGCGCGTTCATAAGAAGCCAGACAATTTTCCATAATGTCGCCACCGTGCAAACCGCGGTGTGCGATCGGTCTTTCAAACAGCCAGGAATGATCGGTTACGGGTAATTTGAGCTTCGCCATCTTTTTCTCCTTTTTTTGCGTCCGACGCGCTTTACGTGTTTTTATTATATCATAACTTTCCGCGCTGTAAAGACTTTACGAAATAAAAAAAATATTATATAATATTTTCGCCGAATTGTCGGGGTTTATTGAGTATGGATAGAGAGCATATCAGGAATTTTTGTATCATCGCGCATATCGACCACGGGAAAAGCACGCTCGCGGATCGGTTGATGGACGTTACGGGAACGGTTCCCGAGCGGGAAGCCAAAGAACAGCTTCTCGATAATATGGATATCGAGCGCGAAAGGGGCATTACGATCAAGCTTCAACCCGTTCGTATGTTTTATAAACTCGATGGGGAAGAATATATGCTGAATTTGATCGACACGCCGGGACACGTCGACTTTACGTACGAAGTTTCGCGTTCTCTCGCCGCGTGCGAAGGGGCGGTCCTCGTCGTGGACGCAACGCAAGGCGTGGAAGCGCAGACGCTGACGAACGTCTATCTCGCGATCGATAACGACCTCGAAGTTATTCCCGTGATCAATAAAGTCGACCTTTCGGGCGCCGACGTTGAGGGCACGAAAAAGGAGATCGAAGATATCATCGGGATCTCCGCAGCCGACGCGCCCGCGATCAGCGCGAAAACGGGGCTCAACGTCGAAAAGGTTCTCGAAAGCATTATTTACAATCTTCCCGCGCCCCGCGGAAGCGAAAATGCGCCGCTGAAAGCCTTGATCTTCGATTCCGTTTACGATAATTACAAAGGCGCGATCAGCTTGATTCGCGTGATCGACGGAACCGTTAAGGTCGGAGATAAGATCAAAATGTTTTCTACGGGGAAGGTGTTCGACGTTACCGAAGTCGGCGTTTTTACCCCGAAAATGATCCCCACCGAATCGTTAAACGCGGGCGAGGTCGGCTATCTCGCCGCGAGCATCAAAAACGTTTCGGATACCGCGGTCGGCGACACGATCACGCTTGCAGAGGGCGGCACGAAAGAGCCGTTCCCGGGCTACAAAAAGGTGAAACCCGTCGTCTTCGCGGGAATTTTCCCCGCGGACGGTTCGAAATATACCGAACTGCGCGAGGCTCTCGAAAAACTAAAACTCAACGATGCTTCTCTGTTTTTCGAGCCGGACGTTTCCGCCGCGCTCGGATTCGGGTTTCGTTGCGGGTTCTTGGGGCTTCTCCATATGGAGATCATCGAAGAACGCCTCGAACGCGAATTCAATATCGACCTCGTTACGACCGCGCCGAGCGTTTCCTATAAGGTGCATAAGTACGGCGGCGAGGTTTTGAACGTGGACAATCCTTCGCACCTTCCGTCACCGTCCGAGATCGACTATATGGAAGAGCCCATCGTGCGCGCGTGTTTGTTTACGCCGCCCGAGTACGTCGGACCGATCATGGAACTTTGCCAAGGAAAACGCGGCGTTTTTATCGATATGAGTTACGTTGATACGTCGCGCGCGAAATTGATTTACGACATTCCTCTCGCAGAGATCGTCTACGACTTTTTCGACGATCTCAAATCGCGCACGCGCGGCTATGCGAGCATGGATTACGAGATCACGGGCTTCCAAAAGAGCGAGCTTGTAAAACTCGATATTATGCTGAACGGCGAGGTTTGCGACGCTTTGAGCCTGATCGTGCATAAGGACGACGCCTATCCGCGCGGCAGATCGATCGCGGAGAAACTCAAAGAAGTCATTCCCCGTCAGATGTTCGAAATTCCGATTCAAGCCACCGTCGGAGGCAAGGTCATCGCGCGCGAAACGGTCAAAGCGATGCGAAAAGACGTTCTCGCCAAGTGCTACGGCGGCGATATTACGAGAAAGAAAAAGCTCCTCGAAAAGCAAAAAGAGGGCAAGAAGAGGATGCGTCAGGTCGGCAGCGTCAGCCTTCCGAGCGAAGCGTTCATGTCCATTTTGAAGCGGTGAGATCTTATTTCGACGATTTTTCCCTCTATATTCATATCCCGTATTGCGCGTCCAAGTGCGCGTATTGCGACTTTTTGTCCTTTTCCGATCGTTCGACGATGCGGGCGTATTTCGACGCGCTTTGCGCCGAGATCCATTTGCGCGGAAAAGAAGTAGCGCGAAAGGTAAACAGCATTTATCTCGGCGGGGGAACGCCTTCCTTAGCCGCCGCATATTTTCCGATGTTGAAAGATGCGATTTTCGACAGTTTTGAAGTCGAAAAAGACGCGGAGATCAGCGCGGAAGCGAACCCCGAAAGCGTAAGCGACGCTTTTATCGAAGCAGCACAGGCGTTCGGCGTTAATCGGGTCAGCCTCGGCGTGCAATCTCTATCGGATCCTCTTTTAAAACGGATCGGGCGCGTGCACGACAGAAAAACCGCGCTCGCCGCGCTTTCTCGGCTTACGAATGCGTTTCCGTCCGTCGGCGCCGACATAATGGTCGGGTTACCGTCAGAATCGGACGCTGACGTTCGAGAAACGATCAAGACGCTTTGTGATTTTCCTTTGACGCATCTTTCGTGTTACGGTTTGATTCTCGAAAAGGGGACGAAACTCTATGCGGAAGCGAAAAAGGGAGTTTTTACGCAGGACGAGGACGAAACGGCGAACCGTTACGATCTTGCCTGCGAACTGCTTGCAAACGGCGGCTTCGAACGCTATGAGATCAGCAATTTCGCGCGGGATAAAAAGGTTTGCCGTTACAATACTTCGGTTTGGCAGTATGCCGATTATCTCGGATTGGGGCTCGGCGCGAGTTCGTTTTTGAAAAAGGACGGCGGGTTTCCCGCGCGCAGAAGGAAGAATACCCGCGATTTAAATCGATATATCGAATGCGCCGGCAAAGCGCGTCCGACCACGCAAATCATCGAACACGAAGAGGGCAAAGAAGAGTTTTTGATGCTGTCTTTGCGCCTGACCGAGGGCGTGGACGTCCTTACATACAACGCTTTATTCGGAGGCAATCTTTTAAGTGAGAAGCAAGAAAAACTTTCTCGACTCGCTCCTTTTCTTGAAATTTCCGATCGAAAAATCGCGATCAAACCCGAATATTTTTACGTTTCCAATTCGATTATTTCCGATCTCTTATAATATTTAATATATAATTTATAGTTTTTCGGCGCGAATCCGTATTTTTCGTTACGGCGGAAATTTTTTCGGAAAATTTGCATAAAAGGGTTGACAACCGCAAATAATGGTAATAGAATGTTAGCAGTCGAAAGGCAAGAGTGCTAACACTCGAAAAGAATAACTGCCAACGCGGTTAAAGGAGGCAAAAAGATGGACCTTTCTTCGAGGAAAAGAAAAATACTCGGATTACTCGTCGAGCGGTACATTAAAACTGCCGAACCCGTTTCGAGCTCGGAGATTAAAGAACTTTACGGTGAGGAAATCAGCTCCGCAACGATCAGAAGCGAACTTGCGTCGCTTGAAGAACTCGGTTATCTCGTTCAACCGCACGTTTCGGCGGGTCGCATTCCGACCGAACTTGCTTACAAACTTTACGTCGAAAACGTTTTAGCGGGCGAGAAAAAAGAGATCGAAGTCGCCGGCGTGCGCGATTATCTCGGGAAAAAGATCGTCGAGATCGAAGACGTCGTCCGTAACACGGCGCGCGTGATTTCGGACGCAACGAATTATACGAGCGTAATCGTGATCAAAAACACGGACGAGATCCGCATTCGTGAGGTCAAGATCGTCGAAGTGGACGCAGGCAAGGCGCTCGTTATCATTATGACGGACAGCGGCGTGATCAAAGATAACATCATCGATATCCCCGTCAATATGGGAAGCGGATACGTCGGCGCAGCGAATAACGTCGTAAACGATTTGTTTTCGGGTCGCACGTTAAAAGAGATCAAGTCGCAAAATATGAATATCGACGGCGAAATGCTGCAATATCACGATATTTTCGATAAGATCGTCAATTTGCTCGAAGAGTATGCTTCCGGAAGACAGGATAAAGTGTTTGTGGAAGGCACGAGCAAGATGTTCGATCATCCCGAATTCAGCGAGATCGGAAACGCGAAAGATTTTATCAAGCTTTTGGACGAAAAAGAAAAGCTCGGGAAGCTTATGACGACGGACGGCGATATCGAACTGTCCGTTCGGATCGGGAAACCGGACGGCTTGGACGGCAATTGCTCGATGGTGACGGCGAGGTATTCGATCGGCGGCGCGGAGATCGGCAAAGCGGGTGTGATCGGTCCCGAAAGAATGGACTATGACAAAGTCGTAAGCGTTCTGCACTATATCCAAAAGGTATTCAGCGGAAGCGATGATAAAAAGGAGAACTCAAATGGCGAAATCAGGACAAGAGATTAAAAAGAAAGCTCCTCCGAAGAAGGATGAGGAAGAACTCGTTTCCTTCGACACGGAATCTCTCGTGAAAGAGGAGGAAAAGAAGGTCGATCCCGAAGTTGAAAGGCTGACGGAAGAACTGAAAAAGGAAAAAGACAATTATTTAAGATTGCGCGCGGACTATGAAAATTTCCGTCGCAGGAATCAGGAAGCGACGATCAAGGCAAGACAGGACGGAACGGCGGACGCCGTCGAGGCGATCCTTCCGATCATCGACAGCATCGATCGCGCTTTGAATCTCTCGCAGGACGAGAAATCGAAAGAGGGTTTGAATCTCATCAAAAAGCAGATCGAAACTTCGCTTTCACAACTCGGCGTAAGCGAGATTGAAACGGACGGCGCCGCATTCGACCATAACTTGCATAACGCGGTTCAGCGCGCGGAAGTGGAAGAGAGCGAAGTCGGAAAGATCCTCGAAACGTATCAACGCGGATACAAGATCGGAAACAAAGTGATCCGTTACGCGATGGTAAAAGTCGGGGTGGAAAAATCGGAATAAAGGTTTAATCCTTTAAATACAAAGAATGCACCGAGGCGTTGCCTCAAATAAATAAAAGGAGATATTGAATTATGGGAAAAATTATCGGTATTGATTTGGGAACTACGAACTCTTGCGTAGCCGTTATGGAAGGCGGCGAAGCTACCGTTATCGCAAATGCGGAAGGATCGAGAACGACCCCGTCCGTCGTTGCGTTTTCGAAGGACGGCGAAAGGATCGTCGGTCAAGCGGCGAAACGTCAGGCGGTAACCAATCCGCAACGTACCGTTTCCTCCATTAAGAGGGAAATGGGCACGACGTACACCGTCAAAATCGACAATAACAGCTATTCTCCGCAAGAGATCAGCGCGATGATCCTTTCGAAATTGAAGAAAGACGCGGAAGCGTACATCGGATCGAAAGTAACGCAAGCGGTCATCACCGTTCCGGCGTACTTCTCGGACAGCCAACGTCAAGCGACCAAGGATGCGGGTAAGATCGCGGGTCTTGAAGTTTTGCGTATTATCAATGAACCGACTGCCGCGGCGCTTGCTTACGGCCTTGACAAGTCGGAAAACAAGAACCAAAAGGTCTTGATCTACGACCTCGGCGGCGGTACGTTCGACGTTTCGATCCTTGAAATCGGCGACGGCGTGTTTGAAGTTCTCTCCACGAACGGCGACACGAGGCTCGGCGGCGATGACTTCGATAACAAACTGATGGATTATATCGTCAGCGAGTTCAAAGCAAAAGAGGGCGTTGACCTCTCGACGGATAAAGTTGCGATGCAACGTATTAAGGAAGCTGCGGAAAAGGCGAAGATCGAGCTTTCCGGTATGACGAAGACGAACGTGAACTTGCCGTTCATCACCGCCGGCGCGGACGGTCCGAAACACCTTGATATGGATATCACGAAAGTCAAATTCGACAGTTTGACCGCAGACCTCGTCGAACGCACGATCCGTCCGACCAAGCAAGCGATGTCCGATGCGGGTATCACGTTCAGCGAGATCTCCAAAGTCATTCTCGTCGGCGGTAGCACCCGTATCCCCGCGGTTATCGACGCTGTTCGTAACTTGACCGGAAAAGAGCCTTACAAGGGCATCAACCCGGACGAGTGCGTGGCGATCGGTGCGGCGATCCAAGCCGGCGTTCTCGGCGGAGAAGTCAAAGATGTTTTGTTGCTTGACGTTACGCCGCTTTCTCTCGGCATTGAAACGATGGGAGGTGTGTTTACGAAGCTCATTGACAGAAACACCACGATCCCGACCTCGAAATCGCAGATCTTCTCGACTGCGGCGGATAATCAACCTTCCGTTGAGATCCACGTTCTGCAAGGCGAACGCTCGATGGCAAGCGGCAATAAGACACTCGGCAGATTTATCTTGGACGGTATCGCACCTGCGCCCCGCGGCATTCCGCAGATCGAAGTTACCTTTGATATCGACGCGAACGGTATCGTAAACGTCAAGGCGAAGGATAAAGGCACGAATAAAGAACAGAGCATCACGTTGACCGCAAGCTCCAATCTCTCCGAAAGCGATATCGACGCGGCGATTAAAGACGCCGAGAAGTATGCGGAAGAAGATAACAAGCGCAAAGAGCTCTTCGAGATGAAGAACAGCGGCGAGCAGTTGATCTACACCGCGGAAAAGGCGGTCAAAGACAGCGGCGATAAGCTCTCCGAAGAAGATAAGAAGATCGTGGAAGACGCGGTCAAAGTCGCGAAAGAAGAAATGAACGTGGACGACGTCGAGAAGATCAAAGCCGCGATCGAAAAACTCTCCTCCGCGATCAATCCCGTGTTTACCAAACTCTATCAACAAGAGCAGGCGAATAATCCCGGCGGCGGTGAAAACCCCGGCGACGGAAACATCAACGGGAACGGAACCGTAGAATAATAAGTAAAACGTTTTGCAGAGAGGCTCAACCTCTCTGCAATTCGGTATTATGCGGAAAGGCAAGTACCGAATAAAAAAGGAAGATTATGGCAGAAAAATTCGACTATTACGAAACGCTTGGCGTAAATAAAAACGCAACGGACGAGGAGATTAAATCCGCCTATCGTAAGATGGCGAAAAAGTATCACCCCGATTTGTATTCTACGAAACCCGAAGCGGAAAGAAAGCAAGCGGAAGAACAATTCAAGAAAGTCAATCACGCCTACGATGTGCTGTCCGATAAACAAAAACGTGCGGCTTACGATCAATACGGCGACGAAAACGGGCCGATGGGCGGCGGTTTCGGCGCTGGTGCCGGCGCGCAAGGTTTCAGCGGCTTCGACGATTTCTTCGGAGATTTCTTCAATGCGTTTACAGGCGGAAGAAGAGGCGGCGCTCGCGGATCGAACAAAATCGACGGCGACGATATTACGTTGAATATAACGATCGACTTTATGGAAGCCGTCAAAGGCGTGCAAAAAGACATTCCTATCACGAGGCAAGAAGCTTGCGCGGATTGTAAAGGAACGGGCGCGAAAGGCGGCACGGCGTATAAGACTTGCGCACGATGCAACGGAACGGGTCGCGTTACGATGCGTCAAAACACGATCTTCGGTCAGCAGGTCATTCAAAGCGTTTGTCCCGATTGTCGCGGCGCCGGAAAGATCATAACCGATACCTGTAAAGGTTGCGGCGGAAAGGGCACGATAAAAAAATCGCGCGTGATCCACGCGAACATTCCGGCAGGTATCGATAACGGTCAAATGATGACCTTCTATAACGAAGGTAACGCAGGAAAGAACGGAGGACAAAACGGAAATTTGATCATTATCGTAAACGTTCGTCCGCATGCTTTGTTTAAGAGAAAGGGTTACGATATCTATTTTGACGTACCTATTTCTTATGCGACTGCGGCGCTCGGAGGTGAGATCGAAGTGCCGACTTTGGACGGAACCGTTAAATACAAAGTGTCCGAGGGAACGCAAACGGGAACGGTTTGTCGTTTGTCCGGAAAAGGAATTAAGCGCGTGAACTCCGAATCGCACGGCGATATTTACTTCACGTTACAAGTCCAGACCCCGAGCGGGCTTTCGAGATCGCAGAAGGAAATGCTCGAAAAGTTCGAAAGCAGTCTTTCGATGGGACAAAGTCCGAAACAAAAGAAATTTGCGGAGTATTTGAAAAAATGATCAAAATTATCGTGAAAACGACGCATGAGGGCGCGGAGATCGTATCCGACGCCCTTTATGATTTTTCGAGATCGGGCGTCGTCGTGGAAGACGCCGCCGATCTTGCCGAGCTTTGGGGATCTTCTCTCGTTTGGGATTATTTGGAAGAAAGCGTTTTAAACCGCCCGAAAGACGTTTTCGCAATCGGTTATTATGAAGGGAATTATTCCGAAATATCCGATGATCTTGAAAAAAGATTGAACAATATAAGAGAGAATTGTCCGTTTGCTTGTCCGCTTGATTATAAAATTGAAGAAGTGCAAGAGCAAGATTGGAGCGAGGATTGGAAATCTTGTTATAAGATTATTGAGATCGGAAAGATCTCCGTTGTTCCGGTTTGGAAAAAAGAGGAAGCAAAAGGTGAGATCAAGGTATTGATTAACCCCGGTTCCGCGTTTGGTACGGGAGAACACGAGAGCACCAGATTGTGTTTAAAAATCTTGTCTGAGGTCCCTGTCGAAGGGTGTAGCGTGATCGATACGGGCGCGGGAAGCGGGATCCTCGGGATCGCCGCAATGAAACTCGGCGCTGAAAAATGTTTGTTCCGCGATATCGATGAATCCGCGCTTCATAATTTGCGCGAAAATCTCGAATTGAACGACGTTTCCGCGCCTATTGAATGTGCCTCTCTTCTCGAAGGCATTACGGAAAAAACGGATTTGCTACTCGCAAATATTACGGCGGATATATTGTCACGAATGACGAATGCGGGTGAGGTGGTGAAAAAGGGTGGTTTTGCGATTCTCGGCGGGATTATCGATAAATTCGCCCCGAAACTAAAAGCGCAATTCGAATCAATGGGCTTTCGCGTTTTGAAAGAGGAAAAAGACGGCGTTTGGGTCGGATTGCTCCTCGTCAGAGAATAAAATACTGCGAGGTCGATGTCGACCTCGTTTTTTTATAAAAATTCTTGCGCGACAGTTAGAAAAGCAATATAATTTAATTATGGAAATTAAGCGGTTTTTCGTTTCGCATGACGCAATCATACAAGTCGGATCTTCCGTTCGGGTGAGCGGCGAAGAATTTATCCACGCCGTAAAAGTAAGCCGTTATAAAGTAGGTTACCGATTGATCCTTTCGAATGGTGACGGTTTCGATTACGATTGCGTAATCACTGAGGTCGGTAAAGATTTCTTCACGTGTAAAGTCGAAAGTGCGGAGAAAAACGGAAATGAACTCACCATTCCGCTTTCGTTGTATCTTTGCGCGATCGAAAAAACGGATGTTGCCGTTCAAAAAGCTACCGAGATCGGCGCAAAAGAGATCCATTTGATGATATCCGCCTTTACGAACGCAAAAAATCAGAACCTTGATCGCTTGCATAAAATCGCGCTGGAATCGGCAAAACAATGCGGAAGAGCGGTCGTTCCGAAAATATATGCGCCCGTTTCGTTTGAAGAAGGAATTAAAGACGCCGCGGCTCGCTATGCCAACGTGATACTGTGTTATGAAAATGCAACGAGCGGAAGGATCGCGGATTCGATTTCGTCGAAGGACGATTCCGTTGCGATCGTGATCGGCAGCGAAGGCGGTTTTTCACCCGAAGAAGTGCGCTTCGCAGAGGAAAACGGAGCGAAAGTCGTAACCCTCGGAAGACGAGTGCTTCGTGCGGAAACGGCATGTATTGTGAGCTTGGCATTTGTCGCGGAGGAGATAGAAAAAAATGAAAGTATGCGTTCTTAATCTCGGCTGTAAAGTGAATCAATACGAATGCGACAGCTTAACGGCAAGTTTGCTTTCGCTCGGTCACGACGTTTCGGATGAACTTTCCGTTGCCGATTGCTATTTGATTAACACGTGCGCCGTAACCAAGGAAGCGGAACGTAAATCCCGTCAATACGTCGGAAAAGTTTTGAAACTCAATCCGCGCGCGAAAGTTTTCGTGATCGGTTGCGCCGCGGAAAAGAATGCGGAACAGTTTTCTATCAAAGGCGTAACGTTCGTGTCCGGAACCGCCGCGAAAGAAAAGGTCCTCGACTTTGTCGAGGGCGTTCATATTGAGCCGCTTCCGTCCGAATATGAAGAGATGAAGGATGCTTTGAATTTTCGTGCTCGTTCGTACGTAAAAATCGAAGACGGTTGTAATAATTTTTGTTCGTATTGCATCATTCCTTATTTGCGTGGCAGGGTTCGGTCAAGAAAAGTCGAACATATCCTCGAAGAGTGTAAAAAAGCGGCCGTTACGACGGATGAGATCGTTTTGACCGGTATTAATATTTCCGCTTACGGGTCGGATATCGGGTCTTCTTTAACCGAGTTGATCGAAGCGCTTTCCGTCGTTTCCGCGCGGATTCGCCTCGGTAGCCTCGAAGTCGGAGTTGTGGACGAAGCGTTTTTGCAAGCCATTGAAAAAGCCGGGAACGTTTGCCCGCATTTTCATCTTTCTTTGCAAAGCGGCTCGGATTCCGTTTTATCGCAAATGAATCGTCATTATTCGGCGGAAGAATATGAAAAAAAAGTCGAGTTGATCCGTTCGTTCTTCCCACAGGCGGCGATCACGACCGATATTATCGTCGGATTTCCGACGGAAACGGAGGACAACTTTGAAGAAACGATGGCTTTCGCGCGATTGATCGGTTTTGCGGATATCCACGTTTTCCCGTATTCGAGAAGAAACGGAACGGCGGCTTATCCTATGGGCGCTCTCGATCCCGCGATCGTAAAATCCCGTGCGGACAAATTGTCGATAGTTAAATCGGAGCTTAAAAGGGCGTATGAGAGTTCATTCGTCGGAAGAAGGCTCGAAGTCGTGATCGAAAGGAAAGACGGCGTCTTTGCGGAAGGGCATTCGGAGAATTATATTCGGGTTTACGTGCCCGACAGAGATCAGACGATCGGAAAAAAAAATACCGTTACCGTCCAGGGCGAACACGCGGACGGATTAAGAGCGGAGTAGGAGGATATTAAAATGGATTGTATTTTTTGTAAGATCATCAAAGGCGAGATCCCGAGCGAAAAAGTCTACGAAGACGATGATATGATTATGATCAAAGACATCGCGCCGCAGGCTAAACTTCATTTTCTTGCGATCCCGAAAAAGCATTTCGCGGACGTGACCGAAATGACGGAGGAAGACGTTTCGCTCGTCGGGCGTATGTTAAAGACAATCGGCGGCTTGTCGAAAAAGCTCGGTCTTGAGGGCGGATTCCGTTTGGTTTCCAACAAAGGAGCAGATGCTATGCAAAGCGTTCCGCACCTGCATATTCACGTCCTCGGCGGCGAAAAAATGTCCGATAAAATGTGCTGAAACGATTGACACGATTTTCGTTTCGTTGTAAACTTTTTCCATAACTATTTTACCGGTGTCGGAAGGTGGGTGATTAAAATGACAATCGTTAAAGTTCGTGAGAATGAATCTTTGGATAGCGCGATCAGGCGTTTTAAGCGTCAATGCACCAAGGACGGTATTATAGGCGATATCAAAAAGAGAGAGGCTTATGAAAAACCCAGCGTGAAGCGTAAGAAGAAAGAAGAAGCGGCGCGCAAGAGAAAGTCCTCGAGAGATTAATCAATGAAAAACCGAGCATCAGCTCGGTTTTTTTCGTATGTTTCGGCTTTTTCGTTAATTTCGATTGAACGGTTTTGTTTCTTCATCGTATTCATCCGCGTCGAAAACGTCTTGGATCAAGCTTGCTCTTAGTAAAATGGAAGATCCGTATTTTTCACGTAAAACGTCGACCGTTTTTTCAAAGCGCGTGTGTTTTTCGGATCGTTCGTCTTCGCCGAAAAGGGAAGACTGCGCGTAATCGTCCGAGCGCAAAAGATAGATTGCCGTCAACGTTATCGCTCGGATCGGACGACGGGTTTCGCCCCATAATTCGAGAAAGAGGGGCTTCGCCGTAGCCACAAGATCCGTTGCGGACGCTGTCGGATAAAGGGTCTTCGTTTGTTTTCCAACAGTCGAAAGATCGGAAAATTTTAACGTTACGTGAATGCCGCAAGCCGCTTTTTCGTGTTTACGCAAGCGGTATGCAACGCGTTCGGCAAGAGAAGTAATAAACGTTTCGCATTCTTCTGTCGATAGGAGATCGCGCGACGCCGTCGCACCGTTTCCGATGCTTTCAGGTTCGCGTTTTTCGTAATATAATTTTACGGGATCGTTTTCTTCGCCGTTTGCCCAATTCTTTAACGTTAGACCCATTTGACCGATTTTGCTTTTTAAAAGTTGCGCGTTCGCATTTGCAAGATCTCCGATTGTCAGAATGCCGACGCTTTTAAAGAAATTCATTGCGCTTTTCCCGACCATCAAGATATCTTGTACGGGTAAATCCCATGCGATCGTTTTGTAGTTTTCGCGACTGATCAAGGTTTGCGCATCGGGTTTTTTGTAATCCGATCCGAGCTTTGCGAAAACTTTCGTGAAGGAGATTCCAACGCTTACCGTTAACCCAAGCTCTTCGCGAGCACGGCGGCGTATCGATTCCGCGATTTTTTCACTTGGACCGAAAAGGGAATGACTTCCTTTTACGTCCAGCCAACATTCGTCAAGCCCAAACCTTTCGACTCGATCGGTAAACGAAGTGTAGATCTCGAAAAGTGCTTTTGAATATTTCAAATAACTTTGAAAATCGGGCGGCAGAAAAATCAAGTCCGAGCATTTTTGTTTTGCTTGCCAGACTGTGTCGCCCGTTTTTACGCCGCGAGCTTTTGCTCCTTCGCTTTTAGCGAGAACGATCCCGTGCCGCTTTTCGGGATCTCCGCAAACGACAAGGTTCTTTCCTTTCAGCGACGGATCTTTTGCGATTTCGACAGACGCATAAAAATTATTTGCGTCGCAATGTAAAATATCGTTTTCACTCATTCGTTCACCATTCGCGATCTTTCGCGTATATATTATAACATAAAATAATAAATGATTTATCTCATCTTGATTTTTTTTAATGATTTGACTATAATAAAGGGAGAGTAAAGATGGATCGAAAAGCGGTTGTTCTTGCGGCGGGAAAAGGATCGAGGCTTGCTCCGATTACGGCTTGCGTTCCGAAAGAACTTTTGCCGATCGGCGGGTTTCCCGCGTTGCATCACGTGCTTGCGGAGTCGGTTTCGTTTGGGGTGACGGACGTAATGATCGTCTTATCCGAGGGCAAGGAAGAGATTAAAAAATACTTTGATCGAGCTTCCGTCGCAAAAGGTGAAACGGCTACGTGGCTTTCCGAAAAAAGAGATGTTTTGCTAAACAAGATATCCGTTTCGTTCGCGTATCAAGAGAACCCGCTTGGCACGGGTGACGCGATCCTCGTTTCAAAAGGATTTGCGGGAAAAGATCCCGTTCTCGTGATGTATCCGGATGATATCCTCGGTGTTCAGTCTCGATACGGTTTTACTTTATTCGGGAATTTCGACGAGAATCCGCTTGAAAGGCTGTGGAAAGAGGCGGAAAAAGGAAAATCCGCTGTCCTGGTCAGAGAAGTTCCGGGGAAATACGCGAAAAACTACGGGGTCGTGTATCCCGTATCCGAGCGGAATGATTCATGTTTTACCGTCCGAAAGATTTCGGAAAAACCTTCCGATTTTTCTCGGAAAACCGCATGCGTTCTTGTCGGCAGAATGATCCTTCAACCGTCCGCGATCAGCTCGCTTGCCGACCTGCCCAAACGAGATGACGTCGGCGTGATTCCCGTGCTGAATGCAGAAGCGGAAAGGGGAATGCTCGAAGCCGTAATCCTGAAAGGCGAATGCTTGGACATCGGATCGCACGAAACCTATTTTGACGCATTCGTTCGGTCCGCCGCCTTTCTCGAAAAATAAAGCTTTTTACGCCTTTTCATATAAAGGTTTACGATGTGGAAAAAACGATTTGTCAGATTTGTCACAACAGAATTGCGGAGCATAAGTTCGTGCGCGTTGTAAACGGCGTCAGCACGACCTATTTCGTTTGCTTGCATTGCAAAGCTCTTATGGAGAATAAATACAAAGAGTTGCAAGAACGCTCCGTGCTTCGCCAAACGCCGGTCGAGGAAAGGCTCTGCCCCGTTTGCGGAATGCGTTTGAACGATTTTTTGTCTACGGGTTTTCTCGGTTGCGATCATTGCTATCGGGTTTTCGAAGACTACCTTGTTGAGTATATTCGCGGATATCACGGCGCCGTACATCACGTAGGAATGGACGCGACGCCTCCGCCTCCGACGGACGTTGAAGAACTTTATCGCGATTTGAAGGAAGCGGTGGAAGCGGACGATTACAAAAAGGCCGCCGAAATTAAAAAGAAGATCGACAGAGAGTGGGGGGACGGAATATGATGGAATATACGGTCGTTTCATCGCGCGTTCGTCTGGCGCGGAATCTCGCAGATACGCGGTTTCCTTCGCGAGCCTCGCTTTCCGAAGTGGAAAAGGTCGAAAAAACCGTCGTTCATGCGGCGAAGAACCTCTTTGACGCTTCTTTTTACAGGATGTCCGAGCTCGGAGATTCGGAAAAAAATTATCTTGTTGAACGCAGGTTGATCAGTCCCGCTCTCGCCGAGTCGGTTTACGGTTCCGCTTTGATCAAGAAGGACAAGTCCCTCTCCGTTATGATGATGGAGGAAGATCATATCCGTTCGCAAAGTTTTGCTTCAGGGTTGGATCTCGAAACGTGTTTTTCGGCAGTCAAAGAATTCGATCTCGCATTACGTTCGAAAGCGAGTCTTGCTTTTGATAAAAGTCTTGGTTTTTTAACGGCTTGTCCGACGAACGTCGGAACGGGAATGCGAGCATCCGTAATGATGTTTTTGCCTGCATTGACGACGCTCGGAAAAGTCGGAGAACTCGAAGAAGAACTCAAAAACGCAAATCTGACGATTCGGGGCGCACTCGGCGAAGGAACGAAAGCGGATGGTTGCATCTATCAAATATCGAACGGGATTTCTCTTGGTATTTCCGAAGAAACGATAATAAACAGGGTTTCCTCCGCCGCAGAGAGAGTTCGTTTGATCGAGGGCGACCTTTTGGACGCTTATTATTCTCGCGAAAAAATTGCTTTGGAAGACGCCGTTTTTCGCGCGTACGCTATTTTGACCTCGGCGCGCATACTTTCGCAAAAGGAATTGGAAGGACTTGTCGTGAACGTTAAAATCGGAACGATGCTCGGCTTGATCTCGATCGATCACGTAAATTTGGACGAATTGACGTTCATGTGTAAGCCGTTCAGCCTCGTGAGGCTTACGGGGTGCGGCAATTCGTCTTTGGAGCGCGATATAACTCGCGCAAATACGGTAAGAAATATCTTAAAAGGAAAGGAAGACTGATTATGTTTGACGATTTTTCTAAAAAAGCCGAACAGGTTGTGGATTACGCAACGAAATTGGCTTCTCGTTCCGGGGGATTGCTCGGAACGGAGCATCTGTTGGCGGGCGTTCTTGCGGTGGCGCCCGAACTGGGTATTAAACTGAACGGAAACGTTTCGCTTGACGATATTCTCCGTCACATCGATCTGAATCGAGGGATGATCTCAACGATCAAAGTGTCGGATAATTCCGCCGTCGTTATCAAAAAATCACAGCTGTTTGCGCGGCGGCTCGGATTAGAGGAAGTGGAACCCATACACGTTTTGCTTGCGATCTTGGATACGCCGAGCGTTGCCACGAGCGTTTTAATGGCGTACGGAGTAAATCCTCGGGAGGCGTACGCGAATATTTATGCTTCCGCACTCGATCGGTCAAAAGAAGAAGCGGCGGACGATTTTACGTCCGACATCGAGCAGATTTATGATAAACTTCGTTTCGGCGGAATCGGAGAAGAGGAGAGCGGCCTCCATCAGAAAGGACAAGTCGGAAGACGCGGCAACGGGAAATTGGAGGAAGCGTTGAAAGGTATCGGCGAAGATCTGACCGCTCGCGCGAAAGAAGACAAACTCGATCCCGTTATCGGAAGGAAGAACGAGATCGAAAGGATCATCCAAATTTTGAGTCGCAGAACGAAAAACAATCCCGTGTTGATCGGAGAGCCCGGCGTAGGAAAAACGGCGATCGTTGAAGGACTTGCGCAAGCGATCGTGCAAGGGAACGTTCCGGAAACGTTGAAAAACAAAAGGATCTTTACGCTTGATATTTCCGGCGTCGTTGCGGGAACGAAATACCGCGGTGAGTTCGAAGAGAAACTGAAAAACGCGATCGAAGCGATCAAAGAAGCCGGCGACGTGATCGTCTTTATCGACGAGATCCATATGATCGTCGGCGCNNGAGAGCAGTATGGACGCCGCGAATATTTTGAAACCGATGCTTGCAAGAGGGGAATTGCAAGTTCTGGGCGCGACCACGCTCGACGAATACAGAAAAAACATCGAAAAGGATGCGGCTTTGGAAAGACGCTTTCAACCGATTATGGTCGATCCTCCATCGGTGGAAGACACGATCACGATCCTAAAAGGATTAAGGAATAAGTATGAAACGCACCATAAGGTCAAGATCACGGATGACGCATTGACGGCGGGTG
>DBVY01000026.1:0-14031 GCA_002308575.1 Christensenella sp. UBA1252
AACGGCGGCGGTCAACCGATCCGCACGGCGGAAGAGAGAAACAACGTCGATATCAAGGCGACCCGTGCCGCTTCGATCTACGGTTTGGATAAGAGTATGCAGTTCAGAAAGTCGCACGAGAATCCCGCGATCATCGAGCTTTACAAGGAGTATCTCGGCGAGCCGAACAGCCACAAGGCGCATCACATTCTCCACACGAGCTACATCAAGAGAGGTCTGTAAGCCGAACGATTCAAGAGGGAATTTCTAGGGAGTCCCTAGGGAGTTTTCCCGTACTATCGAAATGAACGAAGGGGCGCGGAAACGCGCCTCTTCATAAAGAAGAATCTTTCTGCAGGAAAGTCGGTGAGAATCCGACGCTGCCCCCACAGAGGTAATGGAATGTTAAGGGTCCTAAGTCCTAATGCTGCAGTTTGAAAATTTTTTTAGGGAGGGTAATCCACAATGAATACAGCAAAGAAATTATTATTGGTCGTCTTGGCGCTTGCGATTTCGGTTGCGGCCGTTCTCGGAATGGTTGCTTGTAAAGGAGAACCGGACGTCGATACGGAAGTCATTATTTCCATCGATCAAACCGTTCTGCCCGATCTCGCAGAGAAGAGTTTGGCGGACTATATGGCTGCCATGAAAGAGAAAAACAAGATTCAGTACGAAGGCACGGTCCGCGAGTACGGCTTGTACGTCGAGTCCATCAACGGCAGGAAAGCGGATGCGAAAACCGAGTATTGGGGACTCTTTACGGATGATGAAGAATTCTCGAACGAAGCGTACGGCACGTACACAGCAACGGACGGAACGACGTATGCGATGGCGTCGGTCGGAGCTTCGTCTTTGAAAATTAAAGTAGGAAAGAAATACGTTTGGGTCATTCAAACGCTTTCATGAGAGCCAAAGACGTTTGTCTTGTCGCCATTTTGTCCGCGACCTTAACCGTGGGCAAAATGGCTTTATCTTTTATAGCGAACGTTGAAGTCGTTACCCTCTTTTTAACGGTTTACGCGTTGACGCTTCCGCGAAGCAGGGTGCTCGCGGCGACTTTTACTTTTATTGCAACCGAAGTATTTATTTGGGGCGCGCATATATGGATCTTGATGTACGTCATCCATTGGTTTTCGCTCGCGACCGCCGTTTCCTTTTTGAAAGGGAAGTTTGCGCCTCTTCTCGCTATTATAATGGCGGTCATTTTTACGGGCTTATTCGGCATACAAACGACCGCTCTCGAAGTTTTGTTTTTAATGAATTTCCAAAAGATCGGCTTCGTTAAATGCTTTATGCTCCGTTATTCCACGGGGATCCCGTATTTTATCACGCATATCGTTTCGAACGCCTGCATCTTATCCGTCCTCGTGTATCCGATGTATCGCTTGATGAATTCGCTTGCGCGACAATATTTTAAAGTACCGAAACGCGGGGATCTTAAACACGAGTTTTCTTCGCAAGCGATCGTATGCGATTCAAAGAACGTCGACGATAAACCTGAAAATCCGAGCGCGGAAGAAAAGGGAGAGTAGGCGCTTTTTCGTCCGTTTCGCGGGCGCGCGCATATTTTTCACCCGACGTTGACAAAAATAAAGGAAAAATGCTATAATAATTTTCGGTATAAACCGAAAAAAAGCAAAGAGGTATAAACTATGAAATGGTGGGTTGGTTTGATCATCGGCGTTGCGGCGTTCATCGTCGTTGTGTTGATCGTCAGATGGTTGATCGGAATTTACAATAAGCTTGTGAACGGCCGCGAAAAAGTCAAAAACGGCTGGGCGCAGATCGACGTGCAACTCCGTCGCCGTTTCGATTTGATCCCCAATCTCGTCGAAACCGTCAAGGGATATGCGGCGCATGAAAAAGAAACGTTGGAAAACGTTACGATGTGGCGTAGCCGCGTCAGTTCCGCTTCCAGCACCGAAGAGGCAATCGAGGCGAACGCAGGTTTGTCCTCTGCGCTTGGCAGGCTCCTCGTAACGATGGAGAAGTATCCCGAACTGAAAGCGAACGAGAACTTTATGAAACTCCAAGCGGAGCTCAGCGAGATCGAAAACAAGATCGCGTTTTCGAGGCAGTTCTATAACGACACCGTACAAAAGTACAACGTGCTCGTCAAACAATTCCCCTCGAACATCATCGCTTCGATGTTCAAATTCAAAGAGGAGAAATTCTTCGAGGTGGATGAGAGCGTTCGAGAGAACGTTCCCCAGGTGAAGTTTTGATGAATAAAACCGAAAAGCGTTTTCGGGGGAGAGGCAAGCCGGCAGCGGTTTGCCTCCTTTGCGTTTTTATCCTGATCGCTTTTTGTCTGTTCGTCTTTACCGCTTGCGGCGATCTGTTCAAGACGGATATTTATCTCAAAAATTTTTCGATGGAGATCGTCCTCAACGAAGAGGGCGGCATGACCGTTACGGAAACCGCGAAAGCGTATTTCTCTTCGCAGGACACGAATTGGTATAACTTTTATCGCATTATCGACGACGAACGCGCGTTGGATCATCCCGTGATTGACGGCGAATCCTTTACTTATGACGGTAAAACCATTCCGTTCGTCGGTTTGCTCGATCTCGAAGAGCACGATTCGTCCTATTGGAAAAAGCAGTACGCGGATCAAGCGGTCGGCTATTATTGCGCGCGTTTAAGCGGGCTCGAAATCGGTGTCGTGATGCCGTCGTTTGAGAGCGGAACGCACACGTTTTCCTATTCGTACACGATCCGCAACGTCGTGGAGGACGTGCAGGACGCGTCGGTCTTCTATTATAAGTTCGTTTCCGAGATCAATTCGATGGATATCAAAAAGATGGACGTCACCGTTCTGTTCCCGAAGGAGGATCCGAACCTTCGCGCTTGGCTCCACGTTTCCAAAAACGCTGTCGGCGCCTGGAAAGCGATTGAAGGAAACGCCGGCATGACGATTCACGTCGAGGACGTAAAATACGGCGAATATATCGAAACCCGCGCGCTCCTTTCGAAAGATCATTATTATCTTCCCGAAACGACGTCCGCCTTATCGAGCGCCGATATCGAAAACGAAGAAAAGGCTTGGTACGATTCCTATAAGAAAAAGCAGGCGATCCTTCTTACGATCACGATCCTCGATTACGTGATCGCGCTCCTTGCGATCGGCTTCGGCTTCTTCTTTACGTTCTTCCTGAAAAAGCAAAACCAGCCGTTGGAGCTTCCGAACGCGCCGATCTATTATCGCGATATCCCCGAAGGGTACACGGGCGGCGAGGTTTCTCCCTTGTACTTCTATTATTCGAACGAAAATTACTTGGATGAAAGTATCTCCGCAACGATGCTCGAACTCACGCGTTTGAAATATATCACGATCGAGCCGGACGTCAAGAGCAAAAGCGCAAAGATCACCGTTTTGAAAACGGACGAGGATGATTCCCTTCGTTCGCACCAAAAGTTTGTGCTGGATATGCTGATGCTCGTAAAACCGATGGGCGAAACGTTTACGATGAAGGCATTCGAAAAGTTCGGGAAAGAGCATCCGACAAAAATCATGAACCTCGTCGATATGTATAAGGCGGCGATCCTCAATAAAACCCAGCGCGACGGCGCGTATCAAAAGCGAAACCCGATTCGGGAAAAAGCCCAAAGGTTTTCCGCGACCTTGGTCGGGATCGGGATCGTCGGCGTCATCGTTTCCGGCTTTACGAGCTTCGTCTTTGGGATCGGAATGTTCTTTGCCGCCGTCGGCTTCTTGGTCGGAGGATGCCTCCCCGCGCTCGTGCTTCGCAACGTTAAACCGCCTTTGACGCTGTACGGACAGAGGGAGTACGACAAACTGCAAGCGCTTGCCCGCTTTATGCAGGAGTTCTCCTCGATGGACGAGCACGAGATCCCCGCGCTCGCGATGTGGGAAGATTATATGGTGTTTGCGACGGCGATGGGCATTGCGGATAAGGTCGCGGAACAACTCGAAATCAAATACCCCGAATTCAGAGGCATGTCGGAGAGCAACTTCGACGTGGACAGCTTTGTGATTCTGTACTTCTTCTCCTCTTCGTTCCGTTCGCTTTCCGGCTTGAACTTTATCGGAAACGTCGCGAACGTGATCCGTTCCGTCGAAATGACGCAGCGCGCGATCAAAGCGGCGGAGATCGCGAAAAAGGTCGGTGGCACGATCGGCAGGAGCGGTTTCGGCGGAGGCGGCGGTTTCCACGGCGGAGGCGGCGGCTTCTCGGGCGGCGGCTTCGGCGGCAGGAGATAAGCAATTTTAATTTTTTCGGCATATGGTAAGGCGACGCGTTATGCGCCGCAATAGGAGAAAACGTGATAAAACTATTGAAGGAATTATCGATCAAAGAATGGGTGCTGTTCGCCATCAGCGTCGGGATCATCGCGTTGCAGGTTTGGGCGGAACTCAAACTGATCGAAAAGATGCAGGACATAACCAGTTTCTTTTCGCAAGGGACGGGCACGTTTTCCGAGATCCTATTCGTCGGCGTGAAAATGTTGCTCCTCGCGGGTGTGAGCATCCTTTGCGCGTTCGCGGTCGGCTATGCGGGCTCCGTGATCGGCGCGAACCTTTCGTATCGCCTGCGCGACAAACTGTTCAACAAAGTGCAAAGCTTTTCGATGGAAGAGATCAATCGCTTCTCGACCGCGAGTTTGATCACTCGTTCGACGAATGACGTCAGCCAAGTGCAAATGTTGATCTCGATGGGAATGGTCGTTGCGCTTCGCGCGCCGATTATGGCGATCTGGGCGATCACGAAGATCTCCGGGAAAAGCTATCAATGGAGTTTGGCAACGGGCGTCAGCATTTTCTGCTTGTGCTTGTTGCTTTCGGCGGTATTTTTGATCGCTGTTCCCCGTTTCAAAAGGATCCAAAACCTGACGGACGCCGTAAACGATCGTATGCGCGAAAACCTGACCGGTCTCCGCGTCGTGCGCGCCTACAACGCAGAGCGTTTCCAAGAGGCGAAATTCGAAACGGCGAATAAAGCGCTCGCCGCAAATAATCTCGTCGCGCATCGCGTCATGGCGGCGATGGCTCCCGTGATGAGCGCGATCATGACGGGGCTTTCCCTCTCGATCTATTGGATCGGCATTTTCCTGATCAATAAGGCGGGGCAACCGGAAAAAGGTCAGCTGTTTTCCGATATGGTTGTCTTTTCGTCCTACGCGATCCAAATCGTTATGTCTTTTATGATGATGAGCTTTGTGTTCATTATGTTCCCGCGCGCGACCGTGGCGGCGCGCCGTATCACCGAGGTCATCTCGACCGATCCCAAGATCCGAAGCGGCGAGTGCCTCTCGGGGCTTCCGGGCGTAACGGGCGAAGTCGTCTTCGAGGACGTTTCGTTCCGCTATCCGGATGCGGAGAACCCGATCCTCGAACATATCTCTTTCCGCGCGGAGAAGGGAGAAACCGTTGCGATTATCGGTTCTACGGGTAGCGGCAAAAGCACCGTTGTCAATTTGATCCCGCGCTTTTACGACGTAAGCGAAGGCGGCGTCTTCGTGGACGGCGTCAACGTTAAAGAGTACGCGTCTTCCGCGCTTGTTTCCAAGATCGGTTACGTGGCGCAACGCGCCGTCCTTTTCTCGGGAGACGTGCAAAGCAACGTGACCTACGGCAGCGAAGGCAGGGAAAACGAGAAAGCGGAAGTTTTCCGCGCGCTTGAAATCGCTTCGGCGGATGCCTTCGTTTCGGATAAGTACGGGCAGGAGAGAGCGTTCGTCGCGCGAGGCGGCGCGAATTTCAGCGGCGGGCAAAAACAGCGCCTTTCGATCGCGCGCGCGGTATATAAGAAGCCGGAGATCCTGATTTTCGACGACAGTTTTTCCGCGCTCGATTATAAGACGGATAAGGAACTTCGCGCCGCTCTCAAAAAAGAAATGAAAGGCGTGACCGTTTTGATCGTGGCGCAACGTATCGGAACGATTATGGACGCGGACAGAATCATCGTTTTGGACGAGGGAAAGATCAGCGCGATCGGAACGCACAAGGAACTGTTGAAAACGTCCGAAGTGTATCGCGAGATCGCGGCGTCGCAGCTTTCGGAGGAGGAACTGAAAAATGCCTGAGAACGAAAGAATCAGAAGAGATCCGCCCCGTCGCGGCCATATGGCGCGCATGAACGTCGCCGAGAAACCCAAAAATATGCGGCGCGCCGTCGTCGACTTGTTTTCGTACGGTCGCCGCTTTTATCCCGCGTTTATCGCGGTGTTCGTCCTTGCGGTTGCGGCGTCCGTGCTCGCGATCCTCGGCCCCGATTACTTAAAGAAACTTGCAAATATGATCTTGGACGGCGTTTTCTCGCCCGAGGGGATCGACGTGCGCGGCGCGGTCAAGATCTGCGTGATCCTAACGATCTTTTACGCGTCGAGCATGCTCTTTTCGTATGCGCAGGGCTTTATTATGGCGACTGTCACGCAACGCATTTCCAAGGGACTCCGCACCGATATCGATACGAAGATCAACCGCATGCCTCTGCGCTATTTCGACACCGTAAGTTTCGGCGACACCTTGTCCCGCGCAACGAACGACGTCGACCTGATCGAAATCACGATGAACCGCAGCGTCGGCACGATGGTCGGCGCTGTCACGCAGTTCTTCGGCGCGATCATTATGATGTTTTACACGAATTGGATCTTGGCGCTCGCCGCGATCGGAACCTCGCTCCTCGGCTTTTTCTGGATGGGCGTGATCATCAAGCATTCGCAGAAGTATTTCCTGCGCCAGCAGCAGCAGCTCGGTGAGATCAACGGAAAGATCGAAGAGATATTCAGCGCGCATACCGTCGTTAAGGCGTACGGCGCCGAGGAAAGCGAAAGCCGCCACTTCGCGAAGCTGAACGCGAAACTCCGTTCTTCGAGCAAGAAGGCGCAATTCCTGTCAGGGCTTATGATGCCGTTTATGTCCTTCGTCGGCAATCTCGGCTTCGTCGTCGTCGCCGTGGTCGGCGGCGGCATGGCGATCAAAGGCAAGATTTCGTTCGGCGTCGTGATCGCGTTTATTTCTTACGTCAGCTTGTTCAACGCGCCGTTGACCGGACTCGCGAATTCTCTTTCCTCCCTGCAATCGGCTGCCGCCGCGAGCGAACGCGTGTTCGAATTCCTGCGCAGTCAAGAACTGCCGGACGAAAGCGAAAAGACGAAGACCCTGACCGAGATCAAGGGTGACGTCGTTTTCGAGAATGTCCGCTTTGGCTATGACGAAGGGCGGGAGATTATGCACGGTTTCTCGGCGCACGCTTTGCCCGGGCAAAAGATCGCGATCGTCGGACCCACGGGCGCGGGCAAAACCACGCTTGTCAATCTGTTGATGCGGTTCTACGAGCCGAACGAAGGCAAGATCTACGTGGACGGCGTCGATATCGCAACGTTGAAGCGCGAAAACGTCCGCGATCTGTTCGGCATGGTCTTGCAAGACACTTGGCTGTTCGGCGGAACGATCCGAGAGAACATTGCATATAGCAAAGTCGTGTCGGACGAAACGGTCGAGAACGCCGCGAAAGCGGTCGGATTGCACCACTTTATCACGACGTTGCCGAAAGGCTACGACACCGTTTTGGACGGTAGCGTAAATCTCTCCGTCGGGCAAAAACAGCTTCTGACCATCGCCCGCGCGATCGTCGAGAACGCGCCGCTCCTGATCTTGGACGAAGCCACGAGCAGCGTCGATACCCGCACCGAGATCCTGATTCAAAAAGCGATGGACGCCCTGACCGAAGAACGGACGTCCTTCGTGATCGCCCACCGCCTTTCCACGATCAAAAACGCCGACCTGATCCTCGTGCTCGAAAACGGCGATATTGTGGAGCAGGGAACGCATAAGGAGTTGCTGAAGAGGGGTGGGGCGTATGCTACCCTCTATAATTCCCAATTCAATTAACCGAAAACATATAGCGGGCAAATTCTTTGTTTACTGATTTCAAAACGCGCAGTTACGTACAAAAAGTACGCGCCTGCGCGTTTTTTCATCGAGCCTCGAATTTGCCTCGCTCTCTGTTTTCGGTGGGTTAGAACTTGTCCCTTCTCCGCGCTCTTCGCGTAGCGAAATTCGAGTGAAGCGAGTTATCGTTCGACCGACGGGCGTTATCATATCGCGAAGCGATTATCATATGAGCGAAACGGCTTATTTGTTTTTTTTCATTTCTCGCTTGCAAATATGCAGATATGCGCTTGTGCGCATATGAGAATTCCTCGCGTGAAATCGCGTGCGGTGGGGCGATAGAGCCTCGCGGCTTGTCAAAACGGGTTATAAAAAAGCGTTTAAAAAAAGCATTCAGCGCAAAAGCGCTTGCATAAAACCGATCACTTGGTTTTGATCGTCATAAGTTAACTTTTCAAACAGGGAACTCATCTTTTGAAAAAGGGGAGAAGCTTTTCGGTCTTCTTTTATCAAATCGTTTTCGTCCGTCCGATCCAATAAGTAGTCGAGAGAAACGTCCAAAACGTCCGCCAGTTTAACGAGATCTTCAATGCTCGGCTCGGTCTTTCCCGTTTCCCAAGAGGAGATACAAGCGGGCGTCCGATTGAGCTTTTTCGCCAGTTCTTTTTGTTGCAAATCCCTATCTTCCCGAATCTCTTTCAAATTCAACATTTTATGAATCCTCCGCCCCCTATCTTCGCACACGCAACAGGGCGTTTATTGACAATCAATAAAACATTGAGTATAATAGGGTAAAAACAATAAAATATTGACGGCGGCGATAGGGTTTTTGACTGTTAGGAGAAAAATATGAGAAAAACTGCTTTATCTATTATGCTTTTGCTTTTTATCTTAATAGCGAGTTTGTCTTTTTCTGCTTGTTCCGACGTAAATCCCGGAGTTGTAGAAGACGCGGTTACGGTCGCAAGTTTGAAAAGCGAGATTGAAAATGCATTTGAGGGTTTGTCGGATATCTTGATCGATAGCGAACGCGCCACTATTTCCTTCACGGTTGAGAATGAGATCGAAACGATCGACTTAACGCGCGATCTAAATCTCCCCGAAATCACATTGACCGACCGAAACGAAAACGTGATCACAGGCTCCTCTCTTTCGCTTGCCGTCGGCGCGAATCATTTTCGTTTGACCGCGAAAAGCGGCTCGATCAGCGTAACCTATGAAATCACGATCACGCGCAAAGCGGTGCAGGAAGTCACGCCCGGCGGCAATACCGAAGACCCGACCGATCCGACGATTGTTGAACCTACCGTTGATGAACCGACGATTCATGATCCAACCGAACCCACCGAGCCCTCAAATCCAAATGAGCCCTCAAATCCGGATGATCCGATAGAACCCACTGATCCAACAGACCCCGCGGTTGATCCCGAACCCGAGCATTCGCATACCTATTCCGACGTTTGGTCGAAGGACTCCGACTATCATTGGCACGCCGCGACTTGTGGACACTATCTACAAGCCAATAAAGCATTACATCAATTCGGAGAATGGATAGTTGATTATGATTCCGATTATGAGAAAAACGGACATAAGTATCGTGTGTGTTATGTATGCAACTATATTGAAAATGACATCATTTTGAGAAAGGAGAAACCGGTTTATCGTATTATTTTCGATTTAAACGGTGGTTTCAGTAAATCCTCAACAGAGCCGATAAACGTAGATCACATTGCTTCCTGTGATTTTGTTTTCGATGTTCAGAAAGAGAATTATATATTTCGCGGTTGGCAGTATAATGGCATCAAAGTTTTTGATGAAAACGGTTCTAAACTAAATGATATAGTGATGATTCCCGAAATGACATTTGTCGCGCTTTTTTCCGATAAGGTGATACTAACTATCGTTTCAAACATTCCTGAGGCGGGTTTTATTACAAATGGCGGCGAGTATGCTTACAATACGCGTGTTGACCTTTTGGCAAAGCCCAACCAAGGATATGTTTTTGTAGGGTGGGTATATCAAAATGCTTTTTTATCAAAACAAGAAAGCTATAATTATCAAATGTGGGATAAAGATATTATGATAGAAGCAAGATTTGCTTTGGATGCTTTTGAACTGTCCCTCGCTACAAATCGAGAAAGCAAAGGACTCGTAATTATTAACCCAACAGGAGTAGACGATAATTATTCGGCAACTCAAACAGATTCGTTTTTATATACTAGCTCTGTTACTGTTGCGGCATATGCATTGTCAGATGCGCGTTTTTTGGGTTGGTTTGATGAAAAAAATCAACTTGTCACAACCAACGCAGTTTATTCATTTCAAATGCCCAATCACAGTTATATGCTGCTAGGAAAATGGGATTATTTTACTATCACCTATGAATTAGACGGTGGAATTAATAATAGCGAAAACCCTTTAACCTATAATTCCGATATGGATGGTATCATTTTTTTAAATCCAACAAAAAACGGAGTTAATTTTTTAGGATGGAAAATAGGAGATGAGTTTGTTAATTCCCTTAATCCGAAAACTTGTAAAGATTATGTTTTAACAGCTGTTTGGTCTATATTTAAGGGATATTCAGGTAATGAGAAAAATATTTTGATAGAGGACGGCATTACTATTATAGGGGAGAATGCATTTTTAAATAATACCTTGATACAAACTATAGAACTTCCTGCTTCATTAGAGGCTATTCAAACTAATGCTTTTTCAGGTTGTACTGGATTACAATCCATTTTCTATCAAGGTGATATGCAGAAATGGTGCAATCTCATAGGTTTAGAGTATTTAATGCAATTCGGAACTACAAATAGGTATCTGTTCATTAATGGTGTAAAAATTGAAAAAGAAATGATTATTCCATCAACCATAACCGACATTGCGGATTATGCATTTTATAACTGCAGTGAAATAACTTCGATTTCAATTCCGAATAGTGTAGCGGTTATAGGTATTAATTCGTTTAAGAACTGTGTGGGGGTAGAATTAATTGAAGGAGGCGCCGAACAAGTCTCTGATGTGGCAATGCAATGTAGAGCACCTTCCTTTGAAGCGATTATTTCAAGTGGAACGAGTATTTCCGCTAATGCATTTTGCGATTGCGAAGGATTGGTTTCGATTACGTTACTTAGCGAAATAAAAGATATTGGAGATACTGCATTCAAAAACTGTTCAAAGTTATCTTCGATTGTTTTTTTTGATGGATTATCAACTATAGGGAATTATGCTTTTCGCAATTGTGGAAAGCTGATTAGCGTAATGATTCCTGCAAGTATAACAAGCATTGGGCAAGGCGCTTTTTATGATTGCATAGAATTGGAATCAATTGTGTTTGAAGAAAACAATTGTTTGGGGAAAATAGAAGATAGCTTATTTTTTAATTGTGCAAAACTAAATACGATTACAATACCTTCCAATGTTAAAGCTATTGGAGTTCAAGCATTTAAAGATTGCATATCTTTGTCGTCGATCATATTTGACGATAATTGCAAGGTTAGCTATTTTGCTTCTTCTGCTTTTGCGAATTGCTCGTCGTTAACATCTATCTCGATACCGCAAAACATTAATATAATCGATTATCGTGCTTTTTATGAATGTACGGCTTTAAAAACAGTTTTGTTTGATTCAAATAGTTTATTAACTTCCATTAAAGATTCCGCATTTGAAGACTGTATTGTTTTAGAGTCGATCTCTATTCCAAGGGGAATAAAAAATATTGGCAGGCGTGCCTTCGCAAATTGCGTTCAATTGGAAACTGTTTTATTTGAAAAATATAAATACAGTGGTGCCAGTTTAGAAAGTATAGGTGGCGATGCTTTTTTGAATTGTATTGCTCTAACTTCTATTATAATACCAGATAGTGTGAGTAGTATCGGTTCCGGATTGTTTAATGGCTGTTCGTCACTAGTCGAAATAACAATTCCTCTTTGTTTTAATTATTTCGGTAATCTTTTTGGCACGTCCTCTATCGATGGATTTACAAGAATACAGCATACTACTTCTTCATATTGCTATGTTCCTTCGACACTAAGATCGATTGTTTTGACAAAGGGTTTTATCATTGACGAAGGTGCTTTTAGTAGGTTTTCAATGTTGACATCAATAAGTATATTACAAGCAACAATAATTCGAAAAGAAGCTTTTTATGGCTGGNNGGCCTGCCATAATTTAACTTCTATCGTTTATGGTGGGACAACTGAGAAATGGCAAACAATCTCAAAAGGAACCAATTGGGATGTGGGAACTGGAAATTACACGATCCACTGCACGGATGGTGATATTCAAAAACAATAAGGAGATTTTGAAATGATTCGGAATGCCAAAGAAATCAACAAAAAATTAAGAGATTATCAAAAAGGATGGTTTGAAGAAATCGCTGCCGAATGGATAAGGAAAGGCGGGGCTTGTAAAGCGCAAATGCAGGAATGGACGAGAACCCATTTCGAAGGAAAAGAAGACTACAGTTTTTCTCAACCGTTCTTTACGGGCTTATGCGATTATCAAGATCAATCAAAACCGTTAGTTATGTTTGTGGGGCAAGAAACGAATGGGTGGGGAGAAATAGATGATTTCAAAGCAAACATTGACCTTTCGAGATCGCAAAAATACGTTTGCGAGTTCACCTACAATAATATGATAACGCTAGATTGGAACGCATACAGTAGTGTATATCCGAACAGCCGAATATATGATAACCACTATTATTGGAATTTCCTCAGAGAATTCAAAGAATACAATATCGTTTGGAATGAATTGGATAAAATTCATTATTTGATTAAAGATAAATCTAAGTGCGTTAAACTTTACGTTAACGATGAAAAAGAGTTGAATGATCTGATAAAAAGTTTAGGAAAAACGTTGTTACAATTGGAGATCGAAACGATTAAACCGGACATAGTCGTATTTTTGGTTGGAAATTCATATAAAAGATCGTTAGAGCACGCCTTAAAAATTCAAATAAATGGGGAATTGTCAAAAGAAAAAGGATACATGGAAATACCCATTTTGGATACTCAAACAAAGTACATTTGGACGTATCATCCGAGATACTTGAATAGCGTTCCGTCATTAAAAGAAGAAGTCAAATCAACTATAAAAAAATAGACTAAATGAAATGCAAATAATTGTGTTTTTCAATAATCTATTTTAGGGCTCTATCTATTCGCTTTGTGCGTTACAGCGTCAGCTGTCTTTTGATCAGCGGCAATAATTTTTCGAGGTCTTTGAGGATTTCGTCGAGGCATTTTTCGTAGGTTGCTTCGTCGCCGCCGAAGGGGTCTTGGACGTCGTAAGCGCCCGTCAGTTGCCCGAGGGTAAAGACCTTAGGCAAGTTGCCGAGGCGGATTTTGTGGCGCTCGGTCATGCAGATAACGAGGTCCGCTCCGAGGATATCGTCCGTCGTGATTTGGGTCGCAACGTGCTCTTTCAAGGGAATGCCTTTCTTTTCGAGTGCCTTGACGGCGTTTTCGCTGATCGGGTTTCCGACCGCCGCAACGACGCCGCGGCTTTCCACTTCGACGCCTTCCACGCCTTCCTTTTTCAGCATCTGTTCAAACGCGCATTCCGCCATCGGCGAGCGGCAAGTGTTTCCGCTGCAAACGAAAATGATTTTCATAGATAAAGCCCTCCGGTTGCTTTTTTGATCCGATCCATCGCGGCGAGATAGCCTTCGTTCGTCGGTAAGGCTTCGATCAGCGCTGCTTCGTATTGTTCCGCGTCGCGCAGGGCGGCGTAGATGCGGCTTTGCACGTCGCGCGGGGTGTTTCCGAGCGTAATGAATTGCTTTGCGCCCGCCGCTACGATCGACTTTCCGCGCGCGATCAAGACGGCGTTAATGCCCTTGCTTTCAAGGAGCGCAAGGGATTTCGCGAGGTTTTTCGGCTCGGAGAGATAGCAGGGGATGCGCGGCGAGTAGTGTTTGTATTTCATGCCCGGCGCCAATGCTTCTTTGATCGTGCCGGAAAAATTTTCCGCTTTTCCGAGGATCATCGCAATCATTTCTTTCGTGATCGCGCCGGGGCGGAGAACGGTCGGCGTTTCCGCGGTCAAGTCTACGATCGTGCTTTCGATCCCGACTTCCGAAATGCCTCCGTTTAAAATCAACGGAATGCGCCCGTTCAAATCGTCGTAAACGTGGGAGGCGTGCGTCGGAGAAACGTGTTTGCTGATGTTCGCGCTCGGCGCCGCGA
>DBVY01000026.1:14071-33073 GCA_002308575.1 Christensenella sp. UBA1252
ACGGAAAACGCACGGCGACGGTATCTCTGCCGCCCGTCGTTTCATCGGGAACGACCGCGCGTTTCTTTAAAATCATCGTTAAAGGACCGGGACAAAAAGCGTCGTACAGGGCTTTCGCGTCCGGCGTCGGATGGGCAATGTTTTTGAGCTGTTCCCATTCCGTCAAATGAACGATGAGCGGGTTGTCGGACGGGCGCCCTTTTACGGCGTAGATCTTTTTGCTGGCTTCCGGTGAAAGCGCGTTTGCGCCGAGACCGTATACGGTTTCGGTCGGGAAAGCAACGAGCTCGCCTTGTTTGATGAGTTCGGCTCCCCAAAGGATATCTTCTTGTTTGCATCCGATTTTCGTTTCCATTTTTTACCGTTCGAAATCGCGGGTTCGCCGCTTTTTCGGAGTTTTTTATTTTGTTTTTCTATTATATCACGAAAAAAAACTTTCGTTAACAAAATTTCCGTAGATTGTATTTCGAAATATATCTTTACAAATCGCGCGCTTGTATAGTATTATTTAAGAGTAGACTATTTTTTTGAGGTGTTTTTATGGACGCAATCAATGAATTTTTCAGAAATTTAGCGACGAAACTCAAACTTCCCGCCTTTTTCAAAGGGAACACTTTGATCCTTAACAACCTGTTCCTCGCGGCGATCGTTTTGGTTCTCGTGATCGTTCTGATCCTTGTGATCGTGCTTGTTCCGAGCAAGAAGAAGAAAGAAGAGCCTGCCGCCAAAGCCACCGCTTTGAGCGCAAAGGACGAGGACGAAGAACCCGATCTCGCTTCGATCAAACCCGCCGAGGAAGAAGAGGAGGACGAGGTGATCGCTCCCGCTCCCGTAGAGGAAGCAGAGGAAGAGGCCCCCGAAGTGATCGAGGAAGAGCCTGTTGAAGAAGCGGAAGAGGAAGCTGCCCCCGAAGAGCCCGCCGAGGAGATCGAGGAAGCTCCCGTAGAGGAAGTCGAAGAAACTCCCGTTGAAGATGAAGCGGCGGAAGAAGCCGAAGAAGAGCCCGCTCCCGAAGTGATCGAGGAAGAGCCCGCGGAAGAAGCCTTCGAAGAAGCCGCAGAGGAAGAAGTTCCCGTTGCGGTTGAGGAGCCCGAAGAAGCGGCAGCCGAAGAAGATGTAGCCGAAGAAGAGCCCGCGGAAGAAGCGGAAGTGATCGAAGAGGAACCCGTCGAGGCGATCGCGGTCGAAGAGGAACCCGAAGAGGAAGCTGTGATCGAAGAAGCTCCCGTTGAGGAAGAGCCCGCGCCCGAGGTGATCGAGGAAGAGCCCGTCGCCGAAGAAGCGCCGATCGAAGAAGAAGTAAAAGAAGAGTCCGAAGAAATTGCGGTTGCGGAAGCAGAACCCACCGAAGAAGCGCCCGCCGAAGAACCCGTGACGGAAGAGACTGCGAAGGAAGAGCCGGCAAAGAAGGCGCCCGCGAAACAAGAGAAAAAAGCAGTCGCGCCCAAAGCGAGCAAAAAGCCCGTAAAGAACGAGATCGCGGCAGCAAAGGAGAGTGGGAATATGGCAAATGAAAAAGAAGTCAAGGCAAAGAAACCCGAAACCAAGACTGTCGGCAAGTACGAGATCTTGGAAAGAAAAGGCAGTTTCTATTTCCTCTTGAAGGCGAATAACGGTCAGCTTCTTGCAGAAAGCCCGAGCTATACGACCGAAGTCGGCGCGAAAAAAGCGATCGAAACGTTCAAGAATGCGGTTATCAGCGGCGAATGGACGATCGACGAAGATAAGAACGGCAATTTCCGTTTCATTCTGAAAGCCAGCTCGCGTTCGCAAATGCGCTACTACGGCGAAGCTTACAGCACCCGTCAGAGCGCGGAGAGCAGCATTCAATCCGTCAAGAAATTCGCGCAGAACGCGATCGTGAAAGTCGTTGAGAACACCGACACGGACGCGATCGCCGCGAACGATTCCGCAACGGTCTTCGTGCCCGATCCGATCACCGAAAAGAGCTATAAAGCCGGCGGTAAGTACGAGATCATCGAGAGATCCGGCAACTTTTATTTCATCTTGAAAGCGAACAACGGTCAGCTCCTCCTCGAAAGCCCGAGCTTTACGAGCGAGAACGGCGCGAAGAACGGTATCGAAACCTTTAAGAAGGCTGTCGAGGCAGGTATTTATACGATCGACGAGGACAAAAACGGAAACTTCAAATTCATTTTGAGAGCGAGTTCCCGTTCGCAGATCCGTTACTTCGGCGAAAGCTACACCACCCGCCAACGCGCGGAGAGCAGCGTAAATTCGGTCAGGAGCTTCGCGCAAAAAGCGATCCTCAAAAAACCCGAATAATTCGATTCGTCATTCGTGCGCGCCTCGCTTTTCGCGGGGCGCGTTTTCTATACGGTGCTTCGCGCTTATAAGCCGAATGCCCCCGTTTTCGGAGATCGCCGTGAAAAAAGAAAAACATTCTCCGATCGCTTGACTTTTTCGCTTTAATGCGTTAAAGTAATATCACGGTCGATCGATCGCCGAAAAGGAAGGTGAAATCATGTTGCAAAGCGGAAAGATTTTGAACGCGCTCGGAAGCTTGTACGAAAGTTTCGGCTATATGCGTTTCAAAATGAATAAATTCGAGGAGTATGACACCTACGTCGAAAATAAAAGTTTTTTGACGTCCGATAACGTCATAACCTTTACCGATACGAACGGGAAGCTGATGGCGTTAAAGCCGGACGTGACCCTTTCGATCGTCAAAAATACAAAGGACGAGCCCGGCATCGCGAAGAAAGTGTATTACAGCGAAAACGTCTATCGCGTGGCGGGCGACAGCGGCTCCTTTAAGGAGATCATGCAATCGGGGTTGGAGTGCATCGGGGACGTCGGAGCGTACGAGCTTTCAGAGGTCATCGGCATCGCGCTCGAGAGCCTCGCCGTCCTTCAAAACGAGTTTGTTTTGGACGTAGCGCATCTCGGGATCGTTTCCGCCGCGATGGACGAAGCGGGTCTTTCCGAGAGCGCGAAGCTCAAAATGCGCGCGCTGTTTTCCGTGAAGAACGTAAACGGTGCGGAAGATCTTTTGGCGGAAGAGGGCGTTTCCGAAAAGGGGAAGGCGTTGATCGTTTCTTTAATGAAGATCGGCGGCGCGCCCGAAACCGCGATCCCCGCGCTTCTTGCCCTTTCTTCCGAGAAGAGTTATCTTTCTTGCGTAAACGAACTGAAAGAGGTGCTTTCCGTCGTCGGCGGGAAAAACGTTCGCGTGGATTTCTCGGTGATGAACGATATGCGCTATTATAACGGCGTCGTCTTTCAGGGTTTCGTAAAAGGAGCGGCGCGTTGCGTTCTGTCCGGCGGGCAGTACGATCTGTTGCTGAAAAAGATGAAGCGGACGTCCAAGGCGATCGGCTTCGCCGTCTATTTGGACGAGATCGAAGAAGCGCTCGACGATGTGACCGACGTCGATACGTTGGTCCTGTTTTCGGAGAAGAACAGCGCCGAAGAGGTCGCATCCGCCGTCCGTGCGGAGCGTTCGAAAGGAAAAAAGGTCATCGCAGAAAAAGCGATCCCCCGTTTCCTGCGCTACGGCGAATTGAAAAAACTGTGAGGATGAAAAGATGTTGAACGTTGCTTTGCCGAAAGGGCGTTTGGGTGAAAAGGTGTACGATTTGTTCGCGAGAGCGGGTTACGAGTGCCCCTCGATTTTGGAGAACAGTCGCAAATTGATCTTCGAAAACGAAGAAAAGGGCGTAAGGTATTTTTGGGTCAAGCCCTCGGACGTCGCGATTTACGTCGAGCGCGGCGCCGCGGATATCGGCGTTGCGGGAAAGGATATCCTTTTGGAGTATCAGCCCGACGTTTACGAATTGTTGGATCTGAAACTCGGCGTATGCCGTATGGCGGTCGCCGCTCCGAAGACCTTTCGGGACGATCCCCGCAAGGTTTTAAAGGTCGCCACGAAATTCAAAAATATCGCGATGGATTACTATGCGAAGCAGGGCAGAGATATCGACATTATCCACCTGAACGGGTCGATCGAGATCGCGCCGATCTTAAAGCTCAGCGACGTGATCGTGGATATCGTGGAAACGGGAAAAACTTTGAAAGAAAACGATCTCGAAGTCCTCGAAAACGTCGTGCCGATCAGCGCGCGTTTGATCGCGAACAAATCGGCGTATAAATTCAACACGGAACAAATAGAGGCTTTGACGGAGAGCCTTGCGAAAATGACAGAAAGAGGAAACGTATGAAGATAGTTAAGGCAGACGTCTATTTGAAGGAACTTAAAAGCGGAAAAGACCTTTCGAAGCCCGAAGTCGGCGCGGCGGTTCGCACGATCATCGAGAACGTTCGCGAGCGCGGCGACGCCGCTGTTTTAGCGTATGAAAGGCAATTCGACGAAGCGGATCTTTCGAGCTTGATCGTAACGAAAGAAGAGATCGACGAAGCGGTCAAAAAGGTGCCGAAGAAGTTTTTCAAAGTGCTTTCCAAAGCCGCGAAAAACATTCGCGCATTCCACGAAAAGCAAAAAAGGAAAGGGTTTTCTTTGTCCGGTAAGGGCAAATTGATCGGGCAAAAGGTATTGCCGATCGAGCGCGCCGCGCTGTACGTGCCGGGCGGCACGGCGGCGTATCCTTCGACCGTTTTGATGAACGCGATCCCCGCCAAGATCGCGGGTTGCGCCGAGGTTTGCATCGCAACGCCTCCGTTGATCAACGGAAAGATCAATCCCGTGATCCTTGCGGCGGCATATATCGCCGGCGTCGACACGATTTACAAAATGGGCGGCGCGCAAGCGATCGCCGCGCTCGCTTACGGAACGGAGAGCGTCAAAAAGGCGGATAAGATCGTCGGTCCCGGAAACGTGTACGTTGCGGAAGCGAAAAGGCAGGTCTACGGGCAAGTTTCGATCGATATGATCGCGGGGCCGAGCGAGATCGCGGTGCTTGCGGACGAGGCGTCCGATCCCGCGTTCGTGGCGGCGGATCTTTTGTCGCAAGCGGAACACGATAAAAACGCGCGCGCGATCTTGATCACCCCTTCCGAGTCCCTTGCGAAAGAGGTCGAAAAGGAGATCCAAAAGAGGCTTACGCTTTTGAAAAGAGAGGAGATCGCCACCTGCTCGATCGAAAATAACGGCAGGATCGTCCTTGTAAAAGATATGGAAGAGGGCGTCGGGGTTGCAAACGAGATCGCGCCCGAACATCTCGAAATTTGCGCGGACGAACCGATGCAATATCTCGATTCCGTCAAGAACGCGGGTTCCGTTTTCCTCGGCAGATATTGCCCCGAGGCGCTCGGCGATTATCTCGGCGGTCCGAACCATACGCTCCCGACTTCGGGCGCGGCGCGGTTTTCCAGCCCGCTGTCCGTGGACGATTTCATCAAGAAGACGCAATTTATCTATTACGATAAAGCGGCGTTTGAAAAGGTTGCCGAAGACATTGCGTATTTCGCAACCAAAGAAGGGCTGACGGCGCATGCCGAAAGCGCGATGATCCGACTGAAAAAATGAGTGAGTTTTTAAGTAAAGATTACGGATCCCTCGTTCCGTACGAGCCGGGCGAGCAACCGAAGATCGAGAATTTGATCAAGTTGAACACGAACGAATCCCCGTTCCCGCCATCGCCGCGCGCGATCGAAGAGGGCGAAAAGGAGCTTTCGCGTTCGAGGTTGTATCCCGATCCCGAAAACACCCGTCTGCGCGAAGCGATCGCCGAAGTCGTCGGCAACGGGATCGAAAAAGAAGAGATCTTCGTCGGCAACGGTTCGGATGAGGTTCTGTTCCTTGCGTTCAATGCGTTTAAGGACAAGGGCATTGCCTTCCCGGATATCACGTACGGGTTTTATCCGGTTTATGCCCGTATCGCAGGCGCGACGTTCCGCGAGATCCCTTTGAAAGAGGATTTTACGGTGGATTTCGAGGCTTTGAAAGCGCAGAAAGGCACGGTCGTGATCGCGAACCCGAATGCGCCGACCGGCATTTTCGCCCCTCTTTCCGAGATCCGCGATCTCGTGGAGAGCGACCCGAATAGGATCGTCGTTGTGGACGAAGCGTACGTCGATTTCGGCGGCGAAAGCGCGGCGAAGTTTATTAAGGAATATAAAAACCTGCTCGTTACGGGAACCTTCTCCAAGTCGCGCTCGCTCGCGGGCGCCCGCCTCGGGTTCGGGATCGCAAACGAAGCATTGATCCGCGATCTGAATCTTTTGAAGTATTCGGTCAATCCGTATAACGTGAACCGCGTGACGGCGGCGATGGGCTACGGCGCGCTGCGGGACGAGGCGTACACGAAAAGGAATTGCGCGGAGATCGAGAGAAATCGCGAACGCTTGGCGAAGGAGATCCTTCCGTTCGGCTATTCGTCGCTTCCGTCCAGGGCGAACTTTTTGTTCGTAAAGCACGAAAAACTGTCGGGCGAAAGCGTCTATCGCGCGCTTCGGGAGAAGAGCATCCTCGTTCGGTATTTCGATAAGGAAAGATTACGCCCGTTCGTCCGCATAACGATCGGAAACGAAGAGCAAACGAATGCATTGATCGACGCGATGAAGCGCGTCGCGGAGGGAATATGAGAAAAGCGAAGATCGAACGCAAGACCAAAGAAACGGATATCAAACTCGAACTCGAAATCGACGGAACGGGCGTTTCTTCCGTTCAAACAGGTTGCGGATTTTTGGATCATATGCTGACGCTGTTCGCGTCGCACGGGCGTTTCAATTTAAATTTGACGTGCAACGGTGATACGCAAGTGGACGATCACCACACGGTCGAGGACGTCGGCATTGCGCTCGGCGAAGCCTTTTTTACCGCGCTCGGCGATAAAGCGGGGATCACCCGTTACGGCAGTACGATCCTTCCGATGGACGAAGCCTTGATTCTTTCCGCGGTGGATTTTTCGGGCAGAGATTACCTCGGCTTCGATCTGTTTATCCCAACCGAGAAAGTCGGTTCGTTCGATACCGAGCTCGTCGAGGAGTTTTGGCTCGCGTTCGTGCGCAACGCGAAAATCACGTTGCATTTTTTGCAATTCGCCGGCGAGAATTCGCACCACATCATCGAAGGCGCATTTAAATCGGCGGCGAGAAGTTTTAAAGAAGCCGTGAAGATCGACGAGTCGCTCGGCGGCGCGATTCCTTCCACGAAGGGGGTCTTATGATCGCGATCGTCGATTACGGAGTCGGAAATCTCTTTTCGCTTCGGTGTTCTTTTTCCGCGATTCAAGCGGACGCGGTCGTTACGAGCGACGAAGAAACGATCCGCAAAGCGGATAAGCTTGTTCTCCCCGGAGTGGGCGCTTTTTCCGCTGCTGTTCAAAAGCTCAAAGAAAGCGGGCTTTGGTCGGTCGTGATCGAGGAAGCGAAAAAAGGAAAACCCCTGCTCGGGATATGTCTCGGTATGCAAATGCTGTTCGAAAGAAGTTTCGAGGACGGCGTCTTTGAGGGGCTCGCTTTGTTGAAAGGAGAGGTCCGTCCGATCGCGGACGTGATCCCGAAGGACTATAAAATCCCTCACATCGGGTGGAACGCTTTGCGCTTCGAGAAGGCGTCGCCGTTGTTTAAGTATATCAAAGAAGGCGATTACGTGTATTTCGTCCACTCCTTTTACGCGGCGCATTGCGAGGACAGCCTGACCGCTTCGGCGGAGTACGGCGCGCCCTTGACCGCTTGCGTGCAAAAGGGAAACGTCTTCGGTTGCCAATTCCACCCCGAGAAAAGCGGGGAAGTCGGTTTGAAGATCTTGCGCGCGTTCGTCGAGCTCGGAGGGAAAAAGGCATGAAGATCTTTCCCGCGATCGATCTCGTCGGCGGAAAAGCCGTTCGACTGTTTAAGGGCGATTACGCGCAGATGACCGTGTACGGCGATCCGCTTTTTTTCGTTGATGATTTCGTAAAAAAAGGCGCGAAGAATGTCCACCTTGTCGATCTCGAAGGCGCGAAAGACGGATCCACGCCTCATTTCGAACTCGTAAAGGAGATCAAACGCCAAAGCGGACTTTTCGCGGAGATCGGCGGCGGCATCCGCGATCTTAAAACGGCGGAGAAGTATTTAAACGCCGGTATCGACCGCGTGATTCTCGGAACGGCGGCGGTTTCCGATCCCGCGTTTTTGGAGAAGGCAGTCTGCGCGTTCGGCGAAAGGATCGCGGTCGGCGCGGACGTCAAGGACGGTTTTATCGCGATCAAAGGGTGGCTGGAAAAATCCGCTTATACCTTGTCCGATTTCTTCAAAAAGATGGCGGATACGGGCGTGAAAACGATCATATGTACCGACGTTTCAAAGGACGGCGCGATGCGCGGCGCGAATTTGGAACTGTACGAAAAACTGTCGAAAGCGTTCTCAATGCAGATCGTCGCGTCGGGCGGCGTTTCCTCGATCGAGGACGTCCGTGCGCTCGGAAAGATGAATTTGTACGGCGCGATCGTCGGAAAAGCGTATTATACGGGCGCATTGGATTTAAAGGAAGCGATAGAGGTGGCGCATGATAACTAAAAGGATTATTCCGTGCTTGGACGTTCGGGACGGCAGAGTCGTCAAGGGCGTGAATTTTACGGGCATACAGGACGTTTCTTCTCCGGTCGATAAAGCGGAGGAGTATTCGAAGAGCGGCGCGGACGAACTCGTGTTTTACGATATCACGGCGTCCAGCGAAGGCAGAAAGCTTTTTACCGATATTCTCGTCCGAACGGCAGAGAAAGTGTTTATTCCGTTGACGGTCGGCGGCGGCATTCGAACGATCGACGATTTCGACCGCGTTTTGAAATGCGGCGCGGATAAAGTCAGCGTGAATTCGGGCGCGATCAAAGATCCTTCGCTCGTTTCCGCGGCGGCGAGGAAATACGGAAGTCAATGCGTCGTGATCAGCGCGGACGTCAAAAGGGTCGGCGGCGCATTCCGCGTGTTTGCGAAAGGCGGCAGGGAGGACACGGGCCTCGAAGCGATCTCGTGGATCAAGCGTTGCGTCGATATGGGCGCGGGCGAGGTCGTTTTGAATTCGATCGACACGGACGGCGTCAAAAAAGGTTTCGATCTCGAAATGCTTTCCGCCGTTTGCGAAAGCGTAAACGTTCCCGTGATCGCCTCGGGCGGCGCGGGTAATATCGACGATTTTATAACGTTGTTTAAGGCGATCCCGAGGGTGGACGCCGGGCTTGCCGCTTCGATCTTTCACTTCGGAGAAGTCAAGATCAAAGATTTGAAAAAAAGAATGCTCGCGGAAGGAATTCCCGCAAGGCTGTAAAGGAGAACGATATGATTGATATCAACGAACTGAAATTTGACGAAAAAGGTTTGATCCCCGCGATCGTTGCGGACGCCGTCAGCAAAAAAGTGCTTACGCTCGCCTATATGAATAAGGAGAGCTTGCAGATCTCCCTCGAAAAGGAGCTGACCTGTTTTTACAGCCGCTCGCGCCAATCGCTTTGGCTCAAAGGCGAAACGAGCGGGAATTATCAGCATATCGTATCGATCACCGCGGATTGCGATAAGGACGCGCTTTTGGTCCTCGTCGAAAAGGACGGTCCCGCCTGCCATCTCGGAAACGAGAGTTGCTTTTCCAACCCCGTCTATGAAAGCGAGGAGAGAAAGGAGTTTTCGTACGAAGGGCTTTACGATCTTTTGGTCGGAAGAAAGAAGGAGAAAAAGGAAGGCTCCTACACGACCTATCTTTTCGAAAAAGGTTTGGACAAAATCCTGAAAAAGGTCGGAGAGGAGAGTACCGAGGTCATCATCGCGGGCAAAGCGGAAGACAAAAAAGAAACGATCTACGAGATCGCCGATCTCGCCTATCACGTGATGGTCTTGATGGTACAAATGGGCATTTCTCTCGAAGACGTGCATAAAGAACTTGCGTCGCGTCACGTGATCGATAAGAAGGTCAAACAGGAGAAAATGACGAATGGTTGACGCCGATCTCCATAATCACACGACATACAGCGACGGAACTTGCTCAGCCGAAGAGATCGTCCTCGCGGCGATCGAAAAGGGGCTGAAAAAGGTCGGATTGACCGATCACAGTTACACCGCGTTCGACAAAAGTTACTGTATGAAGTGGGGCGTGCGGGCACGCTACCTTTCCGAGATCGAAGCGTTGAAAACCAAGTATGCGGATCGGATCGAGGTTTCGGCGGGAATCGAAGCGGATCTGTTTTCGTGCGGCGATTTTTCCGCGTTCGAATATCGGATCGGCTCCGTCCACTATCTGAAGATCGGAGAGAAGTTTATCCCCGTGGACGAATCGCCCGAGATCCTTTCTTCGGCGGCGAATACCTTTTTCGGCGGCGACAATTTAAAACTTGCGGAACTGTATTTCGAAGAGGTCGGCGCGTTACCGAAGAGAAAAGCGGATATTGTCGGGCACTTCGATCTGATCGCGAAATTCAACGAAAAAGCACACTTGTTTTCGGAAAGCGATCCCCGTTACGTTGCCGCTTGGAAAAAGGCGGCGGATCGGCTTCTCAAAGCGGGAAAAACGTTTGAAATCAACACGGGCGCGATGCATCGGGGTTATCGCTCCGTGCCTTATCCTTCTCCCGCGATCTTCGCGTATTTGAAAGAGAAGGGCGCTTCCTTCGTCTTCGGAAGCGACAGCCACTCCGCAAATACCCTCGGCTTCAAATTCGAAGAAGTAAAAAAAGAGTACGGTATTTGAATTTTCAATAGATGATTCGAATTAAAGTTTCGGGATCCGAAGACCCTTCGGATATTTGTTTTTGATCGTTCCGTTCACGACTTTTCCGCCGCCGAGCGGGAACCCTTCGACGCAGACGGCGCAGTAGCCTTCTTTCGCCGTTTTCGCTTCGATCTCCAATCCGTATAAATATTCTTTTACGCGCTTGTCGGAAAGCGCCAAATCTTCTTTGTTTTTAAAATCCGCGCCGAACGCCGTAAAAAGGTTGTGATGCGGCTCGAATCTGCCTTTGACGAATTCGCCGAGGCAAACGCCTTCGGAAAGATATTTCAAAGGGATCGTTCGCGCGAGCGGATGGACGGCGAAGATACTATCGCCGTTTTTTGCGAGATCGCCCACGTCCCCGTCGATATTCTCGTCCGTAAACGCGCGGATCTTTTTGATCTCGTTCGCGGAGAGGGAAGAGGGAATGGTTTTTTGCGTATAGAGTTTATCGCCTTCTTTTTTGAGGATCGCGAAGAATTGTCCTTCGCCTTCCGCGATATGCGGATAGAAGCGGCGCGCGAGTGAGGCGCTCGGATAGCCATACGCGGCGGGCGCGGTATACGGTAAAACGCTGCTCTTCGGTGAGATCGGGGTCAAACCCTTTTCGCCGGCGAGGAAATCCACGATCGCTTCGTCCTCTTCGACCGCGTAGGTGCAGGTCGAATAAAGCAGGGTGCCGCCTTCTTTCAGGCAGGGAAGCACGTCGGTAAGGATCTCCTTTTGGCGGGCGGCGTTCATTCCGTTGATCCCTTCGTTCCAGCATTCGATCGCGGCGGGTTCTTTTCGAAACATGCCTTCGCCGCTGCAAGGCAGGTCGCAGATCACGAGATCGAAGCATTCTTTCGCATATTTGCCGAGATCTTTCGGGGTCAGCGAGGTCACCGCAACGTTTTTGAGCCCGAGCCGCTCCACGTTTTGAAGAAGAATTTTCGCGCGCTTGAAATCGATCTCGTTCGCAACGATCAAAGAATCGGGCGACGCGATCGCGGCGCCGATCGTCTTTCCGCCGGGCGCGGCGGCAACGTCGAGGATCTTTTTCCCGAAAGAGGGAAGCGCGGCAATCGCGCTCATCGCGCCGGGATCCTGCATATAAAAAAGACCGGCGGCGTGATAGGGATCTCCTCCGACTTTTTCCTCCGAATCCAAAATGCGACCGAATTCGAAATAGGGAACGGGACGCGTCGGCAAAGAAAAGATTTCGTCAAATTTCGCGGCGCCGATTTTGGCGGCGTTTATCAAAAAACCGCGTGACGGAGCGCAAGAAAAGGTCGCTTCGTACGCCGAGTAATCCTCTCCGAGGAGATCTTTCATTTTTTTCGTGTAGGAAAGAGGCAAACGCGTCATATCCTTATCCTATCACGCCGCATGCGTTTTATCAAGCGCGAAGGAGAAAATGCCGTTTTTCGCTCTCGAAAAAGCGCGAAGTTCGTCGAGCTTTGTCAATTCGATCTTTTTCGTCATAATGTGATTTTCTTTTCTCTTGCGGCGCCTTCTTGCATTCACTATAATAGGTTCAAAACGACGAAGAGGTGGAAAAATGAAAAACGACGGCGAACTCAAAAAACTTGCGCAATCGGCGAAGAACCGAATGAAAACCGGGTATTGGCAGGGGACGAAAACGTACGTGATCCCTTCCGTAAGGGAAGAAGCCACGTTGAGCTATTCGATGGAAGAAGAAATGTATGCGAAAGTTCGGGAAATGCTATCCGAAAACGAATGCGTGATCGATCCGATCGGCAGATTGATGGATCAAAAGATCTATGATCGGATGTCGCCGACCGCGCGCACGAAATACGTTCTCGAACTGTCCAAAGTTTACGTTCGATTGAAGGAAAGGTTTTACAGAGAAAAGAGCCGCAGGGAATTTCAATGAAGCGTAGCGCTTGCCCGCTCGGTCGTGCAAATCGGGGAGAGAGGCGCAGGAAGTTTTTTCGCTTGCAAGCAAAAAGCAAAGACAAGCGACAATCGACCGCACTCGTTTTTTTTAAACGGGTGCGTTTTTCAAAAGTAAGCAAAAAGGGGGAGCTCTTGCCTTGACAACGCGCGCGCCCGTAAAGTATAATTATTACCATAATAGAGTCGACCGCAAGTCGGCGTGAGGAGGAAATTATGCGTATCGCGATCGGTTCGGATCACGGCGGAATCGTTTTAAAACCCGCGATCTTGGCGTATTTAAAAGAGAAAAATATCGAATACTTCGATTTCGGAACTTTTGACACGGCGAGCGTGGATTATCCCGTTTATGCGAAAAAGGTTGCGGAGGCTGTCGCTTCCGGCGAATTCGATAAAGGTATCTTGCTTTGCGGCACGGGGATCGGAATGTCGATCGCGGCGAATAAAGTGAAAGGTATTCGCGCGGCGGTTTTGTCGGACGAGTTTTCGGCGGCGGCTTGTTCCGCGCATAACAACGCGAACGTGCTTTGCCTCGGCGGCAGAGTGATCTCTCCCGAAAAAGCGGTAAAGCTTGCGGATCTTTGGCTTTCGACGCCGTTTGAGGGCGATCGCCATATGAGAAGGCTCGGTTTGATCGCCGAGATGGACGAGAGGAAATAGACATGGTATCGGACGTGATGAAGGAGATCCTTTCCGCGGAACAGGAAGCGGAAGAGATCGTTCAAACTGCGAGCGCGGACGCAAAAGAGATCGTCCGCAATGCGGAGGCGAAAAGCGAGGAGATCGTGATCTCCGGGAAAAAAGCCGCCGCGGAATTGCTCTCGAATTTGGAAAAAGAAACCGATCGCGCCGCGCAAGAGGAAGAAGCGCGCGTGATCGAAAAAGGAAAAGCGCAAGCGGCGGCTCTCAAAGCGGAAGCCGGGAAAAAAGTCGGCGCCGCGGCGGATGAGATCGTAAAGAAACTGTTCGAGGAATATGGCGTTACTACCCTTTAAAAAACTTACGCTTATTACGCTTGCGAGCGATTCGGAAAAAGCGCTTGCTTGTCTTTCGCGCACGGGAAGCGCGGAGATCGTTTCGACGTGCGAGATCGAATCGGCGGTTCGCGGAAACGCGGTTTCGCGCTCCGACAATGCGGACAGCAGGCTTGCCGAACTTTCTTTTTGCTTTGATTTCTGGAAGGAGCAAAAGGTAAAGTTGCAAAAGATCGCGAAACGTCAAACCGAAGACAATAAACTCACGAATTACGAAAAGAAAAAGATCCCGCTCCTCGAAAAGATCCGCGCCGGAAAGAAAGACGTTTCGTTCGACGAGTTCGATCGCGTTGCGGAAAACGACGAGGACGTGCGTTCGGTCGCGGCGCGTTTGAAAAGCATTTCGGAAGAATTGACCGAGATGAAAGGCGAGAGCGCGCGCAACGCGTCCACCGCGGAACAGCTTGCGTTCTTTGAAGAGGCGGACGTTCCTTTTTCAGAGATCAAGAGCGATAAATTCGTCGTGCAGGCGCTCGGTTTGGTTCCGACGGATAATCTTGCCGCCGCCGACCTTTCGGAGATCAAAGAGCTCGTTTTCATCGACCTCGGCAGCCGTCAAAGGATCACGACGGCGTACGTCGCCTATCCCGTTTCGATGAAAGAAGAATGCGAAGAAAAGCTTTCTTCGATCGGCTTTAACCGCACGAACTTCGCTTTTCCCGTTACGGCGAAGGAAAAGATCGAAGCGTTAAAAGCGAAAGACGAAGAGAATTTCCGCCGTTCGATCGCTTTGATGGAGGAGGCGGTCGCTTACGAGGATGAGATCCGCTCCAAAATGGAGATCTTGTTCGACTATTATCGCGTGGAAAAAGAAAAATGCGCGGCGATCGAGAATTCATTCGGAACGAAGAGTTCTTTTATATTGACCGCGTGGGTGCCCGCACACCTCGAAGAGGCGACGGAGCAGGCGCTTACCGATTCCGAAATCACCTATTACAGTTTATACGAAGACCCGAAAGAGGGCGAAAAGTATCCGACGCTTGCAAAGAACAATCCGGTCGTCCAGCCGTACGAGAGCATTACGAATATGTACAGCGCTCCCTCTCCCCGTGAGATCGACCCCAATCCCTTCGTGGCGTTTTTCTATTTCGTTTTATTCGGGCTTATGGTGTCGGACGCGGCGTACGGTTTGATTTTGGCGCTCGGCGGCTTCGGTCTTTACGCGCTGAAAAAGCCGCGTAAGGGCGAAGGACAACTGCTTCTGATTATCGGTATGGGCGGTATCTCCACGCTGATCTGGGGCATTATGTTCGGCGGCTATTTCGGCGAATCGTTCTTTAAACCCGTTTTGTTCAACCCGATGGAAGAACCCTTGAAAATGCTGATCCTTTCCGTCGCGTTCGGTCTGTTCCAGATCCTGTTCGGAATGGGAATTTCGTTCGTTCAAAAATGCAAGAATAAGAAACCCGTTTCCGCCGTCTTCGGGGAAGGAAGCTGGTTTGTGCTGTTTATCGGTCTTGGGCTTTTCGTCGCGAGCGGTATGGTCAAAGCGCTTGCCGGAGCCAAACTCGCGGCATTGATCGTTCTTGCGCTCGGCGGCGCGGGCGTTCTCGTCGGCGGCGCGCTCGGGAAAAAGGGCGTCAAAGGTAAGATCCTCGGCGCATTCGGCAACGTGTATAACGTAACGGGCTTTATGAGCGATATTCTTTCCTATTGCCGTTTGTTCGGGCTTGGCCTCGCAACGGGCGTCGTCGGCATGGTCGTCAACCTGATCGCGGGGATTTTGCGCGATCTGATCCCCGTCGTCGGCTATCTTCTCTTTGTCGTGATCTTGGTCGTAGGACACGTTTTCAATATCGCGATCAACACGCTCGGCGCGTACGTGCATAACTCCCGTTTGCAGTATGTCGAATTCTTCTCCCGTTTCTATACGGGTGGCGGACATGTATTCAAGCCTTTCGGCTCGGATCTCAAATACATTCACTTGGATAATAAAGGAGGAAACAACTTATGAGTATCGGCACTTTTTTGGCAATTCTCGGCGCGGCTCTCGCGGCGGGTCTTGCGGGCATCGGATCCGCGATCGGCGTGGGAATGGGCGGTCAGGCGGCCGCCGGCGTTACGAGCGAAGATCCCGATAAATTCGGCAGTTGCTTGATTCTGCAACTTCTCCCGGGCACGCAGGGCATCTACGGTCTTCTGATCGCGTTCATCGTGTTCATCAAGATCAAAGTCTTCAACGGCATCATCTCGATCTCGTTGGCGCAAGGCCTCGGAATGCTGTGCGGCTGTATCCCCATCGCGGTCGTCGGCTTGATCTCGGCGATCCATCAGGGCAAAGTCGCGGTCAGCGGTATGGCGCTCGTTGCGAAACGCCCCGAAGAGCAGAGCAAAGCGATCGTTATGGCGGTTATGGTCGAAACCTACGCGATCCTCGCGCTTCTCGTTTCTTTCCTTGCCGTCTTCTTTGCGATCTGATCATTATGGCTAAACAGGATTTGCTGAACAAGATCGTTTCGGAAGCGAACGAGAAAGCCGCTTCGATCCGCGCGGACGCAAAATCGCGCGCGGACGCTTTGATTTCCGCGGCGGAAGAGGAGAGCGCGACGCTCTCCGAGAGCGCGAGAAAGCTCTCGGCGTCTTCTGCCCCCGAAGTCTTGAAGCGCAGAAAATCGATGGCGGAGCTCGAAGTCAAGAAGATCCTTCTCGAAAGCAAGCAGGCGTTGATTTCGAAATCGTACGAGGAAGCGCTCGGGCGTATTCTTGCTTCGCCGAAGTATTCGGATCTTTTGTTTTCGATGATCTGTTCCGTCGCCGAAGAGGGGGACGTCGTGCAATTCGCGTCCTCGGACGACGGCAAAATAAACGAAACGAAGATCCTTACCGCGGCAAGCAAAAAACTCGGGTTTAATCTGACTGCGGCGAAGGAAAAGGGCGATTTTCGCGGAGGGATTGTCCTCCTCGGTAAGCGCTATGACAAGAACCTGACGCTGGAAACCGAGCTCGCGCGACTCCGCGCCGAGAGCGGCGGCGTCGAAAAAACGTTGTTCTCTTGATATGAAACAAGGGCTTTTGTTCCAAAATGCGAAAATAAAATCTCGCGAGATCGCGCTGTTCGGAAAGGATAAGATGCAGCGTTTGTCCGACGCGCCTTCGATCGAAGAAGGCGTAAAGATCCTTCTTGAAGGCGGGTATCCCGCGGGCAAGGATTATATCGAGATCCTTGCGGCGGCGGAAAAAGAAGCGGAAGCGTTTTTTAAGGAGTCTTCCGTCGAGGGCTATGGGCTCGAATGCTTTTCCGTCCTTTCGGATTATCATAACGCGAAAGTTCTCGCGAAGGAAGCGTATTTCGGCGTTTCGGAAGATTGCTTTCGAGCGGACGGTTTGATCGATCCGACCGTTCTTGCGGAAAAGCTCCGCAAAGAGGATTACGCATCTCTTCCGTCTGCGATGCGCGCCGCGTTGGAGCGCCTTAAAAAGAAAAGCGCAACGGATTCCGTCGCGCCTTCGGAGATCGACAAAGCCTTAGACAAAGCGGCGTTCGAAGAGATCGCGGAGCGCTTGAAAACCGCGCATCCGGTCGTTAAGGAGTATTTTACGGCGTATGCCGATTTGACCAATCTCGCGACCGCGTATCGTTCGAGAAAAGCGGGCGTTTCCCTTGCGGAAGCGGAAAGCGGCTATCTTCCGGGCGGAGAGATTCCGTTTTCGAGTTTGAAAAAAGTATTCGATCTCGGGTTGGAGGACGGCGCGGAAAAAATCGCGTTGAGGCCTTCCTACAAGAAAGCGGTCGAAGCGCTGAAAGCGGGCGTCGCTTCTTTCGAAGCTTTCCGTGAAAACGCGCTTTTGGTTCCCTTCAAAAAGGCGAGATACGATATGTTTTCCCCCGCGCCGATCGTGGGATTCTATCTTGGCAAAAAGAGAGAGATCAAAAACGTGCGGTTGATCCTTACGGGCATCAAAAACGGCGTCGACAAAGAAATCATTAAAGTTAGGTTGAGGGAGCAGTATGTCTGAGAAGAGCAGTATTGCCGCGCTTGGCGACGCGGACACCGTGTTCGCCTTTAAATCGGTCGGAGCGGACGCATACGCCGTCGACAGCGTGGAGGCGGCGCGCGAAAAACTCAGGATCCTCGCGCGTAACTACGATATTATATTTATAACCGAACAACTGGCGGAAAAAATTCCCGATCTGATCGCGCGTTACAAAACGCGCGCGTTTCCCGCGGTGATCCCGGTGCCCTCGTCTTCGGGTAGCACGGGTTACGGCAAACGTTCGATCAAAGAGGACGTGGAAAAGGCGATCGGGACCGATATATTGAGAATAGAGGAGAAATAAAATGGCGGATGGAAGAATCGTAAAAGTCGCAGGACCGCTTATCGTTGCGGAAAATATGCAAGACAGCAAGATGTATGACGTCGTGAAGGTCAGCGAAGAGGGCTTGATCGGCGAGATCATTGAGCTCAGAGGCGATAAAGCGTCCATTCAGGTCTATGAAGAAACGGGCGGACTCGGCGTCGGCGCGGTCGTAAAAAGCACGGGAGAACCCCTCTCCGTGGAACTTGCTCCCGGCTTAATCGAAAGCATTTTCGATGGAATTCAGCGCCCCCTCGTCAAACTGCGCGACCTTTCGGGCGCGAGGATCGGCAGAGGACTTAACGTCGATTCTTTGGATCACGAGCGCAAATGGGATTTCGTTCCGTCGAAAAAGGTCGGCGACAGCGTGATCCCCGGCGACGTCCTCGGCGTCGTAAAAGAAAACACGCTCATCGATCATAAGATCACCGTTCCGTTCGGCGTAACGGGTAAGATTAAGTCCATCGAAAGCGGCAAAAAGACGATCGTGGACGAGATCGCGGTCATTCAAACGAAAGAGGGTGACAAGAGCGTCTGCATGCTTAAAAAGTGGCCGGTGCGTCGCCCCCGTCCGATCAAAGAAAAGTTATCTCCGTTTATGCCGATGGTAACCGGTCAGCGCGTGATCGACACGCTGTTCCCGGTCGCAAAAGGTGGCGTGGCGGCGGTTCCCGGTCCGTTCGGTAGCGGCAAAACGGTCGTGCAACACCAGCTCGCGAAATGGGCGGACGCGGATATCATCGTCTACATCGGTTGCGGCGAACGCGGCAACGAGATGACCGACGTTTTGAACGAGTTCCCGTCCTTGATCGACCCGAAATCGGGCGAGCCTTTGATGAAGCGCACGGTTTTGATCGCAAACACCTCCGATATGCCTGTCGCGGCGCGTGAAGCTTCCATTTACACGGGTATCACGATCGCCGAATATTTCCGCGATATGGGCTATAACGTCGCGATCATGGCGGACTCCACCTCTCGTTGGGCGGAAGCTTTGCGCGAAATGAGCGGCAGATTGGAAGAGATGCCCGGCGAGGAAGGTTANNCCCGGTGAAGAAGGCTACCCCGCCTATCTTTCCAGCCGTCTCGCGGAGTTTTACGAGAGAGCGGGTATGGTCAAGATCCTCGGCAGCGAGGACGTAACGGGTTCGATCACGGCGATCGGCGCGGTTTCCCCT
>DBVY01000026.1:33092-33496 GCA_002308575.1 Christensenella sp. UBA1252
GGCGACCTTTCCGAGCCGGTCAGCCAAGCGACGCTCCGCATCGTAAAGGTGTTCTGGGGGCTTTCCGCGGCTCTTGCTTATAAGAGGCATTTCCCCGCGGTGGATTGGCTTACGAGTTACTCTTTGTACAGCGATAAGCTGAACGAGTGGTTCGATAAAAACGTCGATCCCGATTGGGAAAAACAGCGCGCCGCGGCGATGCGCATTCTCCAAGAGGAAGCGTCTTTGGACGAGATCGTCCGCTTGGTCGGTATGGACGCGCTTTCGCAGGAAGACCGCCTGACGATGGAAACGGCGAAGTCCATAAGAGAGGACTATCTGCACCAAAACGCTTTCCACGAGGTCGACACCTACGCTTCTTTGGATAAGCAATACAAGATGTTGCGTTTGATCCTTTTGTCCGA
>DBVY01000036.1:0-158 GCA_002308575.1 Christensenella sp. UBA1252
CCTTCGATCTGCCTGCCGTACTCGCCCTTTCTGCCGCGAACGACGGGCGCGATCACGCGTATTTTCGCCCCTTCTCCCGCCGCCATCACGCTGTCCGTGATCTGGTCGATCGTCGTTTCCTTGATCTCTTTTCCGCAATTCGGGCAATGCGGAATGCC
>DBVY01000036.1:206-24044 GCA_002308575.1 Christensenella sp. UBA1252
GTCTTTTGGTCGATCGAGATCGCGGGAGAAAGCCCGTCGATATAGTCGACGTCGGGTTTATCCGCCCGACCGATAAACATACGCGCATACGAAGAAAGGCTTTCGACGTAACGCCTTTGCCCTTCGGCGAAGATCGTGTCAAACGCAAGCGAAGATTTCCCGCTACCGGAAAGCCCGGTGAATACCGTCAATTTGTTTTTGGGGATCGAAACGTCTATGTTTTTGAGATTGTTTTGTCGAGCCCCTTTTACGTACAATACGTCGTCCATAACCTATCCTCTTTTTCGCGCCGCCTGCAAAACTTGCAGTTGTTCTCTGAGTTCGATCGCCGTTTCGAAATCCAAGCTCGCCGCCGCCCGCTTCATCAGCGCGGTCACAAGCTCGATCTGCCTATCGAGTTCTTTCGGCGAAAGTTTTTCCTTGGGCGCCGTTTCCTTGACGGGCTTCGAGATCTCGATCGTGTTCACGATCTTTTTCACGACGCTGCGCGGCGTGATCCCGTTCTTTTCGTTATGCGCCGCCTGCGCTTTTCTTCTGCGCTCGGTTTCGCCGATCGCCCTTTTCATACTGTCCGTCATCACGTCCGCATACATAATCACGCGACCGTCCACGTTTCTCGCCGCCCTACCGATCGTTTGCACGAGCGAGGTTTCGCTGCGCAAAAAGCCCTCTTTATCCGCGTCCATGATCGCAATCAATCCGACTTCGGGAATGTCCAAGCCTTCGCGCAAAAGGTTGATACCGACCAAAACGTCGTACTCCCCGGAGCGAAGCGCGTTCACCGTTTTGATACGTTCGAGCGTTACGATATCCGAATGCATATAGATCGCTTTGATCCCCTGCTCTTTGAGATAATCGGTCAGGTTTTCCGCCATACGCTTAGTCAGCGTCGTGACCAAGGTGCGATACCCCGCTTCGGTCGTCTTTTTGATCTCGCCGAGCAGATCGTCGATCTGCCCTTCGATCGGGCGCACTTCGACGGTCGGGTCCAAAAGACCGGTCGGACGGATCAATTGCTCCACGACTTGTCCGGCTCGTTCGAGCTCGTAGGGCGCGGGCGTTGCCGAAACGCAGATCATCTGCGGCACACGGTCCAAGAACTCGTCGAATTTCAGCGGACGATTGTCGTACGCCGCCGGAAGGCGAAAGCCGTAATCCACGAGGTTTTGTTTCCTCGATCGATCCCCGTTATACATCGCGCGGATCTGCGGAAGCGTCATATGGCTTTCATCGATAAACACGATAAAATCTTCGGGGAAGAAATCCGTCAGCGTGTAAGGCGGCGTACCGGGCTCTCTGCCGTCGAAATAACGGCTGTAATTCTCGATGCCGCTGCAATAACCGACTTCGCGGATCATCTCGGTATCGTACAAAACGCGCTCGCGAATGCGTTGCGCTTCGATCATCTTTCCTTCCGCGATAAACTCCTTTTCGCGTTCGAGCATATCCGCGTTGATCTTCGCGAGGATCTTTTCGGTGTCCGCGCCGATCACGTAATGGCTCGCGGGGAAAATGTTGACGTGCTTCAAAGAAAGGGTGGTTTTACCCGTGATCACGTCGAATTCGGTGATCCGATCGATCGTGTCGCCGAAGAATTCGACGCGCACCGCCGTTTCGGACGAACTGATCGGAAAGATATCGAGAACGTCCCCTTTCGCGCGGAACGTGCCGCGGCGAAAGTCGATGTCCGCGCGCACGTATTGAATGCCGACGAGCTGTTTTATGATCGCCTCCCGCTCCTTCTCGTCGCCTTCGCGAATGGAAACGGCATGGGAATAGTACTCCTTCGGGGCGCCGAGCCCGTAAATACAGGAAACGGAAGAAACGACGATCGTGTCGTGCCGTTCGCAAAGAGATGCCGTTGCCGAGTGGCGAAGTTTGTCGATCTCGTCGTTGATATCGAGCTCTTTTTCGATATAGGTGTCGGTGGAGGGAACGTACGCTTCGGGCTGATAATAGTCGTAATACGAAACGAAAAATTCAACGCGATTATGCGGAAAAAGCTCGCGAAATTCGTTGCAAAGCTGGGCGGCAAGCGTCTTATTATGCGCGATCACGAGGGCGGGACGGTTGATCTTTTCGATGACGCTTGCCATCGTAAAAGTCTTACCGCTACCGGTAACGCCGAGCAAAACTTGCGTGGTTAAACCGTCCTTGACGCCTTCCGCAAGCTTTTCGATTGCCTGCGGTTGGTCGCCGCAGGGCTGAAAAGGGCTTACAAGTTTAAAATCCATTATTTTTTGATCGCGTTAATGATTAAGGTAATCAAAGGTTTCAAAGCAGCGGCGAGCGCCACGCCGAGCAAAGTCAAAATGATCTTCCAAACGATGCTGGAACGACGCTGACGAAGCCTCTGCTCTTCGCTTCGCTGAAACGCGAAGCCTTTTTTCAAAAGGGTCACGCAGTAATAAAAATCGCCCTTCTTATCCGACTCGACGAGGTCAATATACTCGTCGTACACCAAAGCGCGCATCGTCGGTTCGAGGTCTTCCATCTTAAATTCCAAAGAATAAGGAATGCCCGTCATGATATCCACGGGACGGATCAGGCACATACCCTTGTTTTTCGTCGTCTTCTTATAAATCACGCGCATCAAAGCGCTCTCTTTTCTGTTCAGCATACTTTTATCAAAATGATGATCATAAAGATCAAATTCACGACGAGCGCGCCGACGGCGGATCCGAGGAGGGCAAACAAGAACACCTTTTTCGGATCGACGGCAACCGCTTTCTTATCCGTTTCGGCGGGAAGGGGTTCGGGCGTTGCGTTCAGCAAAGAACGGTTCGATCTCGTCCTGTCGCGCATTTCCGTCCGCTGGATTCGATTCTCCAATTCGGAGATCATATCCTGCCTTTTTTTTGTTTCGACTTTTGCGCTTTCGAGCGCCTTTTGTCTTTCCGCTTTCTCTTCTTCCGACGCCGCGGCATCCAAAGATTCCTGAGCTTGGCGAAGCGTTTCTTCGCTCTCCTTTTTGAGTTTCTCTTTCTTTTCTTCCAAAGCGATCCGCTCCTGACGGCTCGCTTCCGCCTCTTCGAGGTCTTTCTTATAAGAAAGTATCTCGGGCTCTTCCGCAACGATCTTGGCAAGACGCTCGCGGGATTGCTTAATCAGCGCGCGCCCTTTCGTCCGCATCGAAACGCAATACTCTTCGTTATCCGCATATTTGAGATCGATGAGCCCGTCCGCAACGAGGACTTCGAGGATCTCGGTAAGCTCGTCCGGCAGGAAGGTATAATAAGAAACGCGGGAAGTGATCTCTTCCGCCTCCAAAATACGATACCCCTCGCCTTCGCAAAGGTCGAAAAGCACGTCCAGAACTTTGATCGAAATATCGTTCATACTTCACCTACCGATGACTATCGCCGTAATATATATTTATTATACACGCTTATTTTATAAATTGCAACACAAAAGGAGCAACGCTCCTTTTTTAGGAGCGCCACGCAAATACTTCCGATTTATCCGATCTTTTCAAAGCTTTATTATTAAGATTGTCAGTCGTTTGAAAATTTTAAAGCAAGCGTTTCGACGTTTCCCGCGCCGAGGATCAAAACGAGATCCTGCGCTTTTGCGATCCGATCCAGCAGGATTTTTGCGGCGTCGTAACGGGAAAAATAATACATTTCACGAGCGGAACAGGCGCAGAACAATTCCTTGGAACTTATGCCCATTTCGGGCGTTTCCCGCGCCGAATAAGTCGGCAAAAGAATCAAAACGTCCGCATTCGAAAGAACGCGACGGAAATCATCGAAAAGGATCTTCGTTCGCGAATAAGTATGCGGTTCGAAAACGACGATGATCCGCCCTTTTGCTTCGCTAGCCGCGACCTTCATAACCGCTTCGATCTCGCTCGGGTGATGCGCATAATCGTGCACGACGGGCGCACCGCCCTGCGTCGTTCCGGTGCGCTCGTAACGCCTTTTTACCCCGAGAAAAGCGGCGAGTCCCATTTTAACGGCGTCCTCTTCCACCCCGATCTTTAAAGCGGTAAACGCGGCGATCGATGCATTGTAAAGGTTGTGCCGCCCCTTCGCCGGCGTCAAAAAATCGCGATCTTTTTCTCCTTTGACTTTTAAGCAAAATCCGCCGTTTTCGTCCAAAGGCTCAAACGAAAAATCCTCTCCGTATTTATATACGTTCTTATGCGCATATGCACATTCGTCGATATGAGAAGCAACCCCGTCGCCGAGCACGACGACGCCGCCTGTTTTCACTTTTTTCACGAAAGCGGAAAAAGAACGAAAGACGCTTTCCGGATCTTTGAAGTAATCGCCGTGATCGAATTCGACGTTCAAAACGACGCCTACGGAGGGCGCGAGAGATAGAAAACCGTCTTTATACTCGCAGGCTTCGGTCACGAAAACCTCGCGTCCGGAAAGAAAGATCGTGTCGTTAAAATTGCGAACGACGCCTCCGATATGTGCGGAAAAACCGATCTTCGAGGCGGCAAGACAGCAGGCGATCATCGCGCTGACCGTCGTTTTTCCGTGCGTTCCCGAAACGGCGATTGTTTTCTCGAAAAGCTCGCATATTTCTGCAAGAAACGCAGATCTTGAAATCGCCTTTTCCCCGGCGGCGACTCGCTCGGGATCGTTCGCCGCGATCGCCGCCGTATAAACCGTAAGATCCGCCCTTTCCGCATAGCTCGGATTTGATCCGACATATACGTCGAACCCTTCTTTTTTCAGCGCTTTCAGCCTTTCGGACTCCGATCGATCGCTTCCCGATACCTTTGCGCCGAGGCGCTTTGCGATCTTGAACAGCGCGCTCATGCTGATCCCGCCTACGCCGATAAAATGGATCCTTTTCCCTTTCTCGATCATTGACATATTTATCTATATGAAAAAGCGCTTCGATTTGGTTAAAAAGATCCCGAAACGGACGAAGAAAAGGAATAAAAAAAGTTTCGCATCAAAAAAGAACGCGAAACTTGTTTTTTCTATTTAAACGAACGAATAGCGGATTATTCGGCTTCCAACTGCTCCCGATAAGCGCTTAAAACGGCGTCGGAGATCAACGCTCTTGCGTCCGGATTGATCGGATGCGCGATATCCTTGAATTCCCCTTCGGGCGTCTTTCTGCTCGGCATTGCGATAAAAGGACCGCTGTTTCCTTCAATGATCTTAATGTCGTGCACGGCAAAGCAACCGTCGATCGTGATCGAAGCGACCGCTTTGAGCTTTCCGTTGTCGCTTTTCGCGAGCCTGACTCTGACATCTGTTATATTCATAAAGCACCGCCTTAAATTTATATATGTAGTATATCACAAAACCCGACAGACTGTCAATACTGAATTTTTTGCTCACGAATGACGGAAAAATCGGCTGTTTTGAAAAGCGAAAACCGCAGTGCGATCACTCCTCTTCTTTATGATCTTCCTCGGAAAGAAGGATCGTTACCGAATCCGATCCGATCTCTTCGATCAAAACCTCTTCCCTCTCTTCCGTTTCATCGATAACCGTTTCTTCCTTAACCGTCAAAATCTCCGAAATTTCCGAATCATCCGAAGATAAATCTATTTCTTCACGCACGGGCGGTTCGGCGAGCGAGGGATCGTCCCAAGGTCCTTCCTTGCTTTCGTTCGCAATGATTTCGACTTCGGAATTCACCGCCGCGCCGAAACGACGGAAGAAGAAATAACGAGCGACCGCGTAGGTCAAAAAACCGATAAAGAATCCCGCCGTTACGTCGGAAAGGAAATGCGCGCCGATCACGACGCGAGAATACGCCATAATAAACGTATAAAGCGCGGCGATGAACGCGATTCGCCTCTCCCTGCTCTTACCGTACGGAAAGACTTCGGTCACAGCGCAAAAGACAAAGAGATTGGACGCGGCGGAGGTATGCGCGGACGGGAACGAATGGTTACCGTGGAGCGAGAACCCGTTGATATGGAACCAATTCGTAAACGCGGTAAACGAAGTGTCGCCCGCCTTCACCATTTCACGATAACGCGGTCTGCCCCAGATATACTTCAACACGTTGCAGGAAAGCAATGTCGAGATCACGGAAACGATGGATCCGAAGATCAAGACGAGCAAAAGGCTCTTCCTTTTATCTTCCCCTACGTTTCTCAACGCAAGGAAGGTAAGCGGCGTTAAAACCGCAGCGGCGCCGAGCCCGACGAGCGCTCGGAATAAGAGTTTTTCGAGATAGGTGCCGCTCGCCACGAAACCGAAGACCAGATAGTCGCCGATCACACAAGCGACGCAAACGAGCTTTTTTAACAGGAGCGCACTTTTCCTTTCGTCCAAATCGAAAAAGAGGACCGTAAACGTTGCGGCGATGATCACGAAAGGCGGAAAACATCCGACGCTTTCGAAGACCCGCGCCATAAAGTTATCGGGCTCGTAGATCGCGTCCGAGAGCGAAAGATCAAACAGACCGCCGAGTACGAACAAGGCGGCGACGAGCGCCAGCACGCAAGCATAAACGATTTTTCTTTCTTTTGTCATTTGTTTACTCCTTTAAAGTGGGTAAATGCCCTTCCTGCAAAGTCCAAACTTCGCTGTCGAAAGACGCATAGATCGCCGAACCGTTGAAATCGCTCGCGGCGGCGAGTTTGGTGTTTGAGGTTACGTAATCCAAGTTTTCGCGCACGAACACGTCGACGCCGTTCAAGTAGTAGCAAGCGGTCACAACACCCGTGTTGACTTCTTCGGTGTGATCCGAAAGGGAGATCGAACCAACGAGACCAGCCTGCTCCGCGCCGACGGCGGCAAGAGAATAGACGTTTTGGATCATAGAGGCTTCTACGAAGGAGAACTCCGCGACCGCGCCGCCGACGAGATCGGCGCTCAAAGTGACCGCGCCGATAATCGCGCGCTCCGCGGTATCGAAGAGAACGGCGCAAAGTCCGCCCGCAACCGAATGTCCGCCCGACGCCGAGATCGCTCCCGTTCCTTTGACTTCCACGTCCGAAAGGCTGCTCGCCGCGACCGCGATACCGCCCGCCGCGATATACAGCGTTTCGCTTTGAACTTCGGAAGAAGCGGTTACCGACGGAACGTTCGCTTGGACCGAAGTGATGGATCCGCCCGACAGACCGACGACGCCGCCCGCCGCGCTTAGCAAATCGATATACGTTGCCGCGCTCGTTGCCGTTTCAAGGACTTCCTGAACGGCGGTAGAGATTGCGGAAACGGAAGACGCCGTTACTTTAACCTTCGAAATCGAACCGTTTAATTGACCGATCGCGCCGCCCGCATAGACGTAACCGCTCGAAGTACCCGAAACAGAAGCGGTGGCGGTAACGTTCGTCACGGTGCCGTTGGACACGCCGGCGATACCGCCGACGAACACGCTGTCGCCCTGCACGGAGATCGTTCCGTTAACCGTAACGTCCGTCAATTCATAGGATTGCGTGCCGCAGATACCGCCCGCTTGCACGAGGTTGCCCGCCAGGGTCAGGAAGGCGGAAACCGTAAGGTCTTTCGCATTTGCGCTCAACGCGCCCGCCAAGCCGCCGACGGTCAGATCCGAGCCCGTTGCGTTCAAATCCAAAATGATCGAACCTCCGTCGAACAAAGTGTTTTCTTCATAGGTGGTGAGCGTTCCGATCGCGCCGATCGTCGCATTGCCTCCGGCGGTCACCGTCATCGTCGCGTTGATCGTTACGGTATCGAAGGTCGCGTCCACCGCCTTACCGATCGCCGCACCGATCACGCATTCGTTTGCGCCCGTCGTTACGGTCAAAGAGGAACAGACGACCGTCACGTTTTGCAACGTTACGTCGTCGTTTGCGCGACCGAACAACAAACCGAACGCGGACTCTTCCGTGAGTGTGACCGTCGTTTGACCGAAGTTGATCGTCATATTGCGAAGGGTCACGTCGGACCCCGTGTTTGCAAACAAGCCGCACGTCCCGGAAAGCGCGTACTCGCCCGCCGCGATCGTAAAGTTAATACCGTCGATTTCGCCGTGCAAAAGGTTGAACAGATTCGTTTCGCTCAACGTAACGGTTATCGATCCGGTGCCGCTCAAATGTCCGTTAAAAGCGATCGGCGAAGAGAGCGTGCCGGAAACGTCTTGATTCAAAACGAAGTACGCGTCTTCGTAACGAGTAGCCTTTTTGAGATCGGCGAAAGATTCGATCACGTACGGATCCGCTTGGGTACCGTCGCCCAACGCGAACCCGCCGAAGGACGAAAGTTGCACGGGGATCCGCGTTTCCGCGCCGAACAAATTCGTTACGACGAGCGTTCCGTTGCCCGACGCCGTAAAGACGAGGTCATTTCCTATAACGGAAGCGTTCGCGCCTTCGTAAGAGTAAGCGACGACGCGCGAGAGCGGATCGCTCGAAGTGATCAACAAAGAATCGGTCAAACGGACGGAAACGACGTCGTCGAATGCGAGGAGTTCCGGCGTTTCCTGCTCTTCTTTCGAGAGCACGGAGAACGAACCGATCTCACGGATCGCAAAGCGATCGATGCCGACGGGCGTATAAAGATCGCCTTCCGCAAAGCCCGTGATCGAAGCGATCGCGGCGGCGATCGTGCCGACCGAATACTCGGTCACACCGGCGACCGAAGGCACCGTTACCTCATAATCGGAAGAAACCAAAACTTTCACGTTTTGATAGGTGCAGGTTCCCGACGCGGCAAGCGCGGAAGCCGTGTATTCCGCCTCGACGAGGCAAAGGATCGCGGCGTTCGAAAGCGTGCCGCCGTCCGAAGCAAACGCGAAGCCCGCAAGAGAAGCTGTATCCGCGGAATCACTCGGGACGTAAAGCACGGATAAGATCTTATCGAACGCAGACGCGGTCGTTTCGTTTACGAGCGCATAACGCGCGCGGTTTTGGCGCGAACCGTTCAGATAGAATTGCGCCTTTTCGACCGCCGCGTTCGATGCGGTTTCGACCAAATAGGCGGTAACGTTATCCCAAGCATAGACGGAAACGTACAAAGACACGTCTTCGAGAGTGCCGCCGGAGAGCGTGCGGACGAGCGCGAACGAAGCTTCCTCTTCGATCGTGATCTTGCCCGTAAGGTTCGTCAGCGTGCTGTTTTGCGAAGTACCGATCAAAGATCTCGTGCCCGAGCAAGAACCCGAAAGCGTAACGTTCGAGATCGTTGCGTCTTTTATTGTCGCGGCAAGGACCGCCCCGCTTCCCGTCGCTTGCGAAAGGGTAAGATTCTTGACCGTGCCTCCGTCGATCGAAGCGAAAATACCGTTTTCGGGGATCGAGGGCGAGGAGAAGGTTACGCCCGAGAAATCGATCGTTCCGCGGAACGGAGAAGTCGTGTCGAAGAGGGACGGGAACTCGAAATCGTTGATCTCGTCTTCTTCGGTATCCCACTTGAAATGCGCGGTGGGATTCGCCGCCAAATAACCTTTAATATTCTTAAAGTAACGCGCTTGTTTGATCAGATACGGGGATTCCGAGGTGCCCTCGCCTTCCAACGCGCCGTAACCGGTCACGGTATAAGGAACCTCAAATGCCTTTACGCCGCCCGAAAGGTAGCCGTACAAGACGGCTTCTCCGTTATCCGTGATCTCCGCTTCGCCGCATGTGATCTTCAAAATGTCGCCGCCGTCCACCCAAGCGACCGAGGGCGCGATCACGCCTTGCACGAAACGAGGCAGGACGGAATAGAGATCGAGATCCGCCGTGATATTCAAAGCGGACAACACGGAGGTTTCTCTCGCGGGCGCAACGATCGCGCCGAGCGCTTCGATATACGGATATCCGCTCCTTTCAACCGTCCAATCGCCGTTGAAATCCGCTCCCGCGTATCCGTAAGAAAGGGTTTCGTAAGCATAATCGAGCGTACCCGATTCGAGCGCCGTCAGATTGTTCAAAGAAGCGTCGATGAGAATGCCGTGCGACTGTCCGCTCGAAACGCGGCTCGCGATCGCGAATTCGGTCGCATAGCCCGCGTAATAAACGGTGCTCAGCGAAACGTCCGTAGCCGTATAGAAAAGTCCCGCGCCTTTATGCGCAAAGGAAACGGTCGAATACGAGTCGAACAAATTGAGATGCTCGCCTTCCGCGAAAACGCCGCCCGCCGAGCCTTCGGTCAAGTCGATCGAAAGACCGGAGTAACACTTGCGGATCGTTCCGTTTTCCGCAGATCCGACGATACCGCCCGCCTTGCCGTTTATGCGCGCGGAACCGTCCGCACGACAAAGGGTGATCTCACCGCCGCGCAACGATCCGGAAACACCGCCGAAGGTAGCGGACGCGCCCTCGACCGAAATCACGGGAGCCCAACCGCGAAGCGTTCCCAGCGTTTCCGCCGCCGCACCACCGGCAATCAGATCGCCGTCCCCCGAGGCGGTCAACGTCAATTCGTTCGGCATTTGTTCCGCCGTCAAAGTCCTTTCGGAAGGAAGCGAACAAACGACGCCGCCGATCAAAGACGTGTTGCCTTGCGCGGTCGTCACGTTCGCGCGAACGTAAACGCCGCCTCCGCCGAGCGTCGCATCGCCCGATTCGTACGCCACGCCGCCGAAGGAACCTTCCCCTTTGACGGTGAGCGCCATCGGAGCGTTCTTCGTTCCGACGGAAAGATTCGTGATCGCGCCGCCGAGATGATAGAACGCGCCGCCGATTTCATTCTCTTCCGCTTCCGTTTCGATCGAATAGGAAACCGAAGAATTCAATGCGCCCGTGGAAACGGAACGGGCAATACCGCCGAACACGAAGCGCGTCAGTTTTCCGACTTTGACCGAGCAGTTTTGAATCGAAGCGCCTTCGATCTGCGAAGCCGTATTCGTCAAACCGAACAATTCGATCGTGCCGCCCATTTCTTCGCTGTACGGATTAAAGATAAAGGAAACGGCGCGCATCTCGCCCGTTACGGCACCCGTCTGATAGGTTTCAACGCCGCCGATGACGAGCGCTTCAAAAGAAGCGACCGTTACGGAAGCGTCGTGATAGAAGATATTTTGAACGGTCGTTGCTTTCCCCGCGATCGCAACGACTTTTTCGGGATCGGTCGCCGCGAAAGACAAGGACGAGGAAACACCGCGAAGCGATACCAAGATCGGAGCGACGCCGTACGCGTTGCAGGTGTCGGTGGTCAGCAAACCGGAAAGCGTCAGATCGGAGATCGAGCATTTTTGCATATCCGCCGCAAAGCCGCAAGCGGTCCCCTCGCCCGTCACGGCCGTTTGAACGGAGATCGAGGAACTCTCCCTCTTCGTCAACGTACCGACCGACGAGAAAGCGCCGCCGAAATAAACCGAATCGGCTTCCACGCTGCCGTTCACGCGCAAATTGGAGATCAAAACGTTCGCGGCGGACGCCGTCGCCATCAATCCGCCGACGTAAGCGGTTTCCGCTTCGAGAGCCAGCGTGATCGCGAGATCGCGCGCATCGATCTCACCGTCGCCGCGACAAAGAATACCGCCGACGCGAAGCACGCCGCATCCCTCCGTCCGGACCGTAAGCGAGCCGGTCGCTTTGACTTTTTCGGAGTTCGTAACGCCGATACCGCCGATCTCGGCAGTTCCGACGTTCTTTACGGAGATCGTTCCGAAAAGCGTGACGTTGCCGCCCGCGCCGTACGTCGAAACGCCGCCGACTTCCGCGGTTCCGCTTCCGTCGCCCTCGACCGAGATCGAAACGTTGAACGTGCCCGAGAGCCCGATCTCGTCATAAATCGAAACGCCGCCGACTTCCGCGGAATCGGAATGAACGACAAGAGCCGCCGCCGACGTAGAATTCGTCCAATGCCCGTCCGTCAAACGTTGCGTAATGCCTGCAACGACAGCGCGCGAAGGCGCGGTAACGGACAGTTGCGAGGTAACGGACACGCCGTCCGCTTCGAAGGATCCTTCTTTCGAAAGACCGAACACGTCCGCGGACAGGACGTTCGCCTGCAAACCGCCTCCGATCGAACAATCTTTCAGCACGGCGCCGTCCGAAGAAATGCCGACGTAGGTCAGCGATTCGCCGTTAACCACGAAAGACGGATGGAAGGAGCAATTTTGCGCTTTGACCTTTCCTCCGAAAGACGCGCCGGCGCAGAAGACGCTCTCCCGCGCGTTGATCGTAACGCCGAGCGAAACTTCACATTCCTTCAATTCCACTTCGCCCTGCGCGAAGACCGCGTTAAAGGAAACCGCGTCGCCGGTTAAAGCAAGAACGCCTGAGATCGAGAAACCTTCCAATTCGGCTTCCGCCGCGGACGCAAGGATACCCAAGGATAGGTTCGATCCCGTGATCGAGCAATCGACGAAGGTAAGCCCGCCGCCCGTAATCGTCCAATCGCCGACGTCAAAAGCAACGATACCGAACGAACTGCCCGATCCGACGGAAGCGGTTCCGGATAATTTCAGGTTCACGTTCGTAAATTCCGTCTTCTCGATCTCTTTGGCGAGCACGCCGTTTTGTTCGAACACGAATCCGTTCGCCGCGATCTCGATCGTTATGTTTTCGATCATCGCTTCACGGATCGTTGCGAACAGAGGCGCCGACAAGGAAAGATTTTTGAGCGTCGCGCCGTTTCCGTTCAATTTACCGGTAAAGTTTACGGTAGAAAGCGGATCCAATCGGACGCCGGCAAAATCGTAGACGCCGGACGCAAGCCTGAAATAGGCGTCCGGATGCAGCGCGAGAAGAGAGCCGAGTTCGGCGGCGTTCGCCGGAACGTACGGCTTGATCTCGGTTCCGAAATCACCGTCCGTTTTGACGTAGACGACTTCTTCGGAGAAAACCGATTCAATTAAATAGTTACTGTACGTTTTGCTTTTCAGCGTGATCTTGTACGTTCCGTCCGTTTTGATAAACGTGGAAAGCATAACCGCCGTTTCCGAAGCGTTCAAAGATGTTACGAGTTGCCCGTTCGAGTACAGCTCGTAGAACATCGCGTTCGCAGAAGGCGTAAAGGTTAAAATACCGGACGTGATCTTCAAATTCGTCGGCACGTCCGCTCTTTTGGGCGCGCGGAAAAGGAGCTCTTCGGAAACGGGCGTTTCCCCGCTCTCGACTTTCGCATAGACGCGCACGGAATGCAAGCCCTCCGCGATCGCTTCGGCGTAAGAGTTTTGCGTCAACTCGATCTTTTCGCCGTCCAAAACGAGATAATAACCGAGCGCTCCGGGGATCGCGTTCCAAGTCAATCCCGACGCGCCGAAAGAAACGGGCGTGGCATCGTAAACTTGGATCAGATCTTTGCCGGTGACGAAGATCTCGCGCGTTACGGGAGATTTTTCGAAAAGCGCGACCTCGGGGAGCGCTTGCACGGACACGAAGGCGCCCGTTTGAACGAGCGACAAAGCAAGCGCGACCTTTTCTTGATCCGCTTCCTCGATCGCTTTCCCCTGCAACGTCGTTTCGGTAATCATAAGCGAGGGGTCTTTTATCTCGAATTCGACTTTTTGCTCGCCGTACGCGATCGTCACTTTGTAACGATCCGCGTATTGCACGGCGGCAAACCGCGCGAAAAAGGTTTCTTCCTCGGTATCGTAAGAAGCGTTGAAATCCTGCGGCATGGCAAGCGGCATATAGACGACGCCCGTCTTATGCGCGTAGAAGGATAACTCGGCGGAATACGTAGACGCCGCATAATAAATGCCGTCGCCGTCGGTACGGACGCGAACTTTATGCTCCCCGACCGCAGTCGAAAGCGGGATCGTGTAAGATTCATAGATCGTGCGAACGTAATTCGAACCGTCGATCTCGACGATGTACGCTTCTTTGAAATCGCGCGCGTTCCAAGTCAACGTAAACGCGCTAAAACCTTCGTTCGGAACGATCGCCAGACCGTCCGGCGCCGCGTCCGCAAGCGGGAACGTTATATCTTCGGAGAAATCCGAAGGATTATATAAACCGTTATTGCTGATCAAGCGGACGCGATAGCTCGTTTTGCCGCCGTTCAGCTCGGGCACGTAGGACATTTGGATCTTTCCGTCCTCCGCGGGAAGGGTCGCAACGGGAAGGGATTCCGTGTCGCGGTAAACTTCGTACGAAGCGGCTGCCGCGGTGTAACGATTCGTCCACACGATGGCTCTTTGCTGTTTATCGAAAGAAAGCTCGACCGGCGTCAGCTTTTTGAGAGGCGCTTTTCCGTCCTTGACCGTAACGGCATAGCTGGCGCTGACCTTACTCGACGCATACGTCACCCCGTCGCCGAGGGTCTGCATTTGGATATAATAGGTTCCGTCGCCTTTAAACGTCAGGTCGTAATAAGTTGCGTTTTTGGGAACGGTGATCGATTTTCCGTCGAAGAAGATCTTGTAACCGTTATTGTTCAAAACCGCGTTCCACATCAAGCGATTGGACGTCATCGAGATCCCGTACGGCGCGCTTAATTGAGGCAACAGTTCGGACGACGGCGTGCGCGCGTATGTAATCGCGGTCGAGAAGGCGCCCGTTCCGTCCAGCGTGATCGCGCGAACGGAGATCGTGTGGTCTTCGTAATCGTAGATCGAAAGCGGAAAACTTTCTTCTTCTGCCGTAAAGGTTTCGTCGTCCACCATGACCTCGTATTCGATCGCGCCTTTAACGGGCGACCAGGTTAGGACTTCGTTCTCCACGAAAAGATCGCTCGGAACACCGATCGACTTACCGGAAGATTTTTTACAGCCCGCAACCGCAAAGATCAAAAGAACGATAAGAGCAAAAATAAGAACGATTTTGAATTTTTTCATAGCGCACCTCGTACCCTTTGATTGTACCATAGCGCACACGCGTTTACAAGATGCTTAATTATAATTTAATAATACAAAACATCAATAATATTCAAAAACGGGTTCGAGTCGAAAGAGGTTTTGGTCAAACGGCGCGGAAACCGCATATGATAAAAAAAACGAAGGAGATACTTATGAACGAAGAACCTTTACAAAACGGCGGCGTCGGCGTGATCCCGATCCGTCGAACCGCGCTTACCAACTGCTGTTTCCGAAGAGAGATTTGGACGGGACCCCACGCGCAGATCACGGTGATGTGCATTCCGTCGGGCGGCGAGATCGGATTGGAAATACATAACGACCTCGACCAGATCCTCGTGATCGAATACGGCGTCGGCTCGGTTTACGCCGGAAAAGACAAAAAAGAAGTTGCCTATCTCGGAGAGGCGGACGCATCCTCCGCCGTAGTGATCCCCGCCGGCACCTATCACAACGTCATCAATCGCAGAAACACACCTCTGAAACTGTTTTCGATCTATGCGCCGCCGAAGCACCCGATCGGCACGATCCATCAAACGAAATTCGATTCCGATCTTCAAGAAGATTGATCGAAAACCCTTTTCGCCCGTTCGCCCGTCGAACGGGTTTTCTTTTAAAAAACCCGCCCTATTCTCAAAAAGAATATTGATTTATTCGAAAAAAAATGATACAATCGTATTCGATAAGCGCAAATGCGCCAAAAAGGAGTATGCTATGAAATATATCATCAAAAACAAGATCTTTTCTTTCGGCGACGGTAGCACCGTTCGCGATGACGACGGAAAAGACCTTTTTTACGTCAAAGGAAAGGTTTTTACGTTCACCAAAAAGAAGTATATCCGCACGCTCGACAAAAAGGTTTTATACATCGTTCGCAATAAATTCTTCTACTTCTTCCTTCCGAAAGTCTTTTTGCTGGATGCAGAAGGAAACAAACTGTTGATGATCAAGAAAAAGAGCTTCTTCTCTTTTAAACAAAACTTCGAGATCATTCCCGAACCCGGTCAAAACCTCGACATCGCGATCCAAGGCGATATCCTCGGCAGGCATTACGACATCGTTGAAAACGGCGTTCCCGTGGCGCACGTCAGAAGAAACTACAATTTGATCAAAGATTCGTTCTGGCTCGAAACGGAAGACGAAGAAAGAGCGCCTTTCTACATCTCTTTCGTCATTGCCCTCGACAACTATTTCGACAAGTTGATGGAAGAATCCCGCTGATGGAGCCCGTTTTTCCTTCTCTGAAAAGGATCAAACAAGCTTTAACGAACGACGAATGCTCCGCTCTCCTCAAAAAGGAGAAGCGGGGCGTTCTTTCTTTGATCGGAACGAACGGATATCCCTACGCATTCCCGATCAATCATTACTTCGACGAAACGAAAAACACTCTCTTTTTCCATTGCGGCAAGATCGGCTATAAACTCGACTGCATCGAAAGAGATCCCAAAGCCTGTTTTACCGTAACGGAACACGGAGAAAGGAAGGACGGAGAATGGTGGCTGACCGCCCGAAGCGCGATCGCATTCGGCAAGATCGAGATCCTGACAGATCCGATGAAAATATCGGATATTTCAAGAAAATTGAGCGAAAAATTTACGGACGACAAAGCCTACGTGGAAGAAGAGATCGAAAAGTATCTTTCCCAAACGATCTTGCTTTCGATGAAGATCGAACACCTTTCGGGAAAACGCGTAAAAGAAAAATAAAAAACGAGCTTTTCGGATCGAACAAAAAGCGCGTTTCTCTTGCGAAGCGCGCTTTTTTTCGTTTATAATGAAAAAAAGTTTAAAGGAGGCGGCATAATGAAAAAAGCGATCTCGTTCTTGCTCGTTTTTTCGATCCTATTTTCGTTTCTTTCTCTGTTTGCTTGCGCAAACGACGCCGCGCCTTCCGAGGAGAAAAAAACCGTCGTCTTTTTAGGGGATTCGATCGCCGAAGCGGTCGCGGGACCGACTCCTTTCAACGAACGCGAGCATTACGGTTATTACGGAATTATCGGAAATATCAATGAATTTGAGTATTATAACCGTGCGGTCAGCGGCTCGACGACGAAGAACCTTTTGGATTACGTTCAAAGGGAAGACGACGGCGTGCAACACCTTCGCTCGCTTTTAAAAGCGGCGGATCTCATCCACATTTCGATCATCGGAAACGATCTTTTGCTTTCGGGGCGCAACCGAATGCTCCGAGATATCGCGCGCGGAGATACGACCACGCTTTACGCACGGCGCGACACCGCAAAAGAAAACCTCGACCAAACGCTCTCCTTTATCCGCTCTTTAAATCCGAACGCGACCATTTTGCTGCAAACCCTGTATAATCCCGTTGCGGAGGACTCGCCGCTCGTTCCCTCTTCCATTCGACCCTATCTCGCCGATTACGGTTACACGCCCGAACGCTACCACGAACTTATGAAGATCGCCGTGGACGAATTAAATTCCGTTTTGCTCGGATATATCGACGAAAATAAAGAATCCGAAGAAACAAATCCATATGCCCCGATCTACGTTACGGACGTCTATTCCGAGATGGAAAAAGCGTTTGAAAACGATCGCGAAAACTGGGATCGTTTGTTCATCGAAGACGGGATCCACCCTTCGAACGAAGGACACGCGATCATCGCAGACGTACTGCAAACGCAAATCACCTCTCTTGGGTTTTCCGGCAAAAACACCCTTTCGAACTATAAGAAATTAAAGGTCGAACAGCTCGAAAGGCTCTACCCTGCGATCGAAAATAAAAACGATATCGTGCGCGACATTCGATCCGCAAAATCATTGAAAGAAGCGTCGAGCGCTTATTTCGACGGAACGCGAAACCAAAACCCGAAGAACGAACTGACTTTGACCTATCAAGGCAACCACTTCGAAGACACGAAAGTCTATATGATCGAAAAACTTGCGATTATGCACGTTGAGCTTATGGGTTTCGTAAACCCGAACAAAACCTACGTGCGCTTTTTCCCGGACGGAAAATTCGAGATGACCGCCGAATTGAACGCGACGACGACCCGCCTTTTGAAAAGCACGATCGACGGCTCTGCGCCCTTCGATCTCGGAGAATCCGCCGACCTCGATCAACTCGTTCCCTATCTCGATAACATTTTCCCGGGCGCGGATCAAACGAACCTAAAAAACCTACTCACGATTTTCGAAACCGCTTACGGAATCGCATTGGACGGCATCGATTACGAGGGCGAAACTTTCCGCGCGATGGAGGAAGAATTCAAAACCGGCGGGCGCATCTTGATCCCCTCTTCCGACCTATTCGGCGAGAAGATCCACCTGATCTACAAAGGACAATATAAGATCGTTTCCGTAACGTCGCCTTTGACCAAAGAAAAGATGACCGCGATCCGCTTAAACGATTCGATCAACCGCGGCGAGTCCTATATGCAATTCACGCTGACGAAAAAAGAAAACGGCGACGAAGCGCTCCGCATGATCGTCGACGTTTTGAATTTCGAAGTCGAAGCATCGCTCCGAAAATAATCGATTTCTTCCGAAATTTCCGATATTTTTAATTTCTTGATAAAATGTATGATTAGATTTGTGGAATATTCTATAAGTTTGTATATGCTTTGCCTTTAAACGAGATCAAAACACACCGTACAAAAGGATGCCGAGCCCCGCCGAGATCACAATCAAGACGATCGGCGACGCCTTTTTCTTCAACGCGAATTTGCTTGCAAGCGAGATCGCGACCAAGGCGGCGAGAATGATGACTCCTTTGTAATTGAAGGAAAAACCGCCCGAAAACGTCGTTACGCCGAAGAACACGCGAAGCCCCATCGTCAGCGCCGTTGCGAGGATCAAAGACGCAACCGCGGGTCTGACCCCACCGAGAAAGCCTTGCACGCCTTCGTACTTCATCAAATTCTTCAAAACCGAAGCGACGATCAAGATGATCAAAAACGCAGGCAGAACGACGCCGAGCGTTGCGAGGAACGCGCCGAGAAGACCGCCCTGCGAAGAACCGATAAAAGTTGCGAGATTGACGGCGATCGGCCCCGGCGTGGATTCCGCGACCGCGATAAAATTCATAAGTTGCTCTTCGGTCAAAAGTCCGTGCGACAAAACCGCGTCGCGGATCACGGAGATCATACCGTAACCGCCGCCGAAAGAAACCGCGCCGATTTCGAGGAAGATCAAAAACAATTTCAGATACGTCATTGCTCTTTCCCCCTCTTTCGAATCCGATCGATCAAATACAACGTCAAGCCGAGAAGGCCCGCGATCAAGATATAAAAGATCGAGGAAAAGCGAACGGCAAACAGCGAAAGCAGGATAAAAGCGAGAAAGACCGCCGAGGCGACGATCACGTTAAACGCGTTCTTTTTCAAGCCGACGATAAATTTTACGCCCGCGCTTGCAATCAAATAAACGACGGCGACCTGAATGCCGCGGAAAGCATAGCCGACCCATTTGATCCTTAAAAATCGATCGAAGAATAAAGAAATGATAAAAATGATCGTAAAGGACGGCAAACAAACCGCGAGCGTAGCGAGAAAAGACCCAAGCGCACCGCCGACCTTATAACCGATATAGGTCGCCGTATTGACGGCGATCGGTCCCGGGCTGGATTCGGAAACCGCCAAAACGTCTAAGAATTCCTCTTTTTCAAGCCATTGTTTTTTTGAAACGAATTCGTTTTCGAGAAGAGAAATCATCGCGTAGCCGCCGCCGAACGTAAACGCACCGATCTTTAAAAAGGTCAGAAACAGATCCAACAGTTTCGGCAGCGGTTTTTTCATTACGCCTTTTCTCCTTAAATCAAAGCGACTTTTTTCAGGTCAAAATGATGCGAAGCGCGATATACGCCGCGTAGATCACGAACAGCGCGACGCCTTGCCAGCGATGGAACTTTTTCGTGATCAGCATCGGGATAAGTCCGACCGCCGAAAGTCCCAAGCAGAACGGCATATCGAGAAGAAGCGCTTCGCGCGGAACGATCAGCGAGCCGCCCGAAACCATCGCGCAGATCGGCAGGATCATCGTGATATCGAGGATATTCGCGCCGATGATGTTCCCGACCGAAATAGAGGCTTTTTTCTTAACGATCGCAGAGATCGTCGTTACAAGTTCGGGAAGCGAAGTTCCGATCGCAACGAGCGTTACGGCGATCACACCTTCGGGCACGCCCGCGAGTAGCGCAAGTTTTTGCCCGTAGATCACGAGGAGTTCCGCGCCGCCCACGACGCCCGCTGCGCCGCCGACAAACTTCAAAATGTTTATAATGACCGTCTTTTTATCCTTCTTGACCGGCTCTTGCTCTTCTTCGGAAACCGCGGGCGCCGCCAAAGCTTCCGCTTCTTCCGACGAAATCGTAACGTTCGCGCCCGTGCTTTCGGGCGACAATTGGTTCTTCATCGTTTTCAACGCTTCCATCACGTTTTCAAACACGAACACGAAAAAGAGCTCGAAGACTACGAGCGCCGTCCAAACGTTCAACGTATGCGTTCCGTTAACGACTTCGCCGCCGAAGCATACGAGCATAAGATCCAAGACCGCAACGAGCAAAACGACGGATTTAAAGAGGTATTGTTTGCGATTGACTTTGCCCGGCATACAAAACAAGGAGATTGCCATGATCAAGCCGAGGTTTGCAACGACGCTTCCGACCGCGTTTCCGACCGCGATCTCAACGCTGCCGCGCGTCGTGGCGATGATCGAAACGATGAGCTCGGGAAGCGTGGTTGCGACCGAAACGACGGTCGCGCCGATCAAAAGGGGCGGCAAACCCGAAACTTCCGCCATCCAGGACGCCGCGTCGACGAAGAAATCGCCGCCTTTGACAATCAAAGCGATCCCGACGAGGAGCAATAATACCGCAATAAATATCTCCATATCTTTCTCCTTTTTTCCACCGTTTTCATCTTAAAGAAAAAGACTTCGGTGGAAAAACCGCCAAAGTCTTGCAATTTAAGGTTCGCCAGCCGAAGAACGGCAGTATGTTGGCTGCGCCGCGCGAAACGCGCTTGCTACTCCCTATGACGTTATCATTATAATCGAGCGTTTCCCGCCCGTCAAGCAATCAAGCGAGCGTGATCGGCAAATAGACGTCCGAAGCGTACTCGCCGTTTGCGTCCGAATAGATGACGTGGAAGGTCACGGCGACCATATCCGCAACAGCAACCGTCGAATTGACGATCGAAACTTCGTGCTCTTCGTCCTCCACGTTGACCGTATAGGTCACGGTCGCGTTTTGATACGGGACGTCGAGATCCTGACCGTTACTCAAACGGAAGGTAAAGATCGCGTTTGAGAAAACGAAACTCTCTCCGACCGAATAGGTCGTCAAAATACTCGACTCGTTTTTCACGGTCAAATTGACGACGGAAAGCACGGGGCGATCTTCGATCAAAAGATTCAGTTGCGTCGTTTGCCCTTTGTAGGTCAATTGAACGGCAAAGTCGCCCGCGTCGCCCGTAACCGTCGTTACGTCCGCCGTGATGCCCGAACTCGCCTTGAAATCGACGTAGGTCGTTTCCCCGTTATTATTCTCAACGCCGAGCGTAAGACCCGTAAGATCCAAGCTGTCGCCCGAATAGTATTCCTTCTTATTCGGTTGGCTGTAAATCCAAATGCTCGTCGGCAGGATCTTGTTGACCGTAACGGGAACCTCCGCGTACGGTGTCGTCGTGCCGCGATACGAAACGCGAACGGAGCGCGTTCCATAGGTCAAAGGCGCGTCCGAATAAACGAAATCCTGCGAATTTCCGATGACGTCCGCAACGATGCCGTTGTTGAAGGTGATCGTAAACGTGACCGCTTCGTCGGTCGAGAACATATCGAAAGATTCTCCTTCGAAGAAGACGAGCGGGATATTGACCGTCGGCACGAGGCGGGACGGAAGGACCGCCGTAACGTTCAGATCGAGCGTTCCCGCCGCCGATCCGAAATCGGTTTCGGCAAGGACTTTGACCGTCTTATCGTCCACGTCCTTAATCGTGCGGAAAAGCTCGGTGCCATCCGCATGATAGAAGATCAAATTGCATTTCGAGAAGAGTTCTTTCGTTCCGTCGTTATAAACGACGTATCCGTCGATCCCGTCGCTGACGAAACCATCTCCGACGAAATAGGAAGTTTTCGTCGGGTACGTCGTGATCACAAGGCTCGCCGCCGCCTTCGCGTGCACGGTAACGGGCAGATACGCCGTCACGCCGCGATATTTAATCGCGACGCGCGTTACGGAAGGCGTCAATTTCAGCGGCGTGATCTCGTAAGCTTCGATATCGGCTTCGGTTCCGTTATCGAACGTCGCTTTGACTTGAAGCCCGGTCGGGTCGAAAGTGTCGCCGTCAAAATACTCGACTTTAACGTTTTCCTGATTCAGCATCAGCGCAGACACGGAGGAAAGGACGACGTTTACCGTCAGGGTCGTCGAAAAAGACTTTCCGTTTTCTTTATATACGAGGACGATCGTTTGTTCCCCAAGCTCGTTCGCGTTCAATCCTCGAACTTCGAGATCATCCATCGGGATCGTTTTCGTCGACGCGTCCGCATAGTGGACGAGGATCGAACCGCCCGTAAGGTCGATCGTGGAACCTTGCGGAACGTTCAGGGAAAGAGGTTCCGTTTCGATCGAGATCCTTTCCGGAGCCACGCCGTCGCACGCGATCAGCGCGAACGCACAAACAATCATCAAAAAACAAGCAATCAATATTTTGGTTTTCATAAGAAATATTATAACCGATTCGGGAAAAATAGTCAATAACGGAATCGCTCGGGAAACAAGCAAAAACGGCGGTATCCCGAAAACCGAGGCGTTCCCTTCTTGCGAAAAGATCGGAAGGCAATTTTCCGCATTCGGCGGCGTCGGCTTGACAGCCTATCCAAGTGGAATTATAATGATGCTGAGGTGAATTATGAAATACGTAGTATTTTTAGGCGATGGAATGGCGGATACCCCCGTCGAAGCACTCGGAGGCAAAACGCCTTTGATGGTTGCGCATAAACCGAATATTGACGCGCTCGCGGCGAAAAGCGAACTCGGGATCGTAAAAACAATCCCGGACGGCATGGCGCCCGGCAGCGATACCGCAAACCTTTCCGTGATGGGTTATGACCCCGGAACTTGTTATTCGGGGCGCTCTCCGTTGGAAGCTTTGAGTTTGGGAATCGATATGGCGGAGGACGATATCGCGGTCCGTTGCAATCTCGTGACCCTTTCGGACGAAGAGAATTACGAAGATAAGACGATGATCGATTACAGCGCGGGCGAGATCTCGACCGAAGAATCGCGCGAATTGATCGCTTTAATTCAATCCGAACTCGGATCGGAGCGTCTTGCCTTTTACGGCGGTTTGAGCTATCGCCATTGTTTGATCGTGCATCACGCTTCGGTCGGCGAGGAACTGACGCCCCCGCACGACATCACGGGCAAACCCGTTGCGGGGCATCTCCCCGGCGGCACGCTCGGCGATTTGTTCCTCGAACTTCAAAAGAAGTCTTACGAACTTTTGAAAGATCACCCGATCAACCTCGCGCGCGTCGAGCAAGGCAAAAACCCCGCGAATTCCATTTGGCTTTGGGGAGAAGGCACCAAGCCCGCCCTGCCCGATTTTTATGAGAAAAACGGCGTTTCGGGCGCGGTCATCAGCGCGGTCGATCTGATCAAAGGAATCGGAAAAGGCGCGAATATGCGCGTGATCGAAGTCGAAGGCGCAACCGGAAACGTAAACACCGATTTCGCCGCGAAAGGACGCGCCGCAATCGACGCTTTCAAAGACGGCGTCGATTACGTCTATATTCACGTTGAAGCGCCCGACGAATCGGGTCACCAAGGAAGCTTGGAAGATAAGATCAAATCCATCGAAAAGATCGACGAGGACATCGTGGGGCCCGTCCTCTCCTATTTAAAAGAGAGCGGCGAAGCTTTCCACGCGCTCATTTGCCCCGATCATCCGACGCCGCTTGCGACGCGCACCCATTCCGCCGATCCGATCCCCTATTTGCTTTACAGAAGCGACGGAGAAACGGACAGCGGCGAAACCGCTTACGACGAAGAAACCGCAAAAAGCTCCGGGATCTTCCTCGCGGAAGGGTTTACCCTGCTCGACCGTATGCTCGCTCCCGCGAACGAGATCAAGCAAGAAGGCATCTCTCCCGACCTCGTAACGGACGGTGACGAGATCATCAGCGAAAAGGTCGCCGAGGAACCCGATGAAGCCGTAAGCGAAGAGATCGCGATCGACGCGGAAAAAGAATCCGACGAAGCGGC
>DBVY01000036.1:24085-55827 GCA_002308575.1 Christensenella sp. UBA1252
GACGGACGGCGAACCCCTTTCGGAGGAAACGCCCGCGGAAAGCGCGGATGAAAAACCCGAAAAGAAGAAAGGCGGTTTCGGCGCGTTCTTCAAAAAGCATTTGAAGATATTTATCCTCGTGATCGCCCTGTTGCTTATCGGCGGCGGCTTGACGGCGGGTCACTTTATCGCGACCTATCATCTCGCGTCCGTTTCTTCCGCAAAGGATCTGAACGAGGCACTTTCCAAAAAGCAGATCACGACGATCGTTCTCAAAAAGGACGTCACGGTGGACGGCGATCTCCTTTTGCCCCGCTCGATCGATTTCGATATGAAAAAACACACGTTGACCGTTAACGGATCGATGTCCGTTTCGACCGCCAAGGACGTTACGATCGGCACGAAGTCGAACGGCAAATATCAAAAAGGCGGCAAGATCGCAGCCACAAGCTTCCAAGCTGTCGGATCCAAAGCGCTTCGCCTGTACGCCGATCTGACGGCAGAAACCGCAACGATCTCCTCGACAACCTTCGTCTGTTCCGGCACGATCGAAGGCGTCTACGAGATCTCCTCGCAGGAAGTTACGTTATGCGGTTCCTCTTCGGACGAACTGAACCTTTCCGCGGAAACGACGCTTTCGCTGTACGGAAAAGCGAATATCGTCAACGGCGGAAAGACTGTCACAGCCTATCAAAACGCATACGCCGACGTCATAAAAGGCGCTAAAACGTGCTACGTGTACGAAGGTTCGGACGTTAAAGTTATGAACGCGGACAACTACTATTCCGTCAGAAAGCTCGCAAAACCCGAGAAGATCACCGTTTTACAAGAAGGCGACGATTTCTATTGCTACGTTTCCGAAGTCATCGGCGCAACGGCGCTTTCCGTTACGATCAATGGGCAAGAGCAACCCGACGTTCAAACCAACGGCGGCGCGGTCAAATTCAAGCTCGAAGGGCTCGTTCCCGGCAAACAAACGCTTTCCATCGTTGCGAAAGCATCGGAGGATCCGCGCTTTACCCCGAGCGACGCCGCGACCTATTCTTTCAACTTCTCGACCAAGCTTTCTTCCCCGACGCTGACCGTTTCGGAAGAGAATAACGCCGTATATCTGACGATCGGCTCGGTCAAGTACGCCGAGCAATACGAATACTATATCGACGGCGACCGTTACGTGACCCCGATGAGCGACTTGAAGATCGACATCACCGAGCGCGTTTCCGCGGGCGGCGTTCACGTAATCGAAGCGATCGCGAAGAGCAACGATAAGTACTTTACCGAAAGCAACAAAGTTATGACGAGCCACGTAACGTACGTGACCCTTTCCACGCCCGACGTTTCGGGCGCGAACGACGGGAAAACCGTCTGTTTCAGTTGGGAAAAACTCGAAGGCGTAACCGATTATTACGTAACGTACGGCGAGGATTCCGTTTATCTGAAAGGTAACAGCATTGATTTCGATTATAAACAAGCGGCGGCGTTTACGATCAAAGCGATCGGCGGAGGCTATTATCTCTCGGGCGAAACCAAGACGGTAACCGCGCAAGAGATCGCGGTCCTCCCCGCCCCGCAACCCGAAACCGTCGAATAAAAAAGGGGCTTCTATGTCGGACAAAATTGTTTTAACGATCCAAGACGTTTCCTGCTTCGGGCAATGCTCGCTGACGGTGGCGCTTCCGATCCTCTCCGCAATGGGGATCGAAACGGCGATCCTTCCTTCCGCCGTGCTTTCGACGCACACGGGTGGTTTTACGGGCTACACCTTCCGCGACCTGACGGACGATCTTCCTGCGATTCAAGCGCATTGGGCGAAGGAAAACGTTTCTTTCGACGTCTTTTATACCGGCTACGTCGGCAGTAAAAAGCAGCTTTCTTACATCAAGAACCTTGTTTCGGACAGAAGAAAACCGAACGCGATCTTTATCGTGGATCCCGTTATGGCGGACGGCGGCAAATTCTATCACGGTTTTGACGAAGACTTTGCGCGCGAAATGGCGGCGTTTATGAAGGGCGCGGACGTGATCCTTCCGAACCTCAGCGAAGCCGCGTTTCTACTCGGCAGACCGTACAAAGAAAAAGGCTACGATAAAGCGTATATCGAATCGCTCGTTCGCGATCTCTCGGATATCAGCGGCGGCAACGTCCTTTTGACGGGCGTTTCGTTCGATCCTCTCCTGCTCGGCGTCGCGACGTACGACAGAAAGAAGGACGCCGTTTCCTATTGCTTCGACGAAAGGATCGAGGGCAATTTCCACGGCACGGGCGACGTCTTCGCTTCGACCTTTACGGGCGCGATCACATGCGGGCTTTCTCTCGAAAAGGCGGCGGCTCTCGCCGTTTCCTTTACCGTTCGCGCGATCAAAGAAACGCTTCCCGATCGAAAAAAACATTGGTACGGCGTAAGATTCGAAAAGGCGCTTCCCTATCTCGTAAGCGAGATCGACAAGGCTTAAAACGATAAAAACGAAAAAAGGCTGTGGAAGTTCCACAGCCTTTTACTTTTGATTTTCGAAAATTATTCTTCGTCCTTCGCTTCGGTAACGGGTTCCGCGGCCGCTTCGCTCGCGACAACGGTTTCTTCGCTCGCCGCAGTTTCCTCGACCGTTTGTTCGGCCATGATCGTTTCACCGTTCTTATCGATGATGACGACCTGTCCGTTCACGACCTCGACGCTCTTCGCGCCCGCGACTTTATCGAACAATGCGCAGACTTCTTCGGACGGGTTCTCGGTCAGGATGCTGACGAGGATCGTTGTTGCAAGACCGATGATAAAGCCCGGAATGATCTCGTAAAGCTCGGTATTGAAGATCACGCTCTTCATTCCGTAATACTCCATATTGAAGAAGATCATCCAAAGGATATCCGAAACGAAGCCCGCGATGATACCGGCGGTCACGCCTTTGTAATTCACGCGCCTGTTATAAAGAGAAAGTAGAATGACGGGTCCGAAGGACGCGCCGAACGCCGCCCAAGCCGCCGAAACAAGACCCATGATCGTGGAGAACGCGGGAACGATCGGCTTTGCGCCCGAACCGAGCATCGCGATCGCAAATGCAAGAAGGGAGATCACGACGACGACGATCCTGCCGACCCAAACGATCTCTTTATCGCTCGCGTCCTTGCGGAACTTGCTCTTATAGATATCCGAAGCAAATGCGGAAGAAGAAGCGAGAAGCTGGGAATCCGCCGTGCTCATCGAAGCGGCGAGGATCGCGGTGATGATCAAACTGCCGAGGAAGATCGGGAAAACCTTTCTCGCAAGAAGGATAAACACGCGTTGTTGATTGCCGACGAGGGAATCGCCGAGGTACTTTCTCGCAACGAGCGCAACGACGGACGCCATGATGAGGATCAAACCCGTCCAAATGCAACCGATGATGCGCGAGCGCTTCATTTCGCCTTCCGATTTGATCGAGATATAGCGAATGATGATATGCGGCATTCCGAAATAGCCGAGCCCCCAGCCAAGACCGGTCAGGATCGTTGCGATGCTCGCCCAATCGAACTTACCCGACGCAAGCATATTGTAGAAGTTTACGGGAAGATCGGTGTTGACGCCCGCTTCGACCTTCAAAACGCAAAGCGCGACGATCGGGGTCAGCATCAATGCAACCAGCATGATCATGCCTTGGAAGAAGTCCGTCCAACAAACGGCGTTGAATCCGCCGAGGAACAGATACAGGACGATGATGACCGTTGCGATGATCATCGCGATCCGCTCGTCCAACCCGAACAACGTTTTAAAAAGGGTTCCGCAAGCGCTGATCGAGGACGCGCCGTATACGCAGTAAACGATCATAAAGATAATCGCGCTGACGATCTGCAACGTATGGTTCTTGGATTTGAAACGGTTGGTCAGATATTGCGGGATCGTGATGCTGTCGTCCGCCAAGATCGAATAGCGGCGCAATCTCGGCGCCACGAAGATCCAAGCGAGGACGGTTCCGATCAAAAGCCCGATCGAGATCCAAACCTGCCCGAGGCCGTACAGATAGATCGAGCCCGGCAATCCCATCAAAACCCACGCGCTCATATCGGACGCGCCGGCGCTCAAAGCGGAAACGAGCCCGTTCATCTTTCTGCCGCCGAGGAAAAAGCCTTTTTCACCCGAATCTTTTCTCGTCTTGATAAAGAAATAGACGCCGATAAAGATAACGAGCGCGAAGTAAAGCGCAAAAGCGACGATGTCGCCCCATTGAATTTTTTCCATGGTATATTCTCCTATCCGTTATTTTTTATAAAGAATTCTTCCGCAATCGGGGCATTCGATAAAGGTTTCGCTCGAAAGGCGCGAGATCGCGTCGCCGGCGAGCTCCATAAAGCAGCCGCCGCAACTTCTTCCGTCCATCAAAGGAACGACGACGGGAACTTTCTTTTGCTTACGAAGTCGGTTATAGACTTCGAGGAATTTCGGCGAACACTTTTTTTCGACTTCCGCGAGCTCCGTTTTGATCTCTTTCGCGGCGGGCGTGATCTTGGCTTTTTCTTCCTCGTACTTTCCCTTGGATTGGTTCAGCTTTTTCGCCGCTTCCTTACCCGCAGCCATAGACGCGGTATGGCTTTGATTGAGCTCGACGATCTTCGCGCTCATCTTTCCGATCTCGATCGAAAGGTTTTTGAGTTGATTGACGAGTTTTTGCATATTGCGGATCAAGAAATCCGCGCCGTCCACGTCCGCGACCTCTTTGATCGCGCTTTCCAGCTCGTTGAGTTCCTTGTCAAGCGCTTCGTACTCCGCGATCAAAGCTTCCATCTGTTTGACGTACTCGCCCGCAACGGTATTTTGCTTAAAGACTTGCTCTTGCGCCGTTTTTACGGTATGCATATGCAACGCATACGTTTTCGCCGCTTCGCTCGCCATCAGCTCGTTTTCGAGCTTCATCAAGCGCTTGTCGAGTTCCTGATATTCCAGTATGACGGATAGTTCCATTTTGCCTCTCCTTTCCTTGCGGTCAGCCGTAAGGATTCGTGTTATGACGGCTGATAAAGCAAGCGACGTCCGCCGCTTTTTCAGCCAAATATTTCTTGATGACTTCCGCGAAACCCCATTCGCTCGCGTAATGCGTGGGTTCGACCAAGCGAACGCCGAGGTCTTTCGCCATCTCCGCGTAATTGTGCTTAACGTCCGCGGTCACGATCACCGCGCCGTTTTCTTTCGCGCGCAGGATCAAACGTTCGTTGATGCCGGCGCCGCAGGACGCAATGACCTTTTTGACCTTGCCTTCGCCGACCGAACGGATCGCCGTTTCGCCGAGCGCTTCTTTTACGAAAGAAACGAAGGCGGGCATATCCATTTCTTTTTCGAGATCGAATTCGGTTGCGAAACCGTCCTCGATCGCAAGGTACTCTTTCGCGCCGAGCGTGCGCGCGAGATTGTCGTTATTGCCCTTTTCCGCCCTGTCAAAATTCGTATGGAGCGCAATCGCCGCGATCTTGTTTTCGATCAGTTCGATCAAAAGCGACCCCGTGTACGTTTCGTCCGTGATGCGTTTCGTTTCGAAGAAAACGACGGGATGATGCGAAACGATAAGTTCAGCTCCGATCTCTTTCGCCTCTTTGATAACGGCGGACGTTACGTCCAAACACAAAAGGATCTTCGAAACCTCTTTTTCTTTTCTACCGACGAGCAAACCGACGTTATCGAACCCGAGCGCGCCTTCCGGCGGATAGGCTTCGTCAAACGCTTGGAGCAATTCGCTTATTTTTCGCATTCCAGAATCTCCTTTTCTTCTTTGAGCGCGGCGTCTTCCCGAACCGAAAGGATCCTTTCGATCTTTTCAAGACGCATCTTTTTATAGGCTTCGCCGTCCGGCGTTCCGTCCCCGAAATAGAGGTTATGCGCCTCGTTCCACGGAAGAGCGGGATCAACTTTCAGGATCGGATAAAACTTCTCGGCGTCCTTTACGATCGCGTCACGCACGATCCGCATATTGTTTTCTTTCAAAAACGCGCGAACGATGGGCGCGTCCGTGTGTGGAACCAAGATATAACTCTTCGCGGCGGAAGGGGTTTCGGATAAGATCTTGACGATCTCTCTGCCGCCCATACCCGCAATCACGCAGGCGTCCGTCTTTTCCCCGCAAAGGGGTTTGAGCCCGTCCCCTACGCGGCAAGAAAGGGAAACGCCCCATTCTTCCGCGAGAAGTTCGGCTTTTTTCAAGCTTTTCGCGCTGATGTCGATCGCGACGGCGCTTTTTACCTTCCCCGAAAGGAGAGCGACGACCGGCAGTTTCCCGTGATCGGTGCCGACGTCGCAAAGGGTTTCTCCTTCGATCAGAGAAAGGCAAAAGGAAAGCCTTTTATCGAGTTTGATCACCTGTCCACACAGCCGCGCAGTTTATCCTTGCGCTTGGGTTGACGGAGTTTGCGGAGCGCCTTCGCTTCGATCTGACGGATACGCTCTCTCGTAACGCCGAAAGCTTGTCCGACCTCTTCGAGGGTACGGGCGCGGTTATCGTCCAATCCGTAACGCATACGAATGACCTTTTCCTCGCGCGGCGTCAAAGTCGAAAGCACGCGCATCAACTCTTCTTTGACCATGCTTTGCTCCGCTTTGTCGGCGGGTTGCGCGGCGGTCGTATCCTCGATAAAATCGCCGAGGTGGCTGTCCTCTTCCTCGCCGATCGGCGTTTCGAGCGAAACGGGATCTTGCGCGGTGCGTTGGATCTCGCGGATCCTTTCGACCGAGAGCCCCATTTCTTCCGCGATCTCGTCCACCGTCGGGTCGCGACCGAGTTGCTGGGTCAGGTTGCGGGTAACGCGCGCCGTCTTATTGATCGTTTCGACCATATGGACGGGCAAGCGGATCGTTCTCGCCTGATCCGCGATCGCGCGCGTGATCGCTTGACGGATCCACCAAGTCGCGTACGTACTGAATTTAAAACCTTTCGTGTAGTCGAATTTCTCGACCGCTTTCAAAAGGCCTTGGTTACCTTCTTGGATCAGATCGAGGAACGCCATTCCCCTCGAAGTGTAACGCTTCGCGATCGAAACGACCAAACGAAGGTTGGCTTCGGCGAGGCGCTTTTTTGCGTTTTCGTCGCCGTCCGCCATCGCTTTGGCGAGCTCTTTTTCTTCCTCTACGGAAAGAAGAGCGTACGTTCCGATATCGCGGAGATAGAGTTTGACCGCGTCGTCCACCGAAACGTCCGACAGCATTTTATTGATCGCGTCGGGTTTGATCGCTTCTTCCGCTTCGGTCGCCGTGATCTTGATGCCTGCTTTTTCGATCTCGTTATAGACCCTTTCGATATCGTCCGAGTTGATATCGATCTTTTGCAAGCGCACGACGATCTCGTCTTCGGGCACGCTGCCTTTCGCTTTGAAATTCTCGATGATCTTGTCGATCTGCGCCCTGAGCAACGTTTCTTTTTCGTTATTTGCTTCCATAAGCCCTCCTGAACTTTTCCTCTTCTGCGGCAATTGCCTTTATGTATGCTGCCCTCTCTTCGTCGTCGGTACTTAATCGATACTTCTCATTCAATTCCGCGATCCTGCTTTTCGAAAACTCTTTTCTCAAAAGAGTGACGCAGTCGATAAACGCGGCTTTTTCGTTTCCTTCGTACCGTTTGACGTCAAGGTTTATAATCTTATCCGCCTCTTCTTCCGTCGTTACGTGATAAAGCGTTCCGACGTCCGCAGGGACGTTTTTCATCGCGCATTCCGTTAGGTAATCCGCGGCTTTTCCGAGTTCGTCGGTCGGCATCAATTCCCGATAGCCTTCCCATTTTTCAAGCCCCATCACGCATTGGCGAAGCACAAAACGCGCGGCTTGCACGTTCGCTTCGAGCGCGGGGGCGGTCGCTCCGACCGTCAAAGAAGACGGCGCGCCCTTTTCCAAGGCTTTGATCTCCGACGTTACGACGTTTTGATTGATGCCCGTCAGTTTGGCGACGAACGACGCGTAGGCATCCCTCTCCATTTCACTCGTTAACTCGGAAAGGATCTTCGCCGCTTCCTTCGCATAGGACGCTCTGCCGTACGGCGTCGAGAGGTCGTGGCGTTCTTTGAGCCTCGTGAGCTTGTATTCGGTCAGCTCGGTGGCGGCGGCTTTGCACGCTAAAAACGCGTCCACGCCCGCGCGCTTGATGACCTCGTCCGGATCTTCGCCGTTCGGGAGGGAGATCACGCGCACTTTCAATCCGTGGCTTTTCAAAATCTCCAAGCCGCGCAACGTTGCGTTTTGCCCCGCCGAATCGCCGTCGTAACAGATATAGATATCTTCGACGTAGCGGCGGGCGAGTTTCGCTTGTTCTTCGGTCAGCGAAGTGCCCATGCTCGCGACGACGTTTTCCACGCCCGCCTGCACGAGCGCGAGCGTATCCATATAGCCTTCCACCATGATCAGGTCGTTGACCTTTTCTCTTTGGCGAAGCTTTTTGATCAAATTCAGCCCGTAAAGATTTCTGTTTTTGACGAACAGAACGGTGTTGTCGGTGTTTTTATACTTCGCGAAATCCGTCTTTCCGAGCACCCTGCCGCCGAACGCGATCACGTGTCCGAACGCATCGATGATCGGGAATACGAGGCGGTTCGCCATTGCGTCGAAGATCTTACCGTCCCGCTCCTGCAAAACGCCCGCTTTCAGCATTTCCTGACGGGAATAACCACGCGCTTTCAGCTCGTCTATGACGTTCGTATATCCGTCCGAATAACCGAGCCCGAACCTACGAACGGACAAATCGGAGATCCCGCGCGATTTGATATATTCGACCGCGGCGGCTGCCGACGGTTTTTGCAGATTCGCGTGATAGACGCGCGCGGCGTCCCGCATCAAAGCGTACAGTCGCTCCTTCATCTGCTTAAAGCCTTCGTCCTGCACCGCAACGCGTTTCGGAACTTCGAGGTGCGCGCGCTCGGCGAGGAATTTAACGGCTTCGGAGAACGTCATGCTCTCCTCTTCCATCACGAACGTAATGACGTCGCCCCCTTTTCCGCAACCGAAACACTTAAAAAAACCTTGCTCGCGATTCACGGAGAACGACGGCGTCTTTTCGTGATGAAACGGACAGTTTCCCCAATAATTCGACCCTTTTTTCGTCAGGGAAGGAACGTATGACGAAACGACGTCCACGATATCGGAGCGGTTTTTAAGCTCCTCGATAAAACTTCCGTCGAAGCCGCGAATTTCCATCAGCTTCTCCAATCGTTCGGAATGAACAGGCGCTCGTACGTGGAAACCGCATAGCGATCGGTCATACCCGCGAGATAATCGCAAACGCAAGTTTCCTTGCCGTCCCGCTCCGCCATCGAAAAATAGGGCTCGGGCACTTCGTCGAAATGCTCGTAAAAATAATAGTACAAGGTTTCGAGGAGTTTTTTCGCTTTGACCTCTTCCCCTTTTGCCGAATGGTAGGCGTACACGTTCTCGTTCATAAAACCGTAAAGTTTATTGAGCGCGGTCTGCACGTCGGGCGACAAGGCGACTTCGGGCTTGTCGTAAGAATACTTCACCATATCGAGAACGAGGGTGTTGACCCTTGCGCTCTTGGTCGCGCCGAGGATCTCGACGCACTCTTTGGGAATCTGATCTTCGGTGATAACGCCCGCCATCACGGCGTCGTCGATATCGTGATTGATATAGGCAATCCGATCCGAATAACTGACGACTCTGCCTTCGAGCGTTGCGGGGCGAAGCGAAAGTTTATGATTTTCGATGCCGTCGCGCACTTCCCAAGTCAAGTTCAAACCCTTGCCGTCGTTTTCAAGCTTTTCTACGACGCGACGGCTCTGCTCGTTATGACGAAACGGTCTTCCGAGGATCTTTGAAAACACTTCTTCACCGGCGTGACCGAACGGAGTATGCCCGACGTCGTGTCCGAGCGCGATCGCCTCGGTTAGGTCGGGATTCAAGCAAAGCCCCGTCGAGATCGTGCGCGCGATTTGGCATACTTCGAGCGTATGAGTCAAGCGCGTCCTGTAATGATCGCCTTCGGGCGAAATAAAGACCTGCGTTTTATGCTTCAAACGGCGAAACGCTTTGGAATGGATGATGCGATCCCGATCGCGCTGAAACTCCGTGCGAAGGGGGCACGGCGGAACGGGGATCTCTCTGCCTTTCGTTGCGGTGGAAGAAGTGGCGTATTTCGATAAAAAAAGTTTTTCGATTTCCAAATAACGGTCTTTCAATGATCTTCTCCCTCCGATTATTACCCAACATACGCGTTTTACGCGCATTTTTCGCGATTTTTAAGCACTTTTTCACGCAAAAAAGTATGCCTCGCTGACAGTTAGGCTATTAAAGCATATCACGCAACCATTGAAAATGCAAGTAATTGCAAAAAATAATTCAAAATTTTTTATTCTTCGTTTTCGGGCGCCTTTTCGCCTTCCGTTTCGTCCTGCGGATCCCCGCCTTCCTTTTCCGCCGAGCCCTCGATCGTTTCGAGAGTATCGGCTCCGATTCCCGCCTTTTCGGGAGCCGTTTCCGCGGTAGAAAGCGCGGTGCGCTTGCCGCGACGATCGATCTTTAAAGCCAAGCGAAGCGCCACGCAAAGAATGGGCGTAACGATCGCGCAGGAAATGATCTCGATCAAAAAATTTCCGCCGAGAAGCGCGAGCACAAATGCCTTTCCGATCACCGTACCGCCGTAGGTCTTTCCGAAATTGAAGGCGACCATCATCGAAACGACGAGCGTCGTGTTCGTCAAAACCCCTGCGATCGCAGACGCCGAAGACGCCGCGAACGTGCTGACTTCCTGCGGAGCTTTATGCATCAATTTCTTAACGAGTTTAAACATAAAGTAAACCGCGATCGGAATGATGATCCTCGGCACGACGGACACCAAGGGATTATAAAACATCGGAGAAAAAGGATTCGGACGCAGGAATGCCGCCGAAAGCGACGCCAAGCCGAACGAACAACCCGCAAACAACCCCATACCGAGCCCTTTGACGTCCGCCGCGATAAAGATCGCGATCAAAGGGATGAACGCAATGTCGATGCCGAAAATGTTGATCGGAACGAAAACGAATAATAAGATCAACGAAAGAAAGATTGCCGCTACCGCGATGTCGCTCGTTTTGATTTTAATGGGTTTTGTCATAGTTGTCCCTCTTTATATTCATGTGGGCGGACGATCTCGCCCGTCCTATTTATAATATACTTAAACCTGTGCGTCGTTTTTGTCCCCTTCGGACGTTTTATCTTCCGACAAGCTTTCTTCGGCGTTTTCGGCAGAAGGCGCTTCGTCCGCGAGGAGGTCTTCACTCGGCGCTTTTACGGATTCGGAAGACGCTACGAATTTCTTTCCCGCCTTCTTTTCCTCTTTCGCTCTCTTCTTTTCTTCCTTTTCGAGCTTCTTCTTTTCTTTTTCGGAAAGCGGTTTTTCTTCCGCCGGAGTTTCCGCCGACGGCGCTTCGTCCGTGATCGCATCTTCGGAGATTACAGAGGTTCCTTCCGCTTCGCTCGCGCCTTCTGCGGCAACGGTTTCGGCGGCGCTTTCTCCTACGGTTTCGGCGGCTTCACCTTCCGCGGGCTCCGCGGTTGCGGGCTCTTGCCCTTCGGCAGCGCCTTCCGTCTGCGCGCCTTCCGCACCTTCTGCGTTCGGATTTTCTACCGCCGGTGTTTCGCCTTCGGGCGCCGTTTCACCTTCGGGCGATGTCGTTTCGCCTTCGGTTGTCGCCGCTTCCCCTTCGGGGTTTTCGCCCTCGGGCGCTTTTTCTTTCTTCTTTTTGGGAGTCTTCGGCTTCTTGGGTTTCTTGGGTTTGAACGCTCTTCTCTTCGACGCTTTATTCAAAGCGACGATAATAAAGATCGTCAAAGCAGCCATTGCCGCAACGGATCCGCCGTAGACGAGGATCTTGCCCGCCGTCGTCTTCAAGAAGGACTTTTGCTGAATGATGAGTTTCGCGTCCGAAATGCCCTCTTTGGAGATGTTGCCCGCAAACGCGGCGCCCGTCGCCGAGGACTTATCGAACAGCGATTCGCCCGAATAGGCGTTCACAATGTCGATCTTGATGTTCGAATATTCGTAACTGCCCAGCGATTCGCCTTCCGTTCTTTCACCCGTGACGTAGATGTCAAACGTTCCTTCCGCAATATCGAAGTAGTCCGGGATCTCCGCGTAATCGTCGTAGGGATCCTCAGCGGAAAGGACGTAGGAGATGCCGGGATCCGCTTCGCCGATCGTCTTGGTCGTCGGCATAAGCTTAATGATGATCGAAACGGGGGCGACCGCAACGTTTGCGTTGAACGTCGCCTTTACGTTATTATTCGCGGCGATCAATCCGAGTTCGTCCACCGTCTTTTTGCCTGCGGCCGGAACAAGTCTGGAAAGCCTGTAATAGGAGATCTTCAATTCGCTCGCGATAAAGTCGGAAGCTTCCTTGTCGCTGCTACCCGCAGGGATCTTCAAGAACGAAGCGCCCTTCTCGATCGAGAATTTCAAGATCGCTTTGTTGTCGCCGTAATAGATCGTGTTCAACGCTTCGAGATCGGTGCGCATGATCGAAGCCGGCGTAAACACGCCTTGGCTGTCGAAGTAACCGACTTCCGCCTTGATCGTAACAGAGGTCGGGTTGATCGTAAAGTCACCGGGGATCACGACGATAAAGTAGTTATTCGCGATCGGCGCGTACTCGGGTTTCGTCGGTTTCAAAACGAAGGTACCGTTGATCTTATAGTTGCCGACGGAAATCGCGTTTTGCACGTTGTATTTTTCCGCAACGATCTTGACGGCGTCTTTATCCTTGTCGAGCAAGCCGCTCGAAGTAAACGAAACGAGGGACTCTCTGAAATCGCTGACGCCGTTATAGGTCTTCGTAAAGTCGGAGATCGTGATCGTAAGATACTTCTTCGTAACGATGATCATTCTCTGACCGCTCTGCATCGTAACGCCCGAAATACAATCGACCGCGGCTTGCGTGGCGAGCTCCGCGCTGAATACGGCGTCGTACTCGCCGACGTTCAGGATCGTGCTTTCGTCATAACCGACGAGCGCGTTTACGCCGACGTCCGAAAGGGTCGCGCCCTTCTTTTCCTGCCCGAACATCGCGAAGTACAAATCGTCCATCGAAATACTTCCGTCGCCGACGATCGGAGTGTACTTGATCGTGCTGACAACCGTTCCGTAGATCACGGAGGTCTTGTTGGGCTTCAAGCGGATCGCGACTTTCTTGATCTCGTAGAAGTTGCCGCCGTCGATCTCCGAAGTGATGTCGTAACGCGCGGTCACGTCCGTTTCTCCGTCCAAAACCTTATAGACCAAGGGGTATCTGCCGACGCGTTCACCCGCCTCTCTCGAAACGACGAGGGTATGCGTCTTTTCGACGAAGGATTTGCCTTGGGTCAGCGACGCGTAAATGATCTCGTTTCTCTTACCGACGGACTTGACGTTTCTTTCCGCATCCGCGTAAACGGTCAGTTTCTTGGGCTTGACCTTCAACACGCCTTCCGCTTTGAGTACGGCTTTCTTAACGCCGTCCACGAGCGCGTAGCCGTCGCCGCTCACAACGGAGTAGTTCTTGTTGCGATCCGAGAACAAACACGCGAGATCGTAACGAACGGTTTCACTCGGAAGGAGCGCGCCGCCCGCGTTATAGGTGATCGCATCGAAATAGAGCTCTTCGCCCTCTTTCATCCCTTTGTGCGAGCAAGCGGAGCCACACATCGTTCCGTCGCAAACGTGATACTTCGGCTTGTAATCGGTGTCGCCGTACTCGATCTCGTCGAGGTCGAAGAATATCTTGATCTCGGTCGGATGGACGATATAATAGGCTTCCTGTCCGGTCATCACGACGTTGTAGTTCTTCAACGCAAGGCTGTCGCCGACGATGATGCGGTAGGCACCCGCGTCGTAAACGTTCGCGTTTTCACGCGTCAGGATCTTGGAAGCAACGGCTTCGTAATTCGCGCGATCCTTCGTAAGGAGTCCGCTCTTAACCGTAGGCACGAACGCGACGGGCGAAGAGAATTGCGACAGATAATCGGTTTCAATAGACGCGACTTCGAGTTCGAGCGTCGCGCGGCTGATGTTCGCGCGGATCAAACCTTCTTGCACGGACGTGATCTCGTTTCCGTCGAACGCATAGTCCAAATAAACGTATCTGTGTTCGCCGTTCGGATCGGTCGAAACGAGTTTCGCCTTGCCGCTGACAACGACGACTTTACCTTGCTCCGCATTCGCGTCCTTGAACGCGAACTTGACGCCGTTCACCGACACGTAAGCGGCGTCGCCGCCCTTGAAGCCTTGGATCTGCATACTGCCGGGCAAAAGCTCGGCGTCCACCGTCCCGTCGTACACCTTGTCTTTGATCGCAAGGCTCTTAAAGGTCAGGATCGCGGGATTGATTTCCAAACCGGAAGTTGCATTGCAGAGCATCTTAGAGCCGGAGTAGATCTTGTAATTTACGAGGTAGGAACCCGCGTGGAACGGCTTGCCGTCGACGAGCGGCGGCGTTGCGCCCAGCGCGGAATAGTTGGAGATCACGTTGTAGCCAAGGCCGTTCGCACGCGTCGTGATCGCCGTCAAAGCGGCGGTCGAAACCGTGATCGCGGCGCCCGTATAGGTTTCGGAGACCCATTCCATCGGCACGTACGTCAATTCGGCGTTCAAAACGATATTGTAATGACCCACCGTCCAATTGATCTGATATTTCCAAGCGTCGGAAGCGTTTCTCGTGGCGGTTTCGTAAGCCGTCGTGGCGGTCAAGCCCCAGAACATATAGCCGCTGCCGATATCCTTAACGTTGACGTTGATCTTCGTGCCGCTCGCTTCGAGTTCGTCCGCGAAGTAGACGCCGAGTCCCGTGAATTCGGGCATGTTCGCCGCGCCGTTTTTCAGATCGTCCTCGGTCACGCCCGTAAAGTTCACGGACACAAGATACCGGAGCGCAAAGACGGCGGATGCGGGCTCCGCGAGCGCATACGAGCTCTTCGCGTTGCCGGAAGTATCTTGGTTGACGACCGTTCCGTTCTTATCTTTCCAAGAACGGAGCGCGTAGTTGCCTTTCGCGACCGCCGTATAGACGATGCCTTCGCCGAAGGAAACTTCGATCGCGCCGTCGCCGTAAACGTTCATATAGGAAGCGACCGTTTCTTCGTGCTTTGCGGAACCGGTCTGATAGGTGACGACCGTGCAGAGCGTTACGTTCGTGCCTTGGAAGGCGTTCGCGCCGATCGTTGCGCTCTTAAAGGCAAGCGCGATCTTTTCGACGGATCCGCCCTCGCCGAGCGTAATAAATCCTTCGTTAAAGGTTCCGCCCGTGATCGTGATCGTGCCGGGACCGGAAAGCGCGCCCTTGAATCCGAGGAGCGGGAACACGGTGGTTCCGTTCGCATCGAAGGATTCGGTGATCGTGACGGTGCGACCTGAGAGTTTTGTCGAAGAAACCTCGGTCGCGCGAGCGAGCTTGTTGAAATCGATTTCGCTTGCAACGCGAGCGGGCGCATACACCGCTTCTTTCTCCTTTGCGGAGAGGCTTACGATCGCGGCGAAGTAGAATTCTTCGTTATCCGAACCGGTAAAGACGGGCGTTTCTCCGTCGTAGGACGGCGTGATCGCCGCGCCTTTCTCGTAATAGACGAAGGAGTACGTGCCGCTCGTTACCGGGATCGAAGTCTTATAGGCTTTGTCGAAGGTCATCACGATCGCGTTATCCGAACGATAGGACGGGATCGCCATGCCACTGTCCGCCAAGCTCAAAACGACGTTCTTCATCGTTGCGCCCGCAGCAGCCAGCGCCACGTGTCCTTTTTGCAGATACACGACGCCGTTTTTAAAGGTACCGCCCTGCGTTCTCGCCGTAAAGAGCGAGCCCTCGCCCATCGCGTTCATCGAAAGAGAATGTCCGGCAAGGTCGAGCGTGATGCCGTCGAAATAGATCGTGGGCAAATTGCGGCGCACGACGAGGTCGTTCGACAAGGAGATCACGCTACCGTTCGCAAGACCGCCTTCCGCCGTCAGATAGCCGAGATAAACGAGCTCATCTTCAAGGCAAACGGAGGAAATGCTCTTGACCGAGATCTTCGCGCCGCTCGCGCTTTCGGGCGCGGTGTAGAAGCCGGTCGCGTAATTATATGCGCCGGGGAAGACGACCTTCCCTTCGTAATCGTACAAGCATACGAAGGAACCGACGAGCGGAATGAATTCGAAGCTGACCTTCGTTCCGATGTTGGTCTTTTGATAGCTCGCGTCGATGATCGTGTTTTGGTCAACGCGGATCTCGTTTACGCCGACGAGGCTGCCTTCCGTAACGGAGGTTTCGTTTCCACCCGTAACGAACCAGCAGTTCTTGATCTCGCCGCCGTTCGTGCGGCAAAGCGCCGCGCCGTTTTTAAAGGCGAGCGTATTCGTCGAAGAAAGGACGATGATTGCGCTCATCAAACCTTTGTTAATCCTAACGAGCGCGCCGCCGTCGAGCAAGTTGACGCCCGTTGCGAATTCAAAGACGATATCCTTCAATTCGCCGTGTAAGGAATAGATAAAGGTATTATAGTCCGCGGAGAAATAGATCACGCTGTTCGCGCCGCCGACGATGCTTCCTTTGAACGGATGATCCGCGCTGCCGATCGTTGCGATCGAGGACGAAACGGTAAATCCGCCGTCCGTCACGAGGAAGGTTTCGCCTTCGAATTCAAAGGCGCCCGCGACCGCCGTTGCGAGGCGGATGAGATCGTCCTCCGAAGAGAGCACGCGGTTCACGTAATTCAGCATATAGCAGTTGCCTTTCTCCTTGGAAAGCGCGATTTCTTTCGTGCTGATCACCTGATCCGCAACTTCGCCCTGCTCGCCGAACCAACCCGCAAACACTTGGGTTTCCGTGCTCACCGCTTCCGCGTGGATCGTGTCGCCGAACTCGTAACGCACGTTTTCGACTCCGTTTCCGTAGATCACGGAATAATTGTCCTTATAGACGGAAGTTGTCTTAAAGGCTTCGTACAAGGAAGCGTTCGAGGTTTCGAAATAGACGTTCGTTGCGTCGATCGGCGCGCCCATCGAAAGCACGGAGCGATTTTCAACGAACACGACGTTCTTCAACGTCACTCTCTGATCCCCTTCGAAGATCGTGACGCCGTCCGCAATCGCGGAGAGATCGACGCGCACGTTTTGCATTTTACCCGCAAATTTTCCGAGCACGCTGCCCGTAAAGCCCGCGCCGAAAATCAGAGAACAACCGTTGCCTTCGAACGTGCCTTTGAAAACGTTCGTTTTGAATCCGGTCAAAGGAGCGGGAACGGTGATGTTCGCGCCGAGCGTAAAGGTTTCGTCCGTGCCGTCGTATCCGAGAAGGATGACGTCGGAAAGAACGGTAAACTTATACGTCGTGTCGATGAACGTGGAAATGAATTCCGCGGTATAAATCGCCTTTTCGCAAGACGCGGTGTTCATCGGAAGTTCGGCGGAAATGATCGCGCCCGCTTTCGTCCAACCGATAAAGATCATGTCGCCTTCCGCGACCGCGGAAAGGATCATATCCGTTTCGCCGCTTTGGACGACGGAACCGACGCCGTTGATGCGAACGACGGAATAGGAAACGGATCCTTGATCCAACGCGTAATCAACGCGCGTCACGACCCAAAGGTTCGTTGCCGTGCCCGCGCCTTCTTTCATAAACAAGCCGCCGGAAACGACCGCGCCGTTTTCGAGATAGACGACCGCATTTTGGATCGAACCGCCGTTATTCGCGGCGAGATAAGCGTCCGTTTCGGTTTTGCTCAAACGCAGACCGATATTGCGAATCGTTGCGTTCGTCGTTCCGAACAAACCGCAGGTTAGCGTCGTGTCGCCGACCGTGACGACGTGATGATTGCCTTCGATCGTTACGGATGCGGGAAGCGCCGAGGAAGATCCGATCGCTTCGAACAAACCGTCCGGCAAGAACGTGTTCGCGGGCAGATCGAAGTCCGCAACGAGGGTAAAGGTCGCGGTGCCGAACGTATAAGCGCCGCCGTTTACCGCTTGCGAGAACGCATAGAGTTCCGCGCCGCTGCCGATCGTCTTTCTTGCGGAGAGCATGGCTTTAACGCCTGCGATCCGCCTCGATTCGGGCGTTACGGAAACGATGTCGAAGGTCTTATAGGTCATAACCGTACCGGCGTACGAAATGTTCTTCAAATGGGCGCCGCTACCCGCCGCACAAACGCCGTTTCTGATTTCGGCGAACGTTGCGAAGGCGTCCGTCATCGAGGCGACGTCGGTCGTAAAGGCGATCTTGCCGTCCAAAACGTCCTGCTTCGAGGGACAAGTCAGAACCAAACCCTCTTCGTAGGTCATCGAGTTGACGAGCGCGCAAGCGGAAACGCTTTCGATCGCGTCCGTATAGACCCAAACGTTATTGACTTTCGTATCTTCAAGGACGAGGTTCGCGCCGATCGCGCTGTCCGTGCCGCCGAGCGAGCAACCGACGATCTTGATCAAGCTGTCCGTTACCGCGTTGACGTTGTTACCCGCGAAGCCGCCGCTGACACCGCCTTCAAGCGTGCCGCCGATGACTTCGATATAGGCGTTGTCGAGATAGCCGAGGTTCAAGCCGACGCCGACGCCCGCATACGCGCTGAGCGAAGCGCTGACCGAAATCTTGCCCTCGAAGGCAACGGAGATCCTGTCGACGCCTTTATAGTTTTCGCCCGCGATACCGCCCGAATAACCGCTTGCTGCTCCCGAGGAGGAAAGCGAGGAGGTTTCGCCGAGGGCGATCGAAGAATCCGCGAAATAACCGTTGTTGATACCGATTACGCCGCCTGCGACGCAAGTGTTATCGTTGCCCTTCGCTTGGACTTCGCCGTCGATCACGATCGTTGCGCCCGAAACGGTTCCGAGGTTATAGCCGACGACCGCGCCGACCACGTTACCGACGATCTTCGCGTTTTCGGAAAGCGTAATCGTAAAGTCTTTCATTTCGCCCTGCGAATAGGACGCGAGCGCGCCGACGTATCCGGCGTTCTCGGAGCCGTACGTTCCTTCTTCGAGAACGTAATTCAAGTCTTTGATCACACCGGCGTTTCCGATATAGCCGAACAAGCCAAAGTATTCTTCGCCCGCGATCGAGCCGCCCTTCATCGTCAGCGTAAAGTTCTTTCCGTCGAACACGTTATTGAACGGATACTCGATCGTGCCGATCGTTCCGGTCAAGTCGCCCGCTTCGACGGTGACGTCGTTCATCAAGGTAAAGACGATATCCTCACCCGAAAGCCCGCTGCTGACGGACGCCGCCATATCCGCGAGGTCGCTCGCGGTGCGGATCTCGGTGTTGACGAAGACGACCATAACGTATTTGTTCTGGACGTTGCTCTTCGGCAGGAAGGTGTTACCGCCTTCGCCGACGTTACCCGTCTGCGCGTCGATTTGGACGCCGGACGCGAGATACCAGCCGTCGAGCTTGGATCCGTTATCGTCCGTCATGTTCGTAAACATAACGCTCTTCGCGATCGTATCGATCGAGGCTTTGACCGTTCCGTTTCCTTTTACGTTCAGGTTGTTGATCGTCTTGGCGCCGTAGCCCGCCGTCTGCATCACGCGGTTATAGGTCACGAGCCAGCCGTTCATAACGGTAACGCCGTCAAGGTAACCGATCATACCGCCCATATAGCCGGAAGAAAGCGCTTCGCCGAACAGGAACGCGACGTTATGGTTGATCGAGGATCTCGCGTAACCGACGAAACCGCCCGCGCGACCGCCGTTTTCGGTCACCGCGTTCGCTTCGACGAGCGCGTCGTTTTGCACGTACACGATCAAATAGGAAGCGGAGCCCGCATAGTTATTTCCGATCGCGCCGCCCGCATTCGCGATGCCGCCCGACTTATTCGAGATCGCGGAGATCTTTCCGTACAGGAAGACGTTCGCTTCGAGGTCGTACTCTCTCAAAACGAAGTCGCCCGCTTCTTTGACGTAACGATTGGCTTTGGGCAAAAGTCCGATCGTTTTCCAATCGCCGTAATCGCCCGTGCCTTCGATCACGCCGTAATTGATACCGGCGATACCGCCCGCGTTGATCGTATTAGCCTCGCGGCTTTCCGCGCGGATCTGACCGTTAACGAGAACGATACAGTCTTTGATTTCGCCGTCGTTTCTGCCGACGACGCCGCCCGCCGTGTACCCGAGAACTTTGCCTTTCTCGGTGATCTCGACGAAACATCTTTCGATCACGCCTTCGTTGAACGCCGCGATCGTGCCGTACACGTGGTCGGACGAGCTCGTGATCTCGCCGATCGTTCCGTTTACCGTAACGCGGAGGTCTTTGATCTCGCCTTTGTTATAGCCGAAGACACCGCCGACCGAGTACCCTTCGCGCAAGATAATCGAATAATAATCATCGCCGAGCTTGCCCGAGAAGGTTCCTTTGAACGGATGTTTTTCCGTTCCGATCGGGAGATATTCGCCCGTCGTGATCGCGGGGATCTCGACGTTCGCGCCGAGCGTAAAGGTCATCGTTTCGAAGGAATAACCGCCGATGTTGACGTCCTCCGCCACGGCAATCAATTCTTCCGCGTTTTCGATCGTCGTCTTGATAACGGCGACTTCGTAGCTGACGGCGGAAAGGTCGATCGGGGCGATCAAGTAGCCGTGCACGCCGCTCGTCAAAACGCCGCCCGCGAGCATCGCCTCGGAAATTTGCCAACTCTTTTCGAAGGATTTGAACCAACCGGAAACGGGAATGTCGGACGTCGAATCGAAGCGCATACGATAGTCGCTCGTGGAAGCGTCCTTAAAGGTTGCGTTCACCGTTCCGATACCGACGATCTTCATCGTGTTGACCGAAGAATCGCCCGTAGAAGCTTCGCCGACGGTCGCGATCAGATCGGAAGCGTCCACCAAGCCCCAAACGTTCTTCAAGAGGTTCGTGGCGTCGTAACCGATGACAAGACCCGAAACGCCGTTCAACGTGCGGATCTTCGAGCCGTTCGAAATGACGACGACGTTTTCGACCTGCCCTTTGTTGTAAGCGATCGCGCCCGCATAGAGCGAGTTGATCGCGCCCATTTCGACTTGCGCGGAGGTGTATTCATCGTGACCGATCGAACCTTCGAGCAAAATACGGAGGTTCTTGATCGTTCCGTCTTCCGCAACCGAACCGAAGATACCCGCGTACGTGCCGCCGATATCCGCGCCTCTCGCCAAGGTGATCGAGTGACCCAACCCGTCGAACGTGCCGTTCACGCCGTTGATCGCCGTTCCGATCGCAACGAATTCATCGTTTTCACCGATCGTAACGTTCGATCTCAAAGTGAAAGTCAGTTTGTAGAAGTTATAGCCGTCGTTTACGTTTTGCGCGAATTGCTTCAAGTCGGCGATCGAATTGATCTCGCTGTTCAGGAAGCTGACGTTATAACCGACGCGCTTCGTGTTTGCGTCCGGCTCGAACGAGCCGTTTTGCGCGCCGATCGAAGCCGCCTTATCGCCGGCAAAGGTGTTCAGATCGTACCAGTAGGACGTGCCGCTGTACGTGAAATGATATCTCGTGGCGTCGTTCGGTTGACGGATCACGCCGACCTGCCCCGCCGCGACAACCATGATGTTATTGACGCCGCCTTGGTTATTTCCGTCGTCCAAGAAGTTGGACGGAGAAACGTATGCGGAATTGTAACGGATCTCGTCGGCGTTCAATTCGTAATTCATTCTGCTGTTGTAGGAGATCGCCCAGCAGTTCGTTGCCACGTTGCCGACGTTTCTCGGCAGATAACCGAACGTACGACCGTAACCGACCGAGCCGTACAAGGTCGCTTTCTTATCGAGGATCACGACGTTGTTCTTATATTCGCCGCCGAGCGCGTACGCTGCAAGGACGCCCGCATAGATCGTGCGGGTCGTGTTTTCGCCCGTGTCGTAACCGATCGCGCATTTCGCGTTCACGGTTAGGTTCTTGATCCTCGCCTGCGCGCCGACTCTGCCGAACAAACCGGCGTAACGCGCGTTAATCACAAGACCTTCGGGCATCGTGATCGTGTGGCCCTTGCCGTCGAAGCCGCCGATAAAGTCGCGCTCGACGTAATTGACGTAAGACGTACCGGCGCCCGTTACGACTTCGCCGCCGATCGGTTCGAATCCGACTTCGTTCAGCGTGATGTCTTTCGTGAGCTCGTAGGTTATGCCGCGATAATTTCTGCCCAAGCGAACGTTTCTCGAAGTGCGTTCGAGATCTTCGATGCTCGAAATGTATTTATTGATAAAGATCGCGAGCATATCGTTGCTGACCGAGTCGCCGGGTTTGACCGTCCAAATAAACAGGCTCGCGCCCGCGGCGCCGTCGTGAATCGGTTCGACGACTTCGTTTACGACGTCCGTGTTATCGATATAGCCGTAGAAACCGTCGCGCCCGTCTTCGTCGATCTCGGTTGCGTCGAAGGTGATCTTGGAGCCGTCCGACTCGATAAAGATCATCAAAGAACCGACGCCGACTTGGCGCATCGATCTGCCTTCGCCCTTGACCGAGCGATTTTCAACGTAATAGGTGTCGATACCGACGGGGTTCGTAACCGTTGCGTTTTCGGCGAGGACGAGCCACGCGTTATTGATCGTGTAGCCCGATTCCGCCCTACCGACGATGCCTCCCGTGGAGGGCAAGCCCTGCGTCGTAAAGACGATCGTATCCGCGCGGAGCGTAACGACGAAGTTTTTGATCTCGCCGCGGAGAAGTCCGACGCCCATGCCCGCATAGAGCGTGGAAGTATCGCCGACTTTTACGTTTTCGCCCGTAACGTTGATATGGAGATTGCGAACGACGCCGCCGTTTCCGATATAGCCGAAGACGCCCGCGTATTCACGCTTGATCATATTTCCGGTCACGTTCAAAACGTGTCCGTTTCCTTCAAACAGACCTGTGAACGGACGATCCGGCGTTCCGACCGATTCGGAATTGTTAAAGTTGACGGTGATATCGTTCAGGAGCGTAAACTTGGCGCCTTGATCGCCGTATGTATTGATGTTTTTCGCAAAGCGGATAAAGTCGTTCTCGTCGCCGATCGAAAGCGCGATAAAGGACAAAACAACCTTGATATCTCTGGCGTTATACGCCGGCGTGATCGAAACGTCCTTATCGTCCGAGTTATAGGTGATCGAACCGTAAATCGTTTCGAAACCGGGATAGGAATTCACGAGCTCGCCCGTGCGAATATCGGAATACCAGCCGCCGAAGTTAAGGAAGAACTCCGCGCAACGAGCCTTGAACGTGCTGTTGCCGACCGTTCCGTCCGGCACGTAATACTTAACGCGGATCGGGTCGGTCGTTCCGGGCGAATAATCCTCCACAAAGGTTATGTACGTCAAACCGGAACCGAGAACGGCGATCTCGTTGACGCCGAACTGATTGCCCGTCGTTCCGTTGCCGATGATGGATTCGCGGCCGTTCAAAACGCTGATACAAGTATTGAACGCGTGGGTTTCTTCGGACGCGCTGTCGTAATAACCGACGCAGGAACCCGCATACCTTCTGCCCGAATTGTAAATTAGCGGAGAACTGAGGTTTACGAACACGTTTTCGATCAAGCCCTCGTTTCTGCCGACGAGCGCGCCGATCTCAAAGGTGTTGACGCCGCCGATCGTAACGCCTTCCGAAATATCGAGAATGAAATTACGGACGATGGCGGTTTTTGTCGTGTAGCCAAACAGACCCGCGTACTCCATACCGCTGATCGCGCTGCCGGAAGCGAAGGTGATCTTATGATAGCCGCCGTCGAAGATCGCGTCGAACGGATGTTCCGCGTTTCCGATCGGAGTCAAAACGCTGAGGCTGTTGAGTTGGATCTCGTTATCGACGGTAAACAAAACGCCTCTGTAATAATCGTGACCGTTGATCAGGCTCGCGAGATTGGAAAGCGCTTGCGAATTCGAGATATGAAGATCGACGTAGCTCAAATGCACCATTTGATCGACGAGGGTCGAAGCGGGCGTATAGGTAGCCGAGTTTTGCAAACCTTGGTTCTTCTCGGTGATCCTGCCCTTTCCGTCGTCGTTCCAATCGGAGATATCGCTGTACCAACCCCTCGGGTTTTTGATCACGGAACGGAACGTAAAGAGATTCGTTTTATAATCGAGCGTAACTTGGAGAAGCGTGTCGTTCATAACGCGGATCGAGTTGAATCCGCTGTCCGCCGTCGGGCAGTTCGGGTTTTTCGTGGAGTTGATGACTTGCACCCACGCGTTTTCGCCCGCGTTGTTATGCGCTTGTCCTGCGCCGAGGCCCGTCGTCGTGCCGTAAAAATCGCCGTAAATGCTGACGACGGAATGAGCGACGCTACCCGTCATCGTCGCGGCGAAACCACCTGCGTAATCGGATTTAACGATACCGTTCTCCCCATTTGCCTTGCTGCCGACGTTGCCTTTGACCATAACCATGGTCGTGCGGATCTCGCCCGTGTTAATGCCGGTTACGGCGCCCGCCTTTTTCGCATAGACGTTGCAGTTGTTTGCGCTTTCCGCGTTGCAATAGGAGATCGAGCCCGCGTTTTCGCCCGCAAAGACGCCCGCCGCTTCGGACGCGATCGCGTTCGCGTGCACTTCCGCAAGAACGGAGAATATCTGACCGTTTTCTTTATTGTTACCGACCGCGCCGCCGAAACGCTTGGTCTTTCTCGTGCCGGACGTTACGCCGTCCACGATGATCGTAACGCTCGAACCGTATGCGGGTTCTTCGTAAATGTAGGTGCGAACGAGAGCTTCGTAATTCTCTTTTACATCGCCGATCACGCCGTTGTTTTCACCGGTAACGCCGCCGAAGGCTTCGTTTCCGAAATAGCTCGCTTTCTTATTGATCGAGGAGAAACCGCTTTCGATCGATCCGAGGTTCGAGCCCGCGATACCGCCGACGTACTTGCCGCCGAGAATACCGCTGATCGTAACGATCGGAGAAATGACCGTGCCCGACGCGGCGTTCGTTCCGACGATGCCGCCCGCCGTTTCGCTGCCGTACACGGCGCAACCGTAATCACCGCCCGCTTGGACGGAAACGATAACGGAATTGGAAGAAGCGCTTCCGATCACGCCTTCGTTTAAGCCGACAGCGCCGCCCGCGTACTTCGCGAGAACCGCGCCGTAGCCGTCGTTGCCCAAATAGTTCGCGTATTCGAAAACGACGTTCGCGGAAGAGATCACGCCGCCGTTTTTACCGGCGATCGCGCCCGCGTAACCGTTCTTGATGCGGATATATCCGCGCACGTTCATCGTCAAACCGGAGATCGTTCCGTAGTTTATATTGGTCAGGAACCCGTACTTGACGTTGTCGCTCGAATGCGTGATATAGGTGCCCGCCTGCACGACGAATTTCAAATTCTTGATTTCGGAATAATAGGTTCCGTCATTCTCGCCGAGGACGCCGACGAACGCGTGCATACTCGACGCGGAATCCATCGTGATCGTGCAACCGTTTCCGTTGATACTGCCGCGGAAGGGTTTTTCCTCGCTCGCACCGAGCGCTTTGGTCGCGGTAGCGGAATCGATCATAAAGCTGTTCGTGATCTGATAGCGGACGTACAGCCTGAAATCCGAATCGATCTTGGAAGCGACGTAGGCGTAATCCTCTTGGCTGCCGAGAGAGCTCTTTTGGAAGCAAGCGTAAAAATCGCCACCGATGAAGCCGACGGGCGGCGCGTACACGCTACCTGAATTGCCTTGCAAAACGGTTGCGATCTCGCCCGTGTAGAAATCCGCAACGTAATCGTAAAACTCGGGATCCGAATCGCCCGAATACTTTTCGGAGATAAAGCGGATCTGACCGCCTTTGGTTTCGTTGCCCGAAATATACTTAACGATCGAAACGGAAACGGAACCCTTTCCGTATTGGATCATCGAGTTTGCGTTCAAATAGTTCGTTCCGTTAACGAGAACGGCTTTGCTCGTGTCGGGCGTGCCCTCACCTTTATCGCGATAGATCGAAACGGGAGCGCCGAACGCGGGATCCTTCAAATTGTTTGCCGAAGTGGAAAGAGAGCGGAACAAACACCACAGCGTATCCACGTAACTCGATTCGTTGCGCCCGATGATGAATCCGCGGAGTTTGTTTTGCGAACCTTTGCTTCCGAGCGTACCGTTCATAAACGCGTTCGCACCGGTCACGCAGGAAACGACGGAATACACCGCCGCGCCCGCGCCGTTCGATCCGACCGCGCCGCCGAGCACGAACTTCGTGTTGTTGGTAGAAATGCCCATCTTGGAAGCGTAGATCCTGAAATCGGCGATACCGTTTTTGATGATCGGAACGGTTTCGAGGATCTGTTCGTTATTGCCGACGATACCGCCCGCGATGACTTCTTTCGAGGTGTCGGTCGCGGCTGGCGTCAAAGAGCCGTTTCCGGTATAGATCGCTTCGACGTTTTGAACGAGGTTTCTGTTTTCACCGACGACGCCGCCGACGATCTCCGCGATCAAAGACGCGTTGATCTCCGCATAGACTTTGACGGCGGCGGAATCCTGCCCGACCGTTCCGTTGTTGACCGCAACAACGGCGCCCGCATAGCGGACCTTGGTCGAACCCGTTTGCGTGCCGACCGCAACGTGGATATTCTTGACGGTGCCTTGCGCGCCCAAGCAACCGAACAATCCGGCGTACTCCGAATTGGCGGCAACGCCGTTCAGCGTAACTTTAAGGCCGCTTCCGTCGAACGTGCCGCAGAACGGATGCTCTACCGTGCCGATCGGAACGTAGGTGCTTTCCAGCGTAATATTCGTGCCGAGGGTAAAGGTAACGTTGATGTAATCCCTGCCCTCGTTCGTGGAAGAGGCGATCTTTGCGATATCCTGCGCCTTGAACAGTTGCAGAGGCACGACTTCAACGACGAACGTGTTACCGTTTTCGTTTTGATTGAGCGGCGTAAAGTAATTTCCGTCCAACCCCGCCGTTTGCATCGTGCGGTTTGTGCCTTCCATCAAGTACCAGCCCGAAAAGACCAAACCTTCTTTCGCTTCGAGGGTAAAGCGAATGGTGTTGTTGTTCGCTTCGCCGATCGCGATCGTTTCTTGAACGTAAACGCGGTGCGTACCCGTGTTTCCGCTGTCCGACGCAAAGTCGCCGACGATCGCGCGGTTCGGCTCACCCGCCGCCATCTTCGAATATTCTTCATAAGGCATGACCGCCCAAGCGTTTTGGAAGGTAACGGGCGTTGCGGTGCTTGCGTTCTTTTTCGGCTTGACTCTGCCGACGAGCGCGCCGATATTTTGAACGTATTTCGAATCGCAGTTCAAAGTAGGCGTATTGAATTCGCCCTTGTTTCCGATCGAACCCGAGCTGTTGATGAGTTTCGCGCCGGAACCGGAGTTATAGCCGATGATCGCGCCGACGGATTGGTATCCGTACGTATCGTAGGTCACACTCGTGCTCTCGTACTCTTCCGTCATCGAGCCCGTAGTCGGATCGGGGACCATCGCGCCGAAGATCTTTTCCGTCTTCTGCGCCATCAGTTGTTTTACAACGATTGCCGGATTGAAATTCAAGAAGCCGCTGGGCGTACCGGCGATCACGTCTTTCATGTCGTCGCTTGTACGGGCAACGGTTTCCTTGGAAACTTTCTTGAAAAGGTAATAGACCGCTTTGTGGTAGGTGGAAACGTGTTCGAGCGTGATCTCGCCGCCGATATAGGCGCAGACGTTCCGCATATCGTTCGTCGAATTGTTCTCGCCGACGACGCCGCCGACGTCCGCCGCGTACTTCGCCTTGCCGCGGATCTTACCGTAGATCTTAACGGTGACGTCCGAGAAACTGCCCGCGTTGTAACCGATCAAACCGCCGATCTTAACGTTCGCCGCCGACACGCCGAGGTAAGAGGATTTCGACATATTCAACGAAACGTTCGAAACCGTTCCCGAGTTTTTGCCGACGAGGACGCCGCAATAGTAGTTCGCAACGAAGCAAAGCGACTGGACCGAGCGAACGTCGACGTAGCCCGGGTTTTTCAAACCTCTCGCCGCGTTGTAGCCGTTGCCCGTAAAGAAATAGGCGTAGCTCTTATCCGCTTCGAGGGCGGAAGGCGCGAGAAGCGTGGCTTGCTGGTTGTCGAAGAATTCGGTGTAAGTAAACGTTCTGTCATTGATATCGTCCGCAATATAGCTCGCGCCGTCCGAAAGATCGAAAGCGACGCCGCGGTCGTCCGAGATCGTTCCGCCGAAGTCGATCTTTAAATCTTTGATAATGCCTAAATTCGAGGCGAACAGACCCGTGTAATAGAGTGAGTAATACGGCTCTTCCCGATCATCTTCGGGTACGCCGTAATAATCGGAGAAACAATTGCCGTTATCACCATCCGCTTCGTAATCGTGAGAGATCGTGGAGCCCGCCGCGAACTCGATCTTCTTGTTTTGACCGTCGAACGTGCCGCGGAACTCCTCGATAACGGGCGTTCCCTCGCGAACGAGGATATCTTTTCCGAGCTTGACGTTCAGCCAGCTGAGCGTAACGCCCGAGGTTCCGGAGAAATGGGCGCGGTGATCGTCGTTGGTAGAGCCGAGCTTCGACCAAACGTCGCTCTTGATCAAATTGATATCGTTTGCGAGCTGGGTCAATTCGCCGCCCGAAGTAATGTTGTCGTCGATAAAGACGAGGTACTTAACTTTCTTCGTGGAACCCGAAAGAGAGATCGTCCGAGCGGTGTTGAAAGTCGGAGAAGACTTAGACATATCGTCCGTCATCCCGTAGAAAGGAGATTTACCGGGCTTAACCGTGATGCTGATCGCGGTCGTGCTGGACGTGGAAGGAACGGCTATGATCGAACCGTCGCCGAAAATATTCAGGTGATTCAGGTTACTGCTCGTTCCCATATCGTTCGCGATTACGCGATCGGTATTGCATTGATCGAGCTTACGAACGAGCCAGTTATTCGTTCCGATATTGCCGCTCGCGTCTTCGTCCGCGGCAAACAGTCCGGCGCGCGCCTTGTACTCCACGTCAAACGAAACGCCGTCCTCGATCAAGTCGTTTCCGCCGTCGATCAGGCAAACGTTATTCGCGATCGTCATACCGCCGCCGCTCGTCCTGCCGATAAAGCCGCCCGAATAAACGTGCACCTTGTAGGTATCTTTTCCAAATGCATAGTTGAGGAGCCAAGAGACTCCCAAATCAAAATCTTCAATGTAAAACGCCGTCGTATGGGTAGAAAGCGTTACGAAATTGCCGGTGACCTGCGCGCCGCTGCAATCGCGGAACATTGCGATAAAGCCCGCGGTGACGTCGCCGTGGTAGGAACCGCCGCTCATGCTGTAAGCAACGGCGGAACCCGTTGCCTTTACGGTGCATCCTTGGACCTTGCCGCCGCCGGACAACATTCCGATAACAACGCCCGCCGGGTGCACGTATTCCGAGTCGTTGTAAGCGTAATCGTTGAGTCCGATCCAACCGGAGAGATCGTCCGGCTCGTAATAAGAAACGTGATCCGCCGCCAAGACGGACGCGCCCGATTCGATCGTGCAATTCGAAAGCAAACCGAACTGCTCTCCGATGATACCGCCCGAGAAAATCATATTTTCTTGCCCGTATGGATTCTCTTCAACGTCCGTGTCCTCACGAGTCAACGTTACGAGGGTAGCGCTCGAAACGATCTTCGGGCAGTTGACAACGCTGCCGTTATTTTGCCCGATGACGCCTCCCGTACGCGTCTTTACGTCGTCCGAATCAGAAAGCGCGTCGATCGAACCCGCAATCTCGATTTCGCAGTTTTGGATCGTACCCGAGTTGATACCGAACATACCGCCGTAATAGAGGTGGTCGCCGCTCGAATGTTCCACTTTCATCGAGCCGGCGTAATAGTATTTGAGGGCGGAAACCGTTCCTTGATTCTTGTTCGCCAAGCCGCCCGCCGTGTTAATGTGTGCCGTAAACGCAGTCGTGACCCAAACGATGCGATTGTTTCCGTTGATCGCGACGCCCTGCGGGATGTTCGCGCCCTTGGTTGCCCAGTTGCTCGCCGTGATCTTAAAGTTCGCGGTCAGCTGATAGTTCCGATTCGTTTTTCCGGAAAAGAAGATATAGCAAAACTCCAACGCCTGATCCACGATGCCGTCCGCCGCTTTATAGTTCTCTCTGACTTGCTCCGTAGCCGACGAAAACGTATTTACGACGGTATCGTTTACTTCGACATACGAATAAGACGCATAGTCGATTGCGCTCGCTTCAACGGGGATGAGGAACGCGGAAAGCAAGATCATCGCGATCAAAAACACGATCGCGATCGCGAAGACCAGCGCGGATCCGATTCTTTTTCTTCTTTCTGTCTGAGCCATCATAGTTTTACCTCTATTTTATTTTACTCCATTGGGCGGTTGAAGTAACTTAAATATACTTAATAATTATATTATTTATGCGCTCGCGCGCCCTGCGCGAGGCTCGGAAGGGATCCACTCCCGCGTTTTAGGACGCGGGAATGAATTTAGCGTACAGGTTCAACGTCAAATCGTTGACGTGCGTATTGGACGCCAAAACCTTTTCGGAGGCGACGAAGGGCTCGTCGCCGGCTTGATCGTAATACCAACCGGCGAACGTATAACCGCTCTTCGAAACGGAAACCGTTCCCGCGATATACATTCCGTCGCCGACCGCAGTCGTTCCCACGATCGAGCCGTCCTTAATAAAGTTCACCGTTATGCTTTGGACGACTTCCATCGTTACGGTGACCGAACCGAAGTAGTTCGTGCTGTCCACCGAGATGACCGCTTGATAATTGAGCTACAATGTTTCTATCACATCTGTAAAGGGTGTAAGCCAATATACAATTTCTTACACAGGAAATTCAGATGCAGCAACAAGTGGCACATATACAGTGAAGTATGGTGATACTGTAAATCTTGGAGTAACAGCTCTTGTAGGTTACAATATTGCTGCTTGGGATGTAACAACAGGTGTAACAATTGTGCACAACGGACAAGCAAGTGCAAGCTTTGAGATGCCAGCNNCTGTCCACCGAGATGACCGCTTGATATTTACCGACCGCGGAGGGCAGTCCGTTCGTAAGCGCGCCCGGTTGCCCGCTGATCAGAGAATACGTTGCGGTCAACGCGATGTTGCCGAACTTGGTTCCGTAGGTCAAAACGTAATTCGTGCCGGCGCCGAGATAACGTTGCATCGTATCCACGACGATGATCTCGTCCGTCAGATCGCGGCGAGTCACGACGTACGGAGATTCGATGACCGCCGTCTTCTCGAAGCCTTCGAGATAGATCTTCGCAACGTAGTCGCCCGCATCCGTCGGATAGCCGCCGTCCGAGATCAAAGCGCCGGTCGACGCGTTATAGGTGACGGTGGAAACGATCGCGCCGTTTTTATAATACTCGATCTTCGTAACGGTTACGCCGACGTTCGTCGTAACTTTGATATGACGGGTGTCGCCGAAGCGGAATTCGGTGTCGCCGATCACGCACATCTTCGTAATATCCACCTTTTCGGAAACCGAAACGGTGTAGGTCAATTCTTCGCCGTTCGCATAGCGGATCTCTTCGCCGTAACGGTTCAGGATCGCGCCGGTCAGAACGTAACGGTAGCCCGCCTTCGAGGTGTCGAGGAAGGTCATATCGTTTACGTCGCCGTTGATCCAAACGAGGTTGCCCTCGCCGTCCAATGCGTAAGAAACGCGCCAATTCGCCGCCGTCGTCTTGATCGTTTCCGCCGCGCCGTCATAGACCGCAACGAGGACCTCGGGCAGATCGGCAGCCGTATAGGACTCGCCGACCGCAACGTTCGCGCTGCGCTCGCCCGCGAGGGATCCGAACGCTTTGGATTCCGCCAAAGATTGAATGTAGGTCACGTAACTGCTGTGGAAGTACAGCATGATCTCCTTGTACCAAGTAAAGGTTCCGTTCGTGATCTTACCTTCGATCAAATAGCTGTCTTCAACGGAGGAGGACGGGAGG
>DBVY01000036.1:55839-86992 GCA_002308575.1 Christensenella sp. UBA1252
GACCGCCTTCGGGTCCGAAGCCGCCCGCCGCCGATTTAACGTAGATCGTTTGACGGATCGCCGAGGGCAAGCGGAAGGATCCGCCGCGCTCCACGACGTACAGCGAAACGACGTTATCCGAATAGACGAGCCTGTCTTCCGTGATCACGATCGTAACGGTCAGCGTCTGTTCGAGCACGACGGTCTTGACCGTGTAGGTGCCCGCTTGCTTGATACTTACGCCCGTCGCGTCCCAAGTGACGTCCACTTCGGTTCCCGTGCCGTCTTCGAAGGTGATCCAAAGCTCTCTCGGCAGGTTGAAGTACTCGCCGACGCCCGCGCGGATCGTCGTCGCAAACGGCGAGAGCAACACGCCGCCCGACGTACGCCCGCTGACGTACTGCAATTTCTCGTAATCGATCTTCTTTTCCACGACCTCGACGGGGATCGTAACGTTCTGATAGCCCGCCTTCTCGTTGCCGTAGCGATAGATCGCGTAATAGGTGCCGCCCGTGTAGGTCAGGTCAACGTTTTCGAAGACCCAACTGCCCGTCTTTCCGTCCTTCGCTTTCAGGACGTACTTGCCGTTTTCAAGCGCGACCGTCCAATCGCCGTTATCGATGAGCCCGTTTTCGACGGACGCCGTTACGACCTTCGTTCCCTGTCCGTTACGGACGGTCAATTGGATCGTTTCGGGCAGGCGCACGCGGCTTTCGAGCTGGTCGATCGTTATGACCGTTGCCGACTGTACGCCGACCACCAAGGACTGCGTTACGTTGAGTTTGAACTCGTAAAGCTGTCTGCCGCCCATTTCGTCACCGATCAAAGCGGTCACGTCGTAACTGCCGCCCGTGTAAGCGATCGTTTCGGAGTTGAAGTTGACGCCGTTTGCGACGTACACGACGGGGAGTTCCGCATTCGTGCCGTCCTTAAAGGTAACGGACGCCTTCTTCGGCAATTCGTAAGAGAACGGATCGATCCACACGTCTTGGAGGGTGGAAACCGTTTCGATGACCTTCGAGGCAACGGAGATCGTGTAAGAAAAGGTCTGCGTGCCGTGTTTTGCGTCGCCGACGACGATCTCATACAGGATATTCGTGCCGCCCTTATAGCTGACCGTTTCCTTCTTGACGCTGTTCTGGGTAAAGAACACGCCGACGACCGTAAGCTCCGTAAACGTGTTGTTTGACATCAACGCCGTGATCTTATCGCCTTTCTTGATGTTCGGCATATTGTAAGGATCTTGCGGCGAAGGCAAGTTATAGTATTCGATGATGTTCTTCTTTACGCCGTCTTCGTTGACGTACAGCGAGCGAATCAACTGCAGATGGACGCGGATATTGACTTCGATTTCTTCGCCGTCGTCCGTTTGCGACATATAACCGGTCAGTTCGTTTCCGACCATCGCTTTGACGGTAAACATACCGCCGTAAAAGCTGTAAGTCGGAACGGAGAGAAGTTTGACGTACAGATTACCGGGTTCGGTTCCGCCGACGTCCGCGGACAAGGTAAAGAGCGAGCCGTCCGGATTCAGGAGCCTGCCCTGCTCGTCCGATTGAATATCCTCGTAAGCGCTCAGCTCGAAGACGCGCGACTGGACGGACAAGAGCGTGATCTCCGCAAGCGGGAGGGTCACGGGGATCCATTGATAGCCGCTGACGTCGTTTCCGATCTTAACTTTCGAAGTAAAGACGCCGTTTTCTCTGTCCACGTTGAACGCTTCGGCCCATTCGACGGCGGGAAGGATCATCGTTTCGAGATAGCTCTTTTGGTCCATACGAACGACGACGTTCGCCGGCAAGCCGTCCTTTCCGAGCAAGGTGTTATAGAGGAAGTCCTCTTCGCCGGTTGCGGAAAGCGCCTCCGCTCTCTCGACCCGTACGTCGAACACGACTCTCTGATAGCCGCCCTCCGCGTTACCGACGAGGAGTCCGAGCGCCGCGTAGGACGCGCCTTGATAGCCGTAATCGATCGCAACGCTGCTCCAAAGCACTTTAAGCTTCATCGTGTCGCCACCGTCAAAGATCGCCGTGAGCTCGCTTTCGGGCTTCATCGTCAAGCCGTTCAGTTCGCCGTAGGTGCGGACGGTATAGCCTTCCGCCACGACGTCCACGCCGTTGATCAAGAGTCCTTTGATCGTTCTGTTCTTTACTTTGAGCTTGATGGTCTTCGCTTGATAGCCGCCCGTTCTGTCGCCGAGGTAAGCGGTGATCGTGTAGTAGCCGCCCTCGAAGAAGCCGAGCGCTTCGTTTCCTTCCATCTTGACCGCGTTCGAAATGTTCGCGGTGAGTTTGAGCTCGCCCGAGGTGTTATCCGTAAAGGTGACGCTCGTGCTCTGCGGCAACGTGCTGTAATCGTAAGGATCGATCTCGAATTCCTCAACGGAAACCGTTTGGACGGTCTTATCCAAAACCTTTACTTTGATCCTGCCGGGTTGATAGCCGCAGGTGGAATTACCGACGTACACAAGCACGTTATCGTACAAGCCGCCTCGGTAATTGAAGTCGATCGTTGCCTTCGACCAGTCGAGGCGATAGGTCCCGACCGTTTCTTTGCAGGTGCAGTCGCAGGTGCAGGTCGGCGTCAGGACGCCGGTGTCTTCATCCACCGTGCCGCAGGAACCGCGCGAGATGCAAGACGCGCAAGAGCAACCGCAAACGACCGGCGCCAACGCGTAATACTTGCCCGTTTCGAAGTTGTAGCCGACCGCGCCGCCGACCTCAACGGTCAACGTTTGCGGGAGCGAAACCTGATAGGGATCGATTTCCACGACGACGTCCGTCGGAACGGTCAGCGTGCGGAAGACGGTCAACACGTCGAACGTGTAGGTCTTATAGCCCGCGTTCTTACCGCCGAGCGAGAAGGAAGCCTGAACGGGCACGTTGTTTCCGTGCTGATCCTTCTTATAGACGAGGTTCCAGTTTCCGATCATCTTGATCGTCGGCGCCGAATTCGTTAAAGCGTCCACGCCCGACTTCACCGGGAATTCGAGATAGACGTTGTTCGGGAAGGCGGAATCGAGATACGCGTCGTTTACGATCGCGGTCAAGAGCTCGCCCTTTTCGCCCGTCTGCACGTTATAGGTGTAGATCGCGGGATAGAAGTTTTCGCCCACCGCGATCGAATCGAGGTTACGGTTCTTGACGACGACCATGAATTCGACGTTGACGTAACCCGTGCGCGCGTTACCGATTTTGAGGATCGCGCCGTGCGTGTTCGTGTTGTAACCGCCGAAGACGCCTCCGCCCATCGTAACGTTGACGTTGCGCAGATCCCAAACGGCGTTGATGTAGGTGTTCGTGCCGTCGTTAAAGAAGAGTTGGACGGTTGACGGGAGCGCGTAATCGTTCTCATACGGGTCGATCTCGATGCGATACTTCGTGTAATCGATCAAGAGGTCGTCCGTGATCTGCGCTTTGTCCTTCGACACCTTTACGTTATCGATACTCAGCGAGGTGATCAATCTCTTATAGATCTTGACCGGAACGGTTATGAGCTGATAGCCGCCGATCGCGTCGCCGATGCGCGCGTCCGCCGTAAAGTCTTGATCGTTCCAATCCGGGAAGTCCTCGGAGTTGATATCCGTGCGGTAATTCTCGTTGATCCAAGTAACGTTCATCGAGCGCTCCGTTCCGTCCTTGAAGGTGACGGTGACGACGGAGGCAAGATCGTTATCGGAATAGACGTCGAGTTTCTGCTCGCTGATCGAGTTTTCAACGATCTCGCGGTTCAAAACGCGGACTTTGATGCCCGAATAGGTCTGATAACCGCAAACGCTGTTTCCGGCACGGATCGCGACCGGGAATTCTTCGTAAAGCAAGCCGCCGGTGATGCTGCGGAAGCCTTTGTAGCCGTTGATCACGTTGCTGATATCCCAAATGACTTCCACGACGCCCTTTTCACCGTTCGAGAAGGTTGCGTTGACTTTCTTATAGTAGCTCGCTTCCTGCCTCGGATCGACGCCGCCGTACGGGTCGAAGATCACGGTGTTTTCTTCGTTGAGTTCGACGGAAACGATCTCGCGGCACGCCACGGTTACGGGCACGTCGTAGGTTTGATAGCCGCCGTACGCGTTGCCGAACTTGACGGTCACGTTCGCCGATCCGCCCTTATAGTTCCAAATCTTTCCGACCTCGGTGATATCCCAGATCAGGTTGCTGAACACGTGCGTCGAATCGTCCCTGAACACGGCGATCGCGCTCTTGACGTACGGCGTTTGGATCAGATTTCCTTCCGCGTCCGTATAATCGTCCATCGAGAGCGGGTTCACCGAATCGTCGTAGGGATCGAAGTTCATCGCCTCGATCTGCAAGTTCTTGATGATCTTGGCCTCAACGACGACGTTGAACGGGATAAGCTGATAGCCCGCGCTTTCCGATCCGATACGCGCATAGGCTTTGAAGCTGCCGCCTCTGTAAGATTGATCCACTTCGGAGAGATCCCACGTGATCGGATATCTGCCGCTGTTTTGCGAAGAGAACACGACGATCGCATTGTTGTTTCCGTTCTTATTGTCCGGATACCACTTGCGATCCGTTGCGTCTTCTTCGTAAGGATCGAATTCGTACTTGGACCTGACGGCGGTCAGATCGATCGCGCTGATCGAGCGATCTTGGATCTTGATCGGAACCTTGATCGTTTGATAGCCCGCGTAATCCTTGCCGATCGTCAACGTTGCGTACTGCGTACCCGCATTGTACTTCACGGAGATACCGGACGGATCCCACTTGACTTCCCTGCCCTCGAACGGATAACTGATATTCGCGTTCGCGTCGTAATTGATCGTTACGGCAGCGGGATAGTTGGATTTCTTGGTCGGGTCGTAATTCTCGTAGTACGCCGCGCCGTTGATGCCCGCGACCACGATGGCGCCCGTGCGGGTCAGATACATCGGATCGATATCGGTAACGACGTTCGTCGTGTCGAGCATCGAGCCGGTAAACAAACGCTCTTTGATCTTAACGAACACTCTGAAATACTGATAGCCGATCTTATCGTCGCCGTAGCGGAAGACCGCGTAAGAATTGCTCGAACCGAGATAGGTGTTATCAACCTTGTCGAGATCCCAATCGACGAGCGTCTTCGTGTACTTCGGATTGCCTTCCGCGTCCTTATCACCTTCGAAGCAAAGGTCAACGTAACGCGGATAGCTGTACAAGCTCTTGCTCTCCGGTTTGCTCGGCTCGTTCGTGCTCGGCTTATACGGGTCGAATTCGAAGGTGTACTTTTCGTCGATCCGATAATCCACAATCAATTTGCTTTTGAAGACGATCGGAATACGCGGATAGAGGTGATAGCCGATCTTGCTGTCGCCGATATACGCGTCCACGTAATAGGTGGCGCCCGCATAACCCGCGGTAAAGCCGGGATCTTCCGTCCAACGGATCTCGTACTCGCGGGTACCGAGCGTTCCGAATTCGGCTAATACGCGATCGGGAAGTTCCGCGACCGTGCCCGGCTCGAAGGTCAGGAAGTTGCCGCTTACGGGCTTATTCTTGCCCGTCCACTTAAATCCGTGGATCTCGGAGAGCGGTTGCGCAAGCACTTCGACTTGCAGTTCTACGTGATAATTTCTCGTGTCGCCGGTACCGAAGGTCAAACCGATCGTATAGACGCCGCCCTCGTAATTGCTCTTTACGGCGCTGACGTCCCATTCGACGACCTGACCGCCCGCCTCCGTTCCGTCGAAGGTGATGTATCTGCCGTTTTCGCCGTAACCGTCCGTCATATAGACGTTTATGATCTTCGGCAGGCGATCTTTGAGGCTCTCAACGCGCACTTCGCCGGTTTGCGGATCCACGACGCCCTCTACCATATCGGGCGTGATCTTCAACGGCAGATCGATCTTGTCGCCTTTGATCATCGGCGTATAGACGCCGTCTATATTCGCGTATTTTACGAGGCGTATCGCGCTGTACGGCACCTGCAACGGGATCTTTTTGTTAAAGTTCAAGATACTGCCCAAGATATAGTACGTCGTGGCGACCTCGTCGCTGCCGTCCGAAGGCTTCGAGATCGAGCCCGGAACGGTGTTCGAAGAGGTGATCCTCGAAGGCGAGGTGTCGACGCCGCCCGTCGGATCCACAAGGAAGGTGCTATCCTGCCAGACGACGGAAACGTTATCCCAAACATGGTGCGGTTCGAGCGAACCCGCCACGTACTTGACTTGCGCCTTTTCGGGCAGATCTTCGAGATAATCGGCGATGCCGTCGCCGTTTCGATCGATCTCGAAGACGTCCGACAGGGTGCGGACCGTTTTGCCGTCGAATTCGATCTTGACGTTATTCTCGTCCACGACGCCGAGGCGGACGCCGTTCATCGTGAAGATGATCTGGGTGTACTCGCCTTTTCTGTTCGCAACGCGGAACAGGATCTTGCGGATATAGGACTTCGTGGGCTGTCCGTTTACTTTGCCCGTGTTGTTCGAATCGAGTTCGATCAAGGCGTAAACGGTGTCGCCCGCCGTAACCTCGGTGAACGGGAAGAACTTCGTGATCAAGTGCATCGCCTGTCCGCCGACGACCTCGTCGACCGCGGTGTCAATAAGGCCCGCCACCAACTTCTTCCAGAAGCTGTCCGGCGTTCCGACGACGCCGTCGATGAGCTTGTCTTTGATTCCTTTATACATAAAGTACGTCGTATAGGCGGACGTTGCGGAAGGCGAATCGAGCGCTTCCAAAACCATGCTGTTCAGCATCTTCATCGTGTCGCGGAGGAGGAGCGGATCCAAATCTACGCGGATCGTGCTGATCGTGCGGCCAAGGCCGTCGCTGCCGTAAGCGTTCTTCAAATCGGAATCGATCTTCTGCTTCGTGTAGGTTTGGCAGCTACCCGTGCTGTCGTTGATCATGCTGTAACCGAGGTTCAGCGTAATGCCCGTGACAGGATGCTCTTTCGCGTAGCTGATTTGTTCCGCCGTTACGTTATCGCTTCCCTCGCTCTGATCGTCCGGCGAATCGTACTTCGTGCCCGTGTTGCCGGAGATCATGCTCGAAATATCGAACGGAACGCCGATCTTAAAGTCGGGTTGGATCCTCTGCCAATCCCAATGATCGCCGATTATGCTTCCGAGGATAACGATATAGAGTTTGATCCAAACGTATAAATCTCCGTCCGAATAGAAAACCGCAAGATCGTCGATCGTACCGATCGCGATTTGGAGCACGTCCCCAACGGCGCTGAGCCAGCCATCCGTCGCGAAATCCCAAATCACGGTGCCGGCGCCCGGCGTGTCTTCGTAATCGGTCAAAACGTCGTACATTCTCGCAACGATCGAGTGAGGCGGTTTCTCCGTATCGTCCGAAGTTTCGCGATACAGTTTGATGACAGCTTGTCTTGCGTCACCGGTAACCATCGAACCTGTCATGCTCGTATAATCCGTCTTTTGCGTCAAACGCACGCGCATCGATTCGGCAAGACCCGCGCCATCCTCGGGCGGATACAAGCCGTCGATCATCGATTCGACCAACGAACCGATCCAGCTTTCGCCGTTATGGTTCGCAAGACCGATCGCACCGCCGACCGGAAGCGCGCTGTACGTTGAGAAATCCATTCCGGCAAGGAGGTTCGAGCCCGGCGCCGTGTAATCATAGGAAAGCTCGTTCACGGCAAACACGATCGTGTCGGTTTGCACCGTAACGCCGTTTTTGTTCTTATCGGGCGCGTTGACGATGAGCGTTATGTTGTCGATGCCCTCGGACAAGGTCAGCGAGAGTTCCGCGGAGAAGTCCTTCGGAATGCCCGATCTGTCGAGCGCCTGTTGCACCATCGTTTCTTCAATGTTAAAGGTTGCGAACAATCTTTCGAGCATACCCGCGTCGATCGTAAGCTTCGCTTGATACGGCGTTTGCGGTTTAGTACCCATCGCGAGCGCTTTCAGGTAAAGCGCCATGTTCGCGTTGTTGATCTCGTAATGGCGCTCGCCTTCGGCGGCGGCTTCGCTATCGTCTTCCTTTACGAATTCATCCTTGATGCTCGCCGCGTCGCGGATCGCGTCTTCGATCTTCTCGCCGATGCTATGGACTTTCAAAACGTCCTGCAAGATCGTCAAGCCGTTCGATTGCAGGTCGACGTCCAAGAGCATGGACAAGGTCTGTTCGAGGTTGATACCGCTCGCGCGCAGTTTGATCAAGCCGAGATCGCCGATGTCGAGATACAGGCTGCCGCCGTCCTTGGCGATCGTTGTGCCGTCGTAATAAAGACCGATCAACGTCAGCTCGTTTCTGCCGTCGCTGTATATCAGCTGGATCTTAAAGCTCGTCTGTGAGAAGTCGCGGAAGTTCAAAGCAAGATCGATATTCAAGTTGAACGACCACGTTCCCGCCACGTTGCGGTTGACGTTTACCGTTCCCGCATCCGCGCCGAGAATACATTCGACGAGCGATTCGAGGAAGTCGAACGTTTGGTTCACGTAACCCATATCTGCAAACGCGTCGGTCGTGTTTTGAGCCAGGTTGAAATCCAACGAGGCTTGGAGCTTGAACTGCAAGACGTCGAGTTGCATAATGTCGCTGTAACCCGTCAGCGTCTTGTAGGTGTTGAGGTTCGAGTTATGAACGCCGCCGTATCTCGGGAAGGTCGTTCCGGAGATCCTGCCCGCATAGGTCGCGGAGGCGTTCGTCGAGTCGGGCAAATAGATATGCGTCGCGACCGAGGAACCCGTGCGCGCGTTCGTTGCGATCGCGTTCGACGGCGAACCGATTTCAAGGCGCGGTCCTCTGACCTTCATCGTTACGCCGATCCAGTTCGAACCGGTCGTTCCGAAGTCCTCGCCCGACTGTTTCTTGTCGAGGTAGCCGTTCAAAGTGATCGCCCAACCGGACGGCGAATCCGCCACGTCGTTTTGATAATAAAGCTCGGCTCTGAACTTGTTCTTGTAATCCTTGATCGCACGCAATGCGCTTCTCGGAATGCTGACGTCGATCAGATCCAACAGGAGCATCACCATCGTTATATTCAATCCGACGCCGATCTGCGAATTGCTCATCGAAAGCACGAACTTCGCCTTGGTTCCGTAATCGGGATCTTTGGAGAGATCGGACGCCGTGTTGTTGATCAGGTCGAGATACTCTTGCAGAACGTACGGCATCGTGCCCTCTTCGTTCTTATCGATTCCGAGCAAGAGCCACAGCGCGTCCTTCAAGGGCTTGCTGCCCGATTCGCCGCTCGCTTCCGCCACGCTCTCTTCTTCCGCCGCTTCCGCGCTCGAAGTCTTCGTGTAATCGTTCCAATAGCTGATATCGAATACGTCCGCGAGCACGCCCGAGAGATCCAATCCTTCGAGTTTCAAGCCGGTCAAGCCGAGCATCGGGAAGGTTGCGTAAGCGGTTTGGATCGAATTCAAGTAGTACAATCCGATGAGAAGCGTCGTCGTGCTCGTAGAGGGATTGACCTGCGCGATTTCGAGCAAAAGTTCGGTCTTGGAGCTGTCTTCAAAGTCGAGATACATTTCAAGGCTGATCCGGAGGGTCAGCTGCGTATGCACGTCGCCGTTATCGATAAACAGATCTGTGGCGTCGTTATCCACGAGCCCGAGCGTGTCGTCCAAGAAGGATTTCAGATCGAGTTTGATATTCTCCGTGCCGCCCGAGATCGCAATGTCGATCGAAGTCGAGAGATGGACCTTCAATTCCTCGATCATCGGATAGTTTTCGTAACCCGATAGGTTGCTCGTAAAGTTATGCGCGTTCGAGAAGCGCGTGTAATCCGTTGACGAGGAACCCGTGCGCGGTTTAACGACCGCTTGCGCCACGAAGCCCGTCAGCGTCAATCCGACCGAATAGTCCGCGTTCTTCGAAGTCAAGGTAATATACGTTTCCTTCATACCTTGCGCGGTCGTCGCTTTAAGTTCCGCTTTTAGGTAGGCTTCGTTGTCATTGCATAGGTACGTTCGATAGCCCATCATCAGCAATAAGTTATTATATAGGTTCGCGTTCAAAACGAAGATACTCATCTTATTGCCGATCTGCGCCGCGCTTGCCAAGCTGTCGAGATAGGGCAAATACTTCGCGATATTCGCGGAAAGTTGCGTCGCGCGGTTATTCGGGATCTCCACCGCCGCTTCGTCCTTGCATTCGCAGTTGCAATCGACGCCGGCGCATTTCAAAGTTCCGTCGTCGTTCTTACAGGTTCCCGCCTGCAAGCAAGCCTCGTTGCGACATCCGCATTCCAGCTCGCAATGTCGACAGGTACACGGCGCCCTCTCCGTCTGCCCGTAGAATTGACAGTCTTCATCGAACAAACAATAATGGTTCAACTGGCAGAAACGGCTCGTACAAACGTAGCAAAGCAGATAGCCGCCCTGCGACATACAGTTTCCGTTCAAGACGCAGGCTTCGTTCGTACAACCGCATTCGAGCTTGCCGCACTTACAGCCGCACTTATCGCCGTCGCAGATACGGATTCCGTTCTTATAGCAACTGCCGTTTACCTTACATTTCTCGTCCTTACAGCCGCATTTCAGTTTGCAGTGATTACATTTACAATTCTTATCGGAACAACGCACGACGAGTTTACCGCCGGAATACATCGTACAGCCTCCCTTATCGATACAATCGGGGCAGGTACAGCCGCAAGGCAGAACGATCGCGCCGAGCGTTTCGAAGTGATCGACGGCGCGCGCCTTCTCGAAGGCGTCCGTGATCGGCGTTACGATATCTGCTTCGAACTTATACGAACCGAGGTCATACGCCAGCAAATTGACGTAGATATAGCTCTGCTCGTGCTCGCCGTTTCCTTGGTAATAGACGTACACGCATTTCGCGCCGGGCGCGTCCACGTCGTCGAACGCGAAGGTCAGAAGCACGGTCGAAGACCAAACGTCCGTCGCGTCGATCTTCAATTCGATCTTCAAAGCGATCGTCTTCTCCGTGGAGCCGTTTTGCGTCGAACGGAGGACGCCGATGACCTGATCGATCATCGTGCCGAGACCTTTCGTCTTGTCGCCGAACAGCGTGTAACCCGTAAGATCTTTCTTAAAGCTCGCGTCGATACGGATCGTCGTCGTCAGATAGAAGACCTGATCGCGCCAGTTGGTGTAGCTGGCGAGCGGCAGGTTATCCTCGGTCGTAACGGTACCGTTCGAGTAATTGTAAATATATTTCTTTTGCTCGTTCGTCAAATAGACGCCGCCCGTCGCGTACGCCGAAGCGCCCGATTTGAATTTCGCCGGGAGTTCGGGCGAAATCTCGATCTCGCTTGCGATCAGTTTCATCGAGAACTTCTGCGCCGCCGTGTAGCTTTCGTAAGGATTGCCGTTCTTATCGACGAACTTAACTTGATCGGTCGCGTTCTCGATCGAATAACTGTCAAAGTCGGGCTCGGTTTCGTTCGACGAATATCTCCTGACGAGAACGATCTTCACCAAGTTGTTTTCGTTGACGCCCGAAACGTTATTCACGACGTAATCCGAACCGGTCTGTATGTTGTAAGACGTGATCGGCAACGTTTCGTTCGAAGAATAGAAGTAAGCGGAATAAGAGGTTCCGCCGAGCGAGGCGAGCGCCTGCTTGGAGAAGGTAAACTTATTGCCGGAAATGCTCTTGAAGAAATAGTTGAATTCGTTCTTGCCCGAGATCGTTACGGTTTCCGCGCCTTTGAGTTGTACGCTGCGGGCGACCGTGGAATTCGTAATGCTCGACGGAGCGACCGGCACGAGCAAGTACAAGAGTTCGAGCTTGATCTTCGAGATATTGTTCGCGTTGATTCCGGACAGCGTGTAATACCCCGTCGTTCCGTCCGCCAAACTAAGCGCTTCGGTTTCGAGGACCGATCCGTTGTCCTTAGTAAACGTCACTTTATATTTACCGGACGGTAAGCGACCGGCGGCAATACGGAACTGATTCGTCAGGATCTCCATATTCTGCGACCAGATCGTTTTATCGGTGTACGTATAGACCTTGCGCATTTCGTCCAAGTCGATCGGAATGACGACCGTCGTCGTGCTGAGCTGCGCGGTCAATACGTAGCTGCCGTGCATTCCGTCGAACGCATCTCCGTTATAGACCCTCATATACGACTTACCGTTATAGGTTTCGGCGCCGACGAAGCTCGACGCGCCGAACACGACGTACTTGCTCGGCTCGAACACGCCTTGGGTATTGAGCCCGATCTCCGCCTTACCGTTCAGGAGATCCATTTGCACGTACGTGTCGTCCAAAAGGAGGGTGATATCTTCGAATTCGGGCGAGAGCATCGCAAGGATACCGCCGACGAAGTTTTCGCTGAGGTTCAACGCGATCTGACCTTTGCCGATCGTTGCGCCGCTGATCAACTTCATGATCGAAGCAAGCGTAAAGCCTTGCGAAGACGCTTCCTCCGCCGCCGCGGCAGCCGCAAGTTCGTCCACCGTTTCTTCCGTCCAGAACTTGATCGCACTGTCGAGATCGATTCTCGCCGCGGGCACGGTCACGTACGGGAAACGATTCGGGTTCAGGTTCACGTACAGGTATTGCCCGTCGAAGTAAACGCCCATCACGACTTCGAAGTTCGAATTGACTTTCTCTTTGATATCCAAATAGACGTTCAAATCGGTCAACGCGAGCGTGTCGAAATCGAGGTTCTTCAAATAGGCGCGCACCAAGATCTTATAGGTTCCGTTCAAACTGCTGTCCAAACCGAGGTTCAAAAGAACGTTTCCGATAATATCGGAGAAGGTGTCGCCGAAGGTAAAGAGCGCGCCGTTCGGATAGAAGATACTGCTGTTCTTGCCCGAAACGGAGCCCGCGGAATCACCGGACGCGCTGAGCTCGATCGTCGCTTCCAAGGAAGCGTACGCCGTCGTAAGGTCGTTCAAGACGTCCGCATAATCTTCGGTCTTCAAAACGCCTCCCGCGATGTGATCCTTCATCTTGTTATGCGAGTCGAGCAAAGCCAAGAGATTTTGTTTTCCGATCTCGAATGAGAAATTGCCGAGCGAGAGATCGATCTCAATGCCCTTTCCGCTTTCGTCGGAGATACCGACCGTCGCACCGATATAGATAACGTCGTCCAATCCAATACGCGCCGCGGCGTTTACGCTCGGAGCGTTCAGGCTCATACCGAGGAATTCCTCGATGATCTTCATCGCGTTTTGGTTCAAATTCAAAACGAGTTCATCGAGCTTGAAGGTGATGTCGCCGAGCACGCCGAAGACCATCGCGAGCGCTCTGTCTTTTCCGTTCACGTAGGCGTCCGCGGAAGCGATTTTGAGTTGCAAAGCAACCGTACCGCCCTTCGTTACGATATAGGCAGTGTAGTAGTTGTTTCCGTTCACGACGAGCGCTTCGACTTCCTTATTGATCGGCATACGCACGTACGTATCGCCGTAACGCGGATTTGAGGAGTTGCCGCTGTACACGAAGTTGAAATACTTGTCGTATTCCGCGTAACCGTTCAACGTAAGTTTGGTGCCCGTACTGTCGTTTACGAGAATGACCCTTTCGACCGCGTATCCTTTAAGGGCGATGCGGAAATCGGGGCTTTCTCCCGATTGATAGTGATACATTCTTCCGATCGAAACGAGCTCAGGTACGTCGGACTTGTAATCGACGTCGTAGGTCTTTTCTTCCCCTTCCGCCGCCGAGATCTTATCCTCTTCGGGGGTCTTGATCATCGAAAGCACGTCGAAACAAACGGGCGGCGCATCCTTGATGATGCCGAGATCGACGTACGCCATACCGTCCGTAACGTAGATCGAAACGAAGGTCTTATTGTTTGCCTTGTCCATGATCTCAACGAGGAAGTCGCCCTCTTTTACGATCTTCTTGATGTCGAGCGTCTTGCCGGCGAGCACGCCTTTGATATCGATCGCTTCGAGCGAAACGTTGCCCGCGATCTTATAGCCGAATCTCGCCGTTCCGTTCGTGAACGCGAGGTTGAAATCGATCTTTTCGCCGAGGACGGCGGACAAGGTGTTTCCGATTGCGATCGAGGTTGCGGTCGTGTCGAAGCGGACCTCACCCGAGAGCGCAAAGCTCACGTAACTCGAAAGCGTCAATTCGCTGTAATCGGCGAGATTGCCGACGAGCGCCGTCGGCACGACGAGAGAATTCTTATTCAAGTCGACCTTGATCTCGTCCACCGTAAAGCGGATAAACGAAGGACGATCGGGATTTACCTCGTTTCTGAAATCGACTTCGGCGTTCACCGAAATATCGCTGACGGCGTCGACCTTGAAACCGACGCGGATCATACCGACGTTATCGATGCCGCTGAGTTCCATGTCGTAACCGAGCGCAATGAGGATATTCGTGATCATCGAAGGTTTGAATTCCAACTGCACGCCCGCCGCTTCGGAAACGGTGATACTCGTTACGTTCTTCGCAACGCCGTAAATGATATTGTGAGCGTCTTTGAACAGCTCGGCGGCGTTTTCTTTGTCGTGGCAACTGCCGTCCGTACAATTCTTACAGCAACCGTAACAACTGCCCCTCTCCAAACAGATCGGATCGGTACAGCCGCAGGACAAGGGAACGATCAACGTTGTCGTAAAGTGGCAACTGCCGTCGCAATTCGGGCAAGCCGGAACGCAGCTTCCGCGATCCACGCACTCTTCTTCGGAGCAACCGCAACGGAGTGCGCCGCCCGCCGCCGCAACGGAGGAATGATGCGCGCATTCGCAATTCGTGTCGCAACGAGTGCCGTCGCAAACGCCCGCTCTGACGCAACGATCGCTGTTACAGCCGCACTCGAAATGCGCGCACTTGCAACCGCAATCTTCGCCGTCGCAAATACGGACGCCGTACTCGTCGTAACAACTGCCGCGGTCGGTACAAAGGACGTTCTTACAGCCGCACGGCAACGGATCGACCGTGTAAGAAAGGAAGTCTTCGATCGTAACGCCGCCGAACCACGTTCCCTTAACGCCGAGCGCCGGGATCTTCGCATAGAGTTTCGCGTGTTCGTCCTCGCCGTCGTAGAACAGGAACGCGAGCACGTTCGCCGCCGTCGGGTTCAAGCCCTTGGTAACCGTCAGCATGACTTGCGTTCTTTCGAGGTTGTTGAGGTCGAGCGACACTTGCACCGCGATATTGATCACGCTGTTATCATTCCAAGTCGTCGCGTCTACGACGATCTGCATCAACGTATCGATGCCGGGGAACAAACCGTTCAAAACCGGTCCGAGTTCCGCTCTTGTATTTTCGGGATGGATCTCCATATGGACTTCGGCTTGCGCCGTGATCTTTTGCAGGCGATCCAACGGTTGATAGGTCGTAAAGTCAGCGTCCTTGCTCGGATCCTGCACGTCCTTGATATCGAGCATTTGCTTACCGCTATGCACGGTCAAGCCGCCGAAACCGACGTACGTCGTCGAATAATTGCCGGTATAAGCGCCGTTCAAATACTGTTCGACTTGAATGCTCGCGCTGAACGAGAGATTCGCGAGGAAGTTACTGCTCTTTCCGCTGTACATCGCGTAATCGAAGGTCGCGAACGGCGATGAGCCGCCCGTGTAGACCTTGACCGTCCAAGAATAATCGGGCAACGCCGTCAGCTTAACGTTCGCGTCGCTGAACGTAATCTTGCCGTTTTGGATCGTCATATATTCGGCGATCTGCGCCGCGCCGGTCAACGTCGTCGTTCCGCTTGCGCCGACGAGCACGACTTTCGTAACGGACGAAGCGTTCAATCCCGCAACGTCGATCGTTTTCTCGCGCGTGATGTAGTTCAAACGGAAGTCGACCGCAATGCGGGGCACTTCGATATCGTCGAGCGTATTGCCCGCGAGCAGATAGAAGATGGAAGCGAGGAAGGTATCCGAAGAACGAATCGAAATACCCGCCGGCGACAACGTTACGTTATCGAAGATACGGGAGATCGAATTGCTGTAATAGGTGCGGCAAGCGCCGTTGCAGTATTCGCAACCGAGCGGGCAGTTCCCCTGCTTGATATGCGCCGGATTCGTGCAGTAGCAAGCCAAAACGGACTTATGGCACTTACATTCTTTCGCGAATTCGCAACCCGAATTTCCGAGTTTGTAATTGATCGTCGCAACGACGGTGGACGCTTCGTAGATCTTGACCGTCCACTCGTAATCGTCGAGCGCGAGCAGATAATCGTTCGCATCGTTAAACGCGACCGATCCGTCCACGATCGTCAGATATTTCGTCCATTCGCGGTTCGTAAGCGTGGTCGTCGTGTGCGAATGTACGCCGATGAATACGACCTGCGAAACGTTCGAACGAACAACGTTCGCCGCTTTGATCACGTTCTTATCGCAGTAACAGATCGGAACGACCTTTCCGTCGATCATCTTGAACGTCTTGATACATTGTCCGTGCGCGGCGCATTCGGGATCGCGGCAATAGCACGCCAAACGATACTCGGTCGCGCACGTACACTTGTCGATCTCGCAACCGTCTTGGTGGATTCCTTCGATGCGAATGACCTTCGGGAGCGAAGTCGCGCCGTCCAAAACCAAGGTCAGGCGTTCGGCGTTCGTCAGGTCTTCCCTCTTCTTCGCGTGGGCGACGGTAACGTATCTGAAATAGGTGTCGTTCTCGTCGTCGTAATAGATCGGATCGGTCGATCCGCTGATCTTATAGACGTTGCGATAGCCGATGATACAACCCTTTTCGAGGCACTTCGCGTTCTTGCATTCGCACGCTTCGGGCGCGTGGCAAGAGCAACAGCCCGCGTCGGAACCTTTACAGAAAACGCCGTTTACGCCGCAAGACCCGTGTTCCACACAGTACTCGTCGCGGCAACCGCACGGAAGCACGCAATTCGAGCAGGAACAATCTTTCTTACACAGACGCGAACCGTCGCTTGCGAAGCAACCGCCGTTCAGTTCGCATTTCGGGCAGGTACAGCCGTTTTCGAGCTTCGTACAAGAACAACCGCAGGTTATACCGTCGCAGATGCGGACGCCGTTCAAATAGCAACCGCCCTTGGATTGACAATTCGGATCGGAGCAGCCGCAAGAGAGCGCGGAGCAACCGCAGGTGCAGGAATTATCGCAGATCTTGATGCCGTTTTGATCGTAGCAACTGCCGTTCGCCACGCAAGCATCATTTTTGCAATGGCAACCCGGCACGGCGCAGCAGGAGCAAACGCAACCCTCTTCGCAATACTTGATCGAACCGATACAGAATCCGTTCGTAAAGCATTCGATATTGTTACAGCCGCATTGGAGGAGCGCGCAACCGCAATCGGAATCACAGCGTTTTACGCCGTTATCGTCGTAGCAGGTACCCGTTGCGATACAGGTCGGGTTCTTGCAGGCGCAACCCGGAACTTTGCAATGCGGGCAGGTGCAATCTTCGCCGCAGAGGCGGGTCAAGACGCCGTCCGACGTTCCATAGCAACCGCCGTTCTTAACGCAGGCTTCGCACTTACAACCGCAATCGAGGTTGATGACCGTTTCTTCTTCGGTTTCTTTCTCTTTGGTCGTTCCGAGAAGCTTTCCGATATCCACGCCCGTTGCTTTGATACCGTACAAGCCGAGCATAGGAGCGTCGATATAGATCGCCTGATCCAAACCGACGAGATATCCTCTGACGAAGAGTTTCTCGACGCTTTGCGACGTCATGTACAAATTAAACAGGAGTTCGCTTCTCTCGAACCTTTGAATATTCAGGTTGCCGGAGATATGCAAACGGAAGGATGCGTCCACCGTTTCGCTGCGGAGCGCGAAGCCTTCGCCGAATATGTACATAAAGATATCGTCCATATTCAGTTTCTGCTCGATGAAGTCCGCGCCGAGATACAGCTCGGTATCGACGTAAACGTATTCGAGGACGAGCGGTTGCTCTTCCGCGAAGTCGAGGATCGGGGTAAACTCGGTCACGTTTTGCGTAACTTCGGGGCGAATGTTGACTTCGGTAAAGCCGAAACGCTTGATCGCGAACTCGCCTTTGATAAAGCCGTCCTGATCCCCGTTTTCGAAGTTCATATCGAAGGTCAAGCGATTCTTGCGGATCGAAGCATTGACCTCGGTAAAGTCGATCGGGAGTTGAATTTGGAGCGAAGACGCGAATTCGGAAAGCAGCACGTACACGAAGTTATTGCTGATATTGATGATCGCGCCTTTATCGCCGAAGGTCGGATTGGAACCGTCCGTAATCACGATGCTGTCCACGATACGCGCGATCAACGTCGCATAATGCGCAACGTTCGAATCGGCAAGGGGATCGCCTTCCGCGGCGGCGGTATTGGACGCCGAGGGCAACAGATCGGAGATAAAGGAAGTATCCACGTTCTTGATCAAGATCTTTTGCACGTCGAACCAAGGCAGGTAGCAATAGATCTCGCCTTTCAACATATCCATATAGGCTTGGATCATATAGTTGCCGTTCCATTGGAGCTCGACGAGGATCTCGGTGCGCTTGATCTCTTCGACGCAGATCTTCATTTCCACGTTAAGGTTAAAATCACCGTCAAGACCTTCGAATTGAACGGGAATATTGACGTTATCGGCGATCGTTTTGATCAAGCCGCCGAAATCGTAAACGCCGTCCGGGAAACGATAGGAGAAATCGCCCGTCAGCTTGACGTGCAGATAACTGTAATCGTCCGTCGTGTTATAGAGGGATTTATCGAATCCGAGGTCGGTCTTAACGAGCGCGACCTTGTAATCGTGCAAGCGCATCGACAAGCGGTTGTTCGCGATATTGAGCCCGTTTTTAAGCTCGGTCACGACGCCGATCTCCTGCCCGACCAAATCGGCGTACAGTTCGAGATACTCCATATCGCCGAGGCTGAACGAACTGCCGAGCATATAGTCGGTAAAGGTTTCGATGACCTGACCGGTAAACAGAACGGAGATCCTGCCCGCCGAAGTCAAACTTACGTTCTCGATCACGGACAAGGCGACGTCCACCAAGCTGTCTTTCTCGTTCTCGCCCTCGCCTTCCGCGGCTTCGACTTCGTCCACGCCGATCGCGTTATAGACGGCGTTGGAGATCTTTTCGGAAAGCGAATTGATCGTTTGCGTCATCTCTTTGCCGAGTAACTTCGTGATATCGAATTGGAAGGTCATGTTGAACGTATCGTCGATCAACGGCAGATACGCGATCAAATCGTACGCGCCGCCGTAATAGAGAACGATCTGTTCCTCATCGTCGCTCGTGATGCGGAGGAGGATCTCGGACTTCGTTACGTCCTTAATGTTGATATTGCCCTTAACGGTCAATTTGATATCCCCGTTCAAGTCTTGGAGAAGGGTTACGGGCAAGCGTTCGCCGCCGAAGAGTTCGGCAAGGAATCCGTCCATATAATAGACGCCCGCTTCCGCCGAGCCTTTGAACAAGGCGTTCAAGTCGATCGTAAATCCGACGTGCACGTATTCGATATCGTTCAGATAGCCGTAGCCCGAGGTATCCTCGATCAATCCGCTGATCGAACCGCCGAGCAAGATCATCGGTTTCTTGACGGCGAGAGTCGCGGAGGTATACGCGGGCGCTGCGTGATCGTCCACGCCTTTGAAGTTCAAAGTCGCGCTGATGCCTTCGTCCTTGTGCAGGCGCGCGTTGAAACTCAAATCGAGCGTCGAATCGATGCCGAGCGCCGAAAGCGCGTAAGCAAACGTCTGCGTTTCCATCTTTATAAGGATTCCGCGCGCGTTATATATAATATTGATCGCGTTATCGAACGCCGTGGAGCAATAGCTGCACGTACAGCCGGCGAAGCGATTCCCGTGCACGTCCGCGCGGCAGGGATGCGTAACGTCCACGACGCCGCCGTTCGAAACGCAATTCGGGTTTTCACAACCGCAGATCAATCCGCTTTCCGCCGACGACGTCTTTCCTTTATCTTTGATTAAATCGGCGAGATTTACGGGAAGCGCTACTTTCGGCATTCCGAGATAGGAAAGGTCGACGTACAAACAGTTATTATAGAAGTACGCTTCGAGCATATTGCCTTCGCTCGTAACGACGTCGTCCACGACCGTCTTGCGTTCGAGGGTGATATGGGCGTACAAATCGCGCAGGAGCGAACGGATCATATCCGTTGCCGAGAGCGTGCCGCCGTCGATCAAACCGAGCAAATCGTTATAAACGCCGGAGATCGAGAGGTTGACGGAAATATTGAGCGTGTAGGTCGTCGTCGCCTTTTCGGTGCGGATCAAAAGGTGTCTTTCCTTTTGCGCGTTCTGCTTCGCAAGCAGGCTGACGATCGAACCGATATCAACGTTGTTTTGCTCTTGTTCGGTGTCGATCGTTACGCTCGAAGAAAGATCGATGCTGATCGAACCGGCTTCCGAAATGCTCTCGAAGAATCCGAGATTGCTCTTATAGCTCATTTTGCCGTTCAGCTCGATCGTCGGTTGATTGATAACGAGGGACATCGCGGCGGTCGCGTTCGTGTCGAACACGAGGTCGAGGCGCGCGAGAACGTCGATATCTTTATCGATATACAAACGGAATTGCGATTGATCTTTGAGATACGGGAGATCGAAGTTCGAATGACCGACGAGCTTCGTTACGATATTCAAAAGATCGTGCGCGAACTTGACCTGCACGCCGTTCTCGTAAAGGTTGACGCCGAAGATCATCGAAAGGATCAAAGCGGTCATGGATTGTTCCGCTTCGCCCTCTTCGCCCGCCGCCGCGGTCGTATCGCCGATCGGGATCGTGCGTTCGATCAAAGAAACGAAATCGATCTCGTTGATTTTGAGTTTCAAATCGAAGTACGGGATATTGACGTACAAAGCGCCGCTCGGCGATTCGCTTCCGACGTAATAGACGGAAAGGACTTCCGTGTCGTCGTCCATATCGATAATCGCAACGGTCAATTCGCTGTGCGCGAGATCGACGGTGTTATTATCGAACTTGATATTCGCCTGGATATCGAGTTTGTAATTCAAATCGACGGTCTTGTCGACGTTGAACGCCATCTCGACCTCTTTGAAAAGACCGCCGAGCAGATTGTCGAAGAACCCGCCGACCGCTTCGTCCACGTCGATAAAGAGGCCTTGTCCCGCGTCGACGTAGAATTCAACGGAGAAGTCGAACTTCACGGACTTGATGTTATCGGTGTAGATCTCGACGTTGCCGTTCTTATCCCTTCTCTCAACGCCGGAGTTTTCCATCGAGATATGAACGTTTTCGACCAAAACTTCGAGATAGGTGTCCGCTTTGAGCGCCAATTTCGCGCTGATGCCGTTGCCCGCTTGAACGGTCAGACCGCCGACGTAATTGTTGATCGCGAAATAATCCTTGATCGCGCCGGTGGAAATCGTCGTTTCGGGCGTCAGCGTAATATCCGTTCCCGCCGGACCCGCGCCGACGATCACAAGGGATTCGACCGTCTTTCCCGTCAAATGCAATCCGTCTTTATAGGTGTAGGACGAAATGCGCTTGGTCATCTTAAAGTAGCTCGTTTGCCCGCTCGTCTTGGTAAACACGACGTCGTACGTTCCGAGCGGAAGCGCGGCAAAATCGTCGCTCCTCGCCCAAGTTACCGTTCCCGCGACCGCGTCGATATCGAACATCTTTTCCCATTCGCCTTCGTAATTGAAAGTGCGATCGTACGCGATATCTTCTTTGGTCATGCGAACGGACGCAAGGCTCGTTCCTTTCAAATTGAGGATCAAACGCTCGCGCACGTACGAGTGCGAATATACGAAGGATTCGGTCGTGTCGTTATTATAGGTCAAACGAACGACGTAATCGCCTTCGGGGATCCGGTTCATCTGTTCCGTCGAATGCGGAGTTACGCCTTCCGCGGTCACGGGGAAATAATTCTCGTAGCCGAGGAACACGAGCGCGGTGTGGAGCACGGTGCCCGCAATGGACAACGCAACGGATTCGTCGCCGACGTACACGGTCACAAGACCCGAAAGGTTCGAAACGAGCGTTGTGAAATCCTTCTTTTGCTCTTTATAGGACAAACCGTCCGCGCGCTCCGCCGACGACGTTTTATCCTTTTTATTCGCGAAAATACCGCCGACGATCTCGCCGAGGTCGAGATCGAGCTCAAACGGATCCACGCCGAGAAGCGGCTCGAAGTTCAAACCGAGGACGCCCTTGCCGTAGTACACGCTGAATTGTTTCTCGTAATCGCCGTTATCCTTGACCGAGTACAGAACGAGATAGATTTCAAGACCGTACAGATTTTCCAATCCCTCCGCAACGTTCAAACTCGCGTTAACGCCGAGCTTATAGTGCCCTTTCAGGTTGTCGATAATTCCGATACCGAACGAGAGATCGAGATCGGAAAGCAAGGATTCGAAGCTCCAAGCGTTTCCGTCGCCGGAAACGACGTTCTCACCGACGCCGAACGAGAGGTCTACTTCGAATTGAACGTTCGCCTGCACGGAATCCAACGTTGCGTAATTATGGAGATTGCCGAAGAATTCGATCATCGGATCGAGGAGATCGGTAGCGACTTCTTCGAGGTAAATATCGAAATTGCCGACCCGGAGATCGAGCATAAATTCGGGAAGGAGCGCGGAAACGACTTTAACGCCGATACCCTCGTTCACTTCGCTCGCGATCGAGGAGAGATTGCCGAGCGTGATCGTCGAATAGATCTCGGGGAGGGTCAATTCCATGCCCGCAAGGAGCAAGACGCGGCTTAAAATCTGCGACGAAAGATCGATGGCAAGCGCCGTGTCGGACAAGCTGACCGCGTCGATGAATTTCAGGATGTCGGGCGCTTCGAAACCGCCTTCGGTCGTGCCGCCCGCTTCCGTCGTCCGCTCGGGAACCAAAGACTGGATCATCTTTCCGAGTTCGAGCGCGTCGGGGATCTGCAAACTCAAATCGAACGCGGGAATACGGACGTACAGAATATCCGTTTCGTCGTAATCGTAATAGACGCCGAGAATGGGTTTGCCCTTTTCGTAAACGACGTCCCCTTCTCTCGTGACGAGAAGATCGCGCACGATGATCGTCGTTTGCAATTTCATGCCGGCGAGGATCTTTCCGATCGCGTCTTTCAAGGCGGAACCCTTCAAAGAGGCGAGTCCGATACCGTCGGTCTTCAATCCGCTGGCGGAAAGCTCGACTTCAACGGAATAATGCACGTGATTTTGCGCGTCCGAAGTAAGCAGGAAATCCAACGCGCCGAGATAACCGCCTCCCGCCGAAGCGACGTGCTCGGTGATAACTTCGCCCGCGTCGTTCAACGTGGCGCCTGTCTTCGCTTCGATGCTGATCTCGGCGGCAACGCGGAACGCGCCCGCTTCGTTGAGAGCGCTTGCCGTTTTCGTGATGCCCGCTTCGCCCGCGACCTTTTCTTTCAAAGAATCGACTTCGGCAAGCGATTTATCGAAGAAGGTTTCCGCATTGCAAATCTCAACTTGGAGCTTGGAGCCTTCGTTCATAACGAGAGTTACGGAAAGTCCGTCGGAAGAAAGCACCGCGCGAACGCCGTCGGTCGGCGGCATAAGAGCGGAAAGACGATAACTGCCCAGACGGACCAAGGACAACGCGAGATCGAGCGCGCCGCCGTTCATCGAAAGCACCAAACCGTCCTCCTCCGAGAAGATAACGCGCACGATGCGTTCAAGCAACCCTTCGGTCGCCGCAACGCCTTCGCCCTCTTCTTCTGTCGCCGAGGTATTGAGTTTTTCGAGATAAGGCGCGATCAACGGGAGCACCGCTTCTTTCAGTCCGAGTCCCGTGATACGAACGGCGTTCTCCGCGCCGTATGCGGAACCGCTGATATACAAGGCTTCTTCCGCGCCGTGATCGGTCGCTTCCGCCGAATTGTAATAGACTGAGATCAAACTGCTGGTCTTTCCGTACAGGTCGCCGTCACCGGTCTTGACGTAGAACGAGAGCCAGAGTTCGGCGTCGGGTTCGATCAAACCGTTCAAGCGAACGTTCGCGGCGAGTTCAATGCCGAGCGCCATCGTGATCTTATCTTCCGCCGTGTTATTTCCGATCACGACTTTCAAAGATTCGCCTTCTATATTTTCGCTGACAAAGTCCGTGATCGTCTTCGCGTATTCGCCGTTCATTTGGAACACGACGTCCGCGTTGAGCTTAAAGCCCGCCGTCAGTTCGCGCCAATCGCGGAATGCCGAGCGATCGCCCAAAATATCGCGGGCTTTGAATCCGATCGTCAGCTCACCGACGCCGATGCCCGCGTCGATATGCACGTCGTCCCCGTCTTGCGCAAGGATACCGATATCGATCGCAATATCTTCGACGTTTACGTTCGCCGACATCACGAGATCGGGCAGGACGAGTTTCAAGCCGAGGAGCGCGGTCACGACCGAAAGGCTGTTCGCTTTGGTTACGACGCCGACCATGCCGAGCGTACCGTCCATATAGATATAGTCGACGACTTGGTTCAAAACGTCGAGCACGTCGAGGCGCGCGTGAACTTTACAGGTACAACCTTCGTTCAGGACCTGCTCGCCGTTTTCCTCGTGGAAACAGCTTTGCAAAGTCTTACAGGTCGGGCTCATACAACCGCATTCGAGATCGGGGAAATGGCAGGTACAGGTACAGGACGCAGAACAAGTCGTCGTGGACGCGCTGTTGCCGCATTTGCCCGCTTTCAAGCAAACGTCGCAACGGCATCCGCAAGGCAAAACGGTGACCTCGCTTTCCGCCGCAGCGGAAGAAAGCGAATTGCGAACCGTTTCCATCAAGCCCGTCCCCGTAACTTTTACTTTCGGAAGTCCGATGAGCGGGATCTCGACGTACGCCGTGTCGCATTCGCTGTCGTACGCAACGTAAATATATTCGTCGCCGTTTACGTCCTTCATCGTCAACTTGAATTGCAAATACGAGAAGGATTGCAAATCGACGTTGACGTCCAAACGGATCGTAAAGGGCGCGTTCAAACCGCGACCGATGTTTCCTTCCGCACCGAGGAAGAGTTTCAACTCGGAAACGAGAGCGTCGATATAATCGTCGAGTTTCAAAAGATCGAGCACGCTGCCGAGCATTTCGGTCGCGTCGTATTCGAAAGTTCCGGTTTCGATATCGACGGTCAACGTGATACCGGCGGAGAAGCGGCTGAGATCAAGATCGGTGCCCTTTCCGAGGTGCACGAAATCTTCTTTGGTCAGTCCGTCTTTATAGATATAAGAAGCAACTTCGATCTTCTTGTCAATCCAGAAGCCCATGCCGTCGATCGAAAGGTTTACGTACGCGCCGTCCAAAACCGCGCCGACGTAAATCGAAACGCCGTTGTCCAGAGTCAATCCGGCTTTGACGCTTTCGACGATCGCACCGACGTCGAGATTTCCGAGGTTGAGCTCCATCGCGGAAAGGATACCCGCGATCAATGCGCCCGTGACCGAAACGCTGATACCGTTTTGATCCAATGTCAGGATCGCATAGCGCTCCCAAGCGGCTTGACTGTCTTCCGCCGCGGAAAGGTTTTCTTCAAGCGCCGCCTGCGCCGTACTTAGGAACATCGAATCGATATCGACTTCATAGCAAATCGGTTCGACGCCGAGCCAAGGCGCGCGCAAATAAGCCATACTCTCTGCGCCGTTGAAATAGACGCTGAGCATCAGCTTCCTCGTTTCATGGATCGGATCGTCCTTATACAGCGCGAAATAGATCTCCGCGGTCGGGATAATGGATTCGACGGTCGAGAGATCGGAGAAATCCAACGTCGAAAGGTCTACGTTCGACTTCAAATCAAACGAGAGATCCCATTTCGTCGTGCGACGGACGTCGATCCCGAATTTTACTTTGTCGGTAAACTGCCTTACGAGATCGGTCAATTTTTCATTGCTTTGATCGAAGGAAAGCGAAAGGGAGCCGCTGAGTTCCACCGCTACCTGCCCGAACGCGCCGAGATTCAGATCGCCGAATTCGGTTTTATCCAAACCGAGATCACGATGCCGGAATTGAACGCCGAGGCTTCCGACGGTCAGGTCGACGTAGTTTTTATCGTCGTAAGCGAGTTTCACGCCGACGTCCACGCCGTCCACGAAGTTTACGCGCATCGAAGGCGTCAATCTCGGGAGCGAATCGCCGATACCGCCGATGCCGAGTATGCTCATCACCCTCTTGAAGCTATCCTGCATCAACGTAACGCCGATGCCGCGCTTCGTAAGATCGAGCCTGTCGAACAAACCGATCACGCCGTCCATCGCGTCCGCCGCCGCTGCGCTCGAAGTTACGCAATGGGTACAGGTGCAACCGTAAGAACAATCCGTTCCGTCGCAATAAGCGCCTTCCAAGCACTCTTTGCACTTACAGCCGCAAGACAATTCGGTGACTTGAATGCGGAATTTCGGAATATTCAAACCGACGATCTTTCCGTCTTCGGCGAGCGACGCGAGGCCTTCGCCGTCCACGTACAGATAGAGCCCGTCAAAGTACAATTTAACGAGGAGATTGCCATCCTTCAAAACGTCGATACGAGCGTTGAACTTCATTCCGTCCGAAAGATCGAAATTGGCGCTGACCCTTGCGACGAATCTTCCCGAGAAGTCCTCCGCCACGTCGAACGTAAGCGCGGTGTGCATCAACACGTCGCCGATACTGTTCGGGATCATACCGCCGATCTCTTCCATAAAGTCGGTGAAATCGTAGCTCATATCCGAGAACGCGTAATCAATGCCCATTTCGAATTGAACGTAAATGGAATCGAGCGCGGTCACGTCGCGGTAGACGGTGTCGGCGCCTTCAAAGACCGCCGCCGGAACGACCTCTCTTCTCGCGAAATCCGCAAAGATATCGTGGACTTTGACTTCCACATAGGGGTTTTGATAACCGAGGGCGCCTTCGGAGGTGTCGAACGCGACTCTCGCGCCGATTTCGAGGGAATCCACCAAACGGACGTAAACTTTACTCGTCGCGCCGAAGTCGAGGACGGTATCGGTGTTCTTTCCTTCCATCAACAGAGAAAGCAAAGTTCCGAGGAAACGATCGGCAAGAAGAACGGAGATCTCGTCGCCGATATAAACGCCGCCCATCATGCCGCCGAGAAGATCGATGATCTGTTTGCTCGTCATTCCGGAGCTTGCCGCCGCCGGGATCGAGGGCATATCGCCCGCATCCGCCCCCATCGCGTTGCGGAACATATCTTCGAGCTTGATCTTGTACATGAATTTCGGGAGCGTCGTTCCGTCCGCGCTGATCGAAAGACCCGTCGCGTCCACGAAGACCGCGTTCTCCCCGCTCGCGTATTCGCCGTAATACATCGCGATCACGAGGTTGTCGTCCGTAAGAGCGGACGTCGTCGCGTTGCGCTTCCTGTAAATCTTGACGGCGAGTTCGAGGTTCGAGAAATTCAATTCGACGTTCGCGCCGCCCATAAAGTTCGACATTTTGACGGGATCGAAACCGATGTTCGCGTCCACACGGATATCAAGTCCGCCCGAGAGAGGCTCTTTGACGCCGAGCACGCAAACGAGTTCGGCGATCAAATTGCCGAGCGCGTCGCCGACGTTTACTTCCGTCAAGCTGCCCGTATCACCCGAGAGAGAAAGGGTCGCCGAAACGGAAACGTTGGAGAATTCTTCCAAAGAGGCGTAACCGGTGGTGACGAACGCGTCTTTCGGAATGATGAATTCGGGAGAATAACCGAAGGACAAGCGATCGACCGCCGCGTGGATAAAGGTGTCTTCCGTAAGCTTGATATCCGCGGCGATAAAGATGCCGAAACCATCGAGCAATCCGAGTTCCAAACGAACGGAGCGAATCGCGATGTCCACGCTGGAAAGGGTTTTGTTGACACCGTTTACGATGCTCGCGAAAAGGTCGAGCTTGTCTTGCGCCGATTTGATCGCCGACGCATAATCTTCGAGGATCTTCGCCTTTGCCGCGATCAGGATCTCTTTATCCCCACGGAGCTTTTCGAGCTTATTCGTTTCGGTTTGGATGCGGTTACGCAGATTGATCGTTTCTTCGATGCCGAGCGAACCTTCGCCGTCCGCGAGTTGCCTTTCAAGACCCGCGATCTCCGCGATCTTATCGTCGATCTCCTTTTGCTTATCGGTAATCTGCTTGTCGACGTTCGCCGCCGCCGTGTCGTTATCTCTGGCGTCGATCGCGTCTTCCAAATCGCTCTTCGCATCTCTTGCAAGGTCTTCCACGACCGCAAGGATGACGTCGCGATCCATCGTGACCGCGATGGACTTTCTACCGCCCGGGCGGCGCTCCATCGTGTTCAAAATCTTGACGATCACGGTAAAGACGTCCAGTTTCGCGAAGCTTTGATCTTCGCCCGCCGACGCAACGTACGCGTAGGTTCCGGTTTGCGTGATGTTCGCGAGCGCGTCGTCGTAAGAATCCCCATCTTTGCCGAAGGTATCGATGATCAAAGAACGGATCTCCTCCCCTTCCGCGGTCGCTTCGCTCGCCGTTCCGAGGATCGAGGCAAGCGTCTTCGTCACGAAGGAATTCAAAATCTCCGCGACGTTAAAGCCTTCGTACACGAATTTCGGAAGGTCGATATGCGAGAAGTCGATGTACAAAGAGTTTTTGGATCCGACGTAATAGATCGTGCCGAGCAGCACGTTGCCGTTCGTCGTGACTTCGTACAGATACATCTCTATGTAGTTCTTTTCGTTGTGGTTCCAGTTGATCTCCGCGTTTACGTCGACGTACAAACCGATCGTGCCTTCGCCGAGGGTCAACGTGCGCTCGCCGAACGAACCGAGCGTGGGAAGCGCGAAGAACTCGGTCAGAACGCCGCCGAGGAGGTTATCGATCGTAACCGTCTTTTCGCTCGCGTTTTCGAGATCGATCTTAAACGCGAATTCGAAATTGGTCAAACCGAACTTTCTGAAATCGGTAAATTCGGGGAAGACGATGGCGTCCACCTGTTGCGGATCGGATCCGTAGTACTCGTTATCGATAAAGAAATCGACCATAAAGGTTTCGGTGCCGTAACCGAGGTCGACGTCCATTCCGACGAACTTATTGCTCGTCGCGTTGATCGTAAAGTCACAAGTAATGTTTTCAAACGTATAGTTGGTGATTGCGGTCAGGTTGATACCGAAAACAGCGGTCAAAATGCTGTCCACTTGGAATTCCGCAAGCAAGGTCTTGACGACGGGGTTTCCGATCAACGTCATGATCGAGTTGATCATCTTATTGAAATCGGTCTTGACGACGAGCTGAACGTTTTCGTCCTTCACGGTCTTCGTCGCGCTCTTGATCGCGGAAGACGTGATATTGTTTACGAGGGCGCCGACGGAAGTGTTCAATCCGGCGATCTGCGTGTCCATAACGCCGTCGATCGCGCTGATGACTTTGTCGCCGAGGCGGTTTACAACGTCGAGCGCGTCGCGCAAACTGAAATCGTCGAGATACGCCATAACGCCGCCCTTATCGTTCGGCACGTGGACGTAAAAGACGCCGTCTTTATAATAGAAACCCAAAACGAGGGTGCGCTTTGCGGAAGAATTGAATTCGATGGACAGTTCGGTCTTGGTGTCGTCCTTACGATTATACTTGCAAAGTACGGTGGCGTACATTTCAAACTTGTTGCCGCTCTCCACTACGGTAACGTCGTCCGAAACGAATTTAAACGCAATATAGTCTTCTTCGTCGTCCACGGCGAGGATTTCTTTCATATACGCAAAGACCTCGGACACCGTCGTATCCGTCTTTACGCCTCCCGAAACGTCGAACTCTTTTGAATTCTCCCCTTGATTTTGATCAATGGGAATGACCGTGGTCGAACGCGGCGTACAAGCACACGCCACGATTGCGATCACGAAACACAGTAGCAGAACGATTAAGATTTTCGTGTGAAGATTTTTTGTCATATTGCCTCCAAGACCTCGTAGCCTTCTTTATACGCGAGCGCATACTCGCGCATAGAATTATACGCAGTAATTTTATAGCGCGCGCCGGCATAAAGTCAATATGTATTAATTTTTCTTAATCCTCATTTATTCGAAAAATAATAATTGAGGGATGAGCAGCGGAGTAAAAAGGGGTTTTCTTTAAAAGAAAAAAGGACGACAACGCACCTTGCCGTCCTCTTTTCAAATCGTTTTTTTCGTTTCGCATCCTCGGCGCGAATGCACAGGGGAAAAAGCCCGAACTATGTCTTTTGTTATTTCATATCGTAGGCGAAAAACTCGTCCGCGAGAACCGCGATTGTTTTTCCGGAATATTCGGATATTTCCGAATTTATGTTTTTAACGAATTGCGCTTCTTCGAGCTGCTCTTCAAAGTCCGTTCCGATGATCTCGAACATTTCCGGGAAAGAGATCGTCGCCATCAGATAACGCTTGCGATACAAAACGCCGTCCACGTACTTATCCTTGCCTTTTTCATCGACGGTCGTAAACGTCAAAATCCCGTTCGAAGCCTCGTAATACCCGGCGTAAACCGTGAAGTTTCCGTCCGTGTCCGCCGAGTACGCCGTATTGCCGCGGAAACGCAGTTTTTCTCCGTTTGCCGTCATCATAAATTCGCCTTCGAAAGAACTCGGATTCGCGTCCGTTACCGTGTGCGCGAGTTCCACCGCGCGAAGGCTGAACAAATAGCCGTTATATTGCACGAGTTGCATATTGGCGGTAAAAGAATCGGACAGCGCGTTGAAGATCTCCATCATTCCTTCGTCCGCGTTCGCGGAAAGCAAGTATTCGCGATACTTTTCTTTAACGACGGTGTTGACGTCCTCGCTGCAAGTAAAGAGATAGGTATCGGGTTTCGAAGTATGCGTCACGTTTCCGTGGATCGTAAGCGATCCGTCCATAAAGGTATAGTCGTAGGTTTTGAAATCTTTGCCGAACGTGATGGCGGAACCGAGCTTTACGAAACGATCGGATCCCACGTCATAGGTATACAAATGATACGCTTTCCCCGCTTTCAAAGTCGCTTTACAACCCGAAAGCGCCGAGAAGGCAAAAATCAAAATCAACAGAAATACCGCAACTTTATAAAACTTTTTCATATGGAAAAATTATAGCACAATACATTTCTCTTTTCAAGTTTATTGAAAAGATTTAATCGAAAGGGAACGCATTCATCGAAGGACGTAAATTTTTTTTATTCGAAACGATAAAAAAATCTCGGAAAGGATCCGAGATTCTTTGGCAGGAGTAGTAGGAATCGAACCTACACCATAGGAGTCAGAGGCCTATGTGCTACCACTACACCATACTCCAACGACGCTGTTATTATAGTACGATTTTGCCTATAATGCAAACGATTTTATGAATTTAAGCATTTTTTATCAATGTTGCAAATTATAACCGATTTTTGTTTGACAACAGGGCAAAATAATGATAATATTTTCTTCGTTACGGTATATGACCCATTAGCTCAGCCGGTAGAGCACTTGACTTTTAATCAAGGTGTCCGGAGTTCGA
>DBVY01000031.1 GCA_002308575.1 Christensenella sp. UBA1252
TGGCGCACCCGAATAGATTCGAACTATCGACACCCGGCGTCGGAGGCCGGTGCTCTATCCAGCTGAGCTACGGGTGCATATGGTTGCGGCGGAGCTTCGCCGCAACGGCGCGTTTCGCGCGGTGTTTATTCGTTTCGCGCCGTGATTCTTTCTTTGCGCTTTGGCTATGGTTTTGCGGAACCCGCTTTAAATGGTTTCGACGACCAAAAATCCAAGCGCGGGAATGTCGACGTTGTCGCCGGTTTTATAAACCTTTCCGGTTTGGACATCTCTCACGCTCTTCGTCTTGCCGTAGCGCGCGGTTCTGTCCTCAAACGTCGGGTTTACGACGGCGCAGACGGACTTTCCGTCCTTAAAGCGTTGGACGATCAAAAACTCGCCCTGCTCCCAAGTGTTCGTTCCGCCGAGAAGGATCTCTCGATACTTTTTGCGGAAGGCGCCGAGGAAACGATAGTGCTCAAGCAGGTCCTTGTCCTCTTTTCCCCAAGGGAAAGTCGCGCGGTTCATCGGGTCTTCGTAGCCTTGCAGACCGATCTCGTCGCCATAATAGACACTGGGAACGCCGGGCAGAATGAATTGCAACAACGAAGCGATCTTGACGCGCTTTTTCGCGACCGCCAGCGCCTCTCCTTCGAGCGTCATCTCTCTGCGCTGTTCCTTGGTCGTATAGCGGACGTCCACGCCCGAAAGGGCGTTTATAACGCGAACGGTGTCGTGCGAACCGACGAGCGTCATACAGCTGTTCAAAGCGTCTGCGGGATAATTCTCGCAGATCTTCATGATCTTTTTGCCGAACGCGCGCGCGCCGCCGTAGGCGCAGAAGGTCAGGATCGCTTCTTTGAACGGATAATTCATAACGCCGTCCAATTCGCCCTTCGTAAAGTAGGGGCGCAGCGTTCCGTAACTGAATTTGATACTTGCGTCTTCCCAAACTTCGCCGATCACGACGACGTCCTCGTTCGCTTTCTTGATCGCTTCGCGTAGCAGATCCACGAAATCGGACGGGAGCTCGTCCACAACGTCCAGTCGCCAGCCGTGCAAGCCGAAATTCGTCCATTTATCGATCACGCCGCCTTTCCCGAACACCAATTCGCGATACCCTTTCGAGCTCTTATTCAACGTCGGCACGACCTTGCAGCCCCACCAACTGTGATATTCGTCGGGGAACTTGGAAAAATAATACCAATCGTGATACGGGGAATCCTCGCTTTGATAGGCGCCTACGCTGTCGTAATGCCCGAGCTGATTGAAATAGATACTGTCCGCGCCGGAATGGTTGAAAACGCCGTCCAAAATGATGCCGATCCCGCGTTTTCCCGCTTCCTCGATCAACTGCTTAAAATCTTCTTCCGTTCCGAGCAGGGGGTCGATCTTCAAATAATCGCCCGTGTCGTAACGGTGGTTGGAAGCCGCCTCGAAGATCGGCGAGAGATAGATCTCCGTTACGCCGAGGCTTTCGATATAATCGAGCTTGGAAATGATGCCTTGGAAATTACCGCCGTAAAAGTCGTTCGCGCGGTAGGTGCCGTCCGGTTCGATGACCGTGACCTTTTCGCCCCACTTCTTCAAATAGCCGAAGCGCGGCTGTTTATCCTCGCCGACCTTCGCGAAACGATCCGCGAAGATATGGTAGATCACGCCGCCCTGAATGGTTTTCGGAACGTGATAATCGCGAGAATAGACGGTCATTTGCCAATCGGGAAGATTGTCGCCCGGCATCGCGTCGCCCTCTTCGCCGGTGCCGACGCGAATGATGCCGCCGCCCACTTCTCGGACTTCGAACCAATAATGGTAAATGCCCCACTCGTCAACGGTAAATTCGCAATTAAAGTACGTCAAATTGCCGTCGTCGCCGCAAAAATTCAGAGGGATCGTCCGAATGATTTCGTCCTTTTGGACGAACAACCGAACGCTATCCACCCAAATCGTACGCATGACGGGAAAAACGATTTTGATTTTCTCCCCTTCCTTTACCGCACCGAAGGGAGTCTTATGCACACGAGAATTATACTTAAACATGACTCTTCATATGCGCCGCCGCCCGTGAAAAAAGGCGGCGGCAATACTTGTTACCCAAATTTGTTTTTTTGTAAATCAGCCTAAACTCTTATTTGACCGGTCTTAAATGCCAGATCCTGTCGCCGTACTCTTTGACCGCTCTGTCCGCCGCAAAGAAGCCGGATTGCGCGATGTTCACGAGGCTCATCTTGTTCCAAACGAGCGGCTCGCCGTAGGTGGCTTCGAGTTTCTTTTGCGCTTCGGAATAGCTGTCGAAATCGGCAAGGCACATATACGGATCCGCCATACCGCCGCGACCGATCGTCAAAAGGTCGGCAAGCTCTTTGAAGCTGACGCCGCCGATGCCCGTTCTCAAAAGGTCGATGACCCTTCTGATACGGAAATTGCTGCGATAGTACGCCGTCGGCTCGTAGCCCGCCTGATACAAGGAATGCACTTCGTCGCTCGAAAGTCCGAAGATAAAGATATTTTCCGGTCCGACGTGCTCGTAAATCTCGACGTTCGCGCCGTCCATCGTTCCGAGGGTGACCGCGCCGTTGATCATAAACTTCATGTTGCCCGTTCCGGACGCTTCCTTACCCGCAACGGAGATCTGCTCGCTGACTTCGGACGCCGGCATAATGATCTCGGCAAGCGAAACGCGATAGTTTTCGAGGAACACGACCTTGATCTTATCTTTGACGTCCGGATCGTTGTTGATCACGTTGCCCATCGTGTAGATCAAACGAATGATGAGCTTCGCGACGTAATAACTGGACGCCGCTTTCGCGCTGAAAATAAAGGTGCGCGGTTTGATATCCAGATCGGGATTTTCTTTGAGCTCGATATAGAGGTCGAGGATGTGCAACGCGTTCAAAAGCTGACGCTTATACTCGTGCAGCCTCTTGACCTGAACGTCGAAGATGCTGTCCGTGCTGACCTTCACGCCGTTGTTATCGTAGATATACTTCGCAAGGATCTCTTTGTTGTGCTTTTTGATCTCCGCGAGCTTATTCAAAACGGTCACGTCGTCCTTATACTTCATAAGACCCGAAAGATCCGCGTCCTTAATGAACTTGTCGCCGATCAAGCCTTTGATCATATCCGAAAGGAGCGGGTTCGCTTCGGCGAGCCAACGACGGTGCGTGATGCCGTTCGTAACGTTTGTAAAGCGAGCGGGCGTCAACTTATAGATATCGTTGAACACGTCCTTCTTTAAGATGTCGCTGTGGAGTGCCGAAACGCCGTTGATCGTGTGCGACGCATACAGGCAGAGGTTCGCCATACGGATCTCGCCGTACGCCATGATCGCCGCTTTGCTGACCTTATCCCAATCGTTCGGGAAGGCTTCCCAAAGCTCGATGCAGTAACGCCTGTTCATTTCCGTGATCAATTGATAGATACGCGGCAACTGTTGCTCGACGAGGTTTTGCGGCCATTTTTCCAACGCTTCCGCCATAACCGTATGGTTCGTGTAAGAAACGGTGTTGCGGACGATATCCCACGCCTTCTCCCAGCCGTAACCGTACTCGTCCACCAAGATACGCATAAGCTCGGGGATACAGAGCGTCGGGTGGGTGTCGTTGATATGGATCGCAACGAGGTCTGCGAAGTTATCGAGATTCGGATTGTGGCGCAGGTGGTTCTTGATGATGGATTGAATGGACGCCGAAACGAAGAAATATTGCTGTTTCAAACGAAGCATTTTTCCTTCGACGTTGTTATCCGCCGGGTACAGAACCTTGGAGATGGATTCGGCAAGCGCCTTGTTCTCCGACGCTTTCAAATACTCGCCTTGGTTAAAGAGGTGCATATCGAAATCCATCGGGGATTTCGCGCTCCAAAGGCGAATGCGGTTGACCGCGTCCGTGTCGTAACCGGAAATGTGCATATCGTATGCAAGCGCGAGGATCGGCGTGTAATTTTTGAGCTCGACTTTCAACGTTCCGTTTTCCGTCCAAGTTTCTTCCACCTTACCGCCGAAATGGACTTCGAAGGTTTCTTCCGGACGGGGCGCAAGCCACACGTCGCCCTTTTCTAGCCATCTGTCCGGCATTTCGACCTGCCAGCCGTCCACGACCTTTTGTTGGAAAATGCCGTAATCGTACTTGATCGAGAAGCCGCAAGCCGGATAGCTTTCGCTGGTCAACGCGTCCATATACGCCGAAGCCAAGCGTCCGAGGCCGCCGTTTCCGAGGCCTGCGTCCGGCTCGATCTCTTCGATCACGTCGAGATCGTATCCGAGGTTTTTCAAGGCGCCGCGCATCTTATCGGTGAGTTTGATGTTGAAAAGATGGTTTTTGAGGGATCTTCCCGGCAAAAACTCCATCGACATATAATAGACTTGTTTATATTTTCCGTTGTGGATCTTATTCTTGAATTCCACTCTTTGACGCGTCAAAATGTTTCTGACGACCATACAGACCGCTTCGTACATTTGCGCGTTGGTCGCGTCCTTCGCCGAGATACCCTGTTGTTTCTCGACCTGCGCCTCGATCAATTGTTGTAGTTCTTTTTCGGTGTAATTTTTCATGCAAGCATTTTCTCCTGTTGTTTATTTGATAAGCGACTTATAAAGCTCTACGTAACGTTTTGCCGAATTCGCCCAGCTGAAATCGCGGGTCATTCCGTTCTTCGTAACGATCTTCCAATCTTCCTTGTTGTTGTAATACGCGTCCACCGCACGCCAGATCGCGCCGAGCATATCGTCCGCGTTAAAGGTCTTGAACGTATAACCGACGCCCTGTTTGGTTTCGGGGTTAAACGGCTCGACCGTATCCTTCAAACCACCCGTTTCGCGAACGACGGGAACGGCGCCGTAACGCATCGCGATCATTTGCGAAAGGCCGCACGGCTCGAACTTGGAGGGCATCAGGAAGATATCCGCCGCCGCATACAGTTTGCTTGCGAGCGCGCGGTTGAAGTTGATGATCACGCGAAGCTTATTGCCGTAGCGATGTTCGAGATCTTTGAGGCGGGTTTCGTACTTCCAATCGCCCATTCCGAGGATCACGAGTTGCACGTCCGCCGCCAAAAGTTCTTCCGCCTTGCAAAGCACGAGATCCAAGCCCTTTTGCGAGGTCAACCTCGTGATCATCGCGATCAACGGACGAGTCGGCACGTACTGCAACGAGATCATGCGCAGGAAAGCTTCCTTGTTGACCTCTTTGCCGCTCGTGTCCGCCACGGAGTACGGCGCAAACAGATCTTTATCCGTCTTCGGGTCGTAATCGGCAACGTCGATACCGTTGATGATACCGCTGATCTTATACGCGCGGTTGCGAAGGATATCCTCCAAACCGTAGGCGTAATAGCTGTCCATAATTTCGCCGGCGTAGGTCGGGCTGACGGTCGTTACGCGGTCCGAACTCTCGATACCGCCCTTCATATAGTTGCAGCAACCCGCGTACTCCAAAAGTTGACGGCGCGATTCGGGGATGCCGAGCACGTCGCTCGCCATATGGCTGTCGTACTGACCTTGGAATTCGATGTTGTGAATGCTGTAAATCGTCTTGATCCCCTCGTAAATGGAGTTTCCGCGATAGAAACAATCGAGGAAAACGGGAACGAGCGCCGTCTGCCAATCGTTACAATGGATGATGGCGGGACGGAAATCGATCAACATCAACATTTCGAGCACGGCTTTGGAAAAGAACGCGAAACGCTCTCCGTCGTCGTAATGGCCGTACAAGCCGCCGCGTTTGAAATAGTATTCGTTATCGATGAAATAGTATTTGACACCGTTCGCCTCGCCCTCGTAAACGCCGCAGTATTGATTACGCCAAGCAAGGGGAACGTACGTGTACGTTACGAAGCTCAACGACTGACGGAGCTTATCGGGGATATCGGAATAAAGAGGGAGCACGACGCGTACGTCGAGTCCTTCCTTTACGAGCGCCTGCGGGAGCGCGCCCGCTACGTCGCCGAGCCCGCCCGTCCTGATATACGGAGCGGCTTCGGACGCCACGAACAACACGCCCGTTCTCTTTCTGGGCTGACGGGGCTTTCCTTTCGCTTTTGCGTTTCTCTTTTTCATTTTATTCATAGTGATCTCCTTTTTCAGACCGTTTTGTCTTTGACGATGACGACGGGATAACTTTCGTAACCGCTGATCGTTCTGCCCGAACTGATCGTTACGTTTTTATCCGTGATCGCATAACAAACGGAGCTGTTTTCCATAATTTTACCGTCCTCCATAACGATGGAGTTTCTGACTTCCGCGCCGCGCGCCACTTTGACGCCACGGAACAAAATGCTGTTTTCGACAAGACCGTCGATCTCGCAACCGTCGGCGATCAAGCTGTTTTTGACGGCGGCGTGCTCTTTATAGATCGTCGGAACGCTGTCCTTGACCTTCGTGTAGATAACGCTTTCCCCGTAAAACAGTTCTTCGCGGATCTTGGGGTCGAGCACCTTCATGCTTTCGTTATAGTACGTGCGAACGTCGTCCACGATCGCGGCGTGGTTCTCGACCATATACGCGTTGATTTTCAAAGCGTCGAGCTGCTTCATCAAAATATCTTTCTCGAAATCGACGTGACCGCGCGCATACTCGTGTTCGACCAAAGAGAGCAACAAGTCTTTTTTGATCAGATAGACGTTCAACCCGAGCGTCTTTTCTTCGGACGGGGATTGCGAGAAATACAAGTCTTTTACGACGCCCGCATCCTCTTCCACGACGAGGCGGCGACTGGTCGTCGTCTTCGCGCGGTGCACGAGCATCGTAACGTCCGCTTTGGAGTCGAAATGGCTTTTATAGACCTTGTCGAAATCAAGGTTCATCGCAATATTGCTGTTCGACAAGAGCACGTACTGCTCGGGCGAACGGCGGATAAAGCCTTGGATCGAATAGATCGCCTCGATCTTTCCCTTATACATCTCGCGGGACGAATTCAAAACGAACGGGGGAAAGATCGAAAGACCGCCGTTTTTACGGTTCAAATCCCAATCGCGGCCCATTCGGATGTGATCCATCAAAGAGGAATAGTTACTGCGCGTTACGATCCCGATCTGCGTGATGCCGCTGTTTACGAAGTTACTGAGCGTAAAGTCGATCAATCTGTACCTTCCGCAGAAAGGAAGGGAGGCGGTCGTTCTGTGGATCGTAAGTTCGTTGAGTTTGCTTTCGTTATCGCTTGCGAAAATAACGCCCATTACGTCGTTCATTTATTTGCCCTCCTTTACCATTTCCGCCGGAGCGACGACGACGGACGGCGCGATCTTCGCGCCCGGTCCGACGACCGCGATCTGCCATTCGCCCTTGATCGGCGCCTTTTGCGCTTCGCCGATCTTCGCGCCTTCGCCGACGACCGCGCCTTCCGCAACGATCGCGTGACGAACCACGGCGCCCGCCTTGACGGTCGCACCGGGGAGGATTACGGAATCCTCGATCGAGGCGCCGAGCCCGATATACGCGCCGTGAGAAACGATGCTTCTTTTCACGCTGCCGAGCACCATCGCGCCTTCGGATACGATCGATTTAACGATCTCCGCGGAACCCGCGGCGAAGTGAGGCGGTTCGGCGCTGTTACGCGCGTAGATCTTCCAAGAAGCGTCGTTCAAATTCAAGCCGCTCTCGGGGTTCAAAAGGTCCATATTGGCTTCCCAAAGGCTGGAGATCGTTCCGACGTCCTTCCAGTAGCCGCTGAAACGATAGGCGTAAAGCTTCAAGCCGTCGCCGAGCATCCGTGGGATAATATTCTTTCCGAAATCGTTTTGCGACTTCGGATCGTTCTCGTCGTCGATCAAATAGCGACGCAGGACGCTCCAAGTAAAGACGTAAATTCCCATGGACGCATTCGTGCTTTTGGGTTGCTTGGGCTTCTCTTCGAATTCGTAAATACGGTCGTTCTCGTCCGTGTTCATAATGCCGAAACGAGATGCCTCTTCGATCGAAACGTTGATGACCGCGATCGTGCAATCCGCGCTCTTTTCTTTATGCGCGCGGAGCATCTTATCGTAATCCATCTTATAGATATGGTCGCCGGAAAGAACGAGGACGTATTCGGGATTGAAGCGATCGATAAAATTGATGTTTTGATAGATCGCGTTCGCCGTTCCCTTATACCACTCGCCTTCTTTTCCCTTGACGTACGGCGGAAGCACGTACGCGCCGCCGGATAACCTGTCGAGGTCCCACGGCTGACCGTTTCCGATATATTGATTCAATTCAAACGGCTGATACTGCGTTAAAACGCCGATCGTGTCGATATCCGAATTGATGCAATTGGAAAGCGGGAAGTCGATGATCCTGTACTTGCCGCCGAACGGAACCGCGGGTTTCGCAACGTCGTGCGTTAAAACGCCGAGGCGCGTTCCCTGTCCGCCCGCAAGGAGCATCGCGACGCACTCTTTTTTGTTCCTCGAATTCATTCAACGTCCTCCTTCTTTTTAGACGAATTCTTTTTGAAGAAAACGGCGCTGTAGCCCGGAATGTGCATTTCGATGTAGAATTTTTCGCCGTGGCACTCGCCGACCTGCGCGGTTACGCTGTACGTATCGTTCGGGCCGCCGAACTTCTTGTTCTCGCTGTCGAACACCGCCTTATATCTGCCCTTTTCGCGGACGCCGATCTTATAGTTATAGCGCGTCACGGGCGACATATTGAAGATACAGAGAATGGTTTCTCCGTCCTGCGCGATACGGTTAAACGCGAAGACGTTTTGCAAATTGTCGTCCACGACCGCCCAGCGGAATCCGTCGTACGAAGTGTCGCAATCGTAGAACGGCTTTTCTTTCTTATAGAAATCGTTCAGCGCGCACACGTAATTCAACATATTTCTATGCGCCGGATAATCGAGGAGCATCCAATCCAACCCTTGATAATATTTCCATTCGGCGAATTGCGCAAACTCGCCGCCCATAAACAAAAGCTTTTTGCCGGGGTGCGCCATCATATAGCCGTAATAGGTCTTCAAACTCTTGAACTTCTCTTCGTAGTCGCCCGCCATCTTGTTGATCAACGAGCCTTTTCCGTGCACGACTTCGTCGTGAGAAAGCGGAAGAATGAAGTTTTCGCTGAACGCGTACATCATCGAGAACGTCATGCAACCGTGTACTTCCTTGCGGAAGAAGGGGTTCGTGGAAACGTAGCGAAGCGTGTCGTTCATCCAACCCATGTTCCATTTGAAGTTGAAGCCCAATCCGTCCATATACGGCGGCTTCGTCACCTTCGGGAACGCCGTGGATTCTTCGGCGATCATCAACGCGCCTTTGTGCTTGGTCAAAACGGCGTTGTTAAGTTGCTTGATAAAATCGATCGCTTCGAGGTTGTAATTGCCGCCGAAGCAGTTTCTTTCCCAATCTTCGCCCTGACGCGCGTAATCGAGATAAAGCATACTCGCAACGGCGTCCATACGGATTCCGTCGACGTGATAGACGTCGAACCAGAACATCGCCGAAGAGATCAGGAAGCTGCGGACTTGCGGCTTGCCGTAATCGTAAACGACGGTGCCCCATTCCTTATGCTCGCGCTTCTTATCGCTCGCGTACTCGTATTGATAGGTTCCGTCGAACTTGTAAAGACCGAATTCGTCCTTCGGGAAATGCGCGGGAACCCAATCGATGATAACGCCGATATTCACACGGTGGAAGGCGTCGATCAGCTCCATAAAATCGTCCGGCGTTCCGAAACGGGAAGTCGGCGCGAACATACCGGTCGCCTGATAACCCCAACTGCCGTCGAACGGGTGCTCCGTGATGGGCAGGAACTCGACGTGCGTGTAGCCCATTTGCTTGACGTACGGAACGAGCGATTTCGCCAGATCCTTATAAGAATAGACGTTTCCGTCCTCGTGGCGGCGCCAAGACCCGAGGTGGACCTCGTAAATATTGATCGGCGCGTTATAAGGCGAAAAATTTTCGCGGCGCGCCATATACTCGGCGTCCTTCCACTTGTGGCGGAATTTATAAATCTTCGACGCGTTGCCCGGAGGCGTTTCGGTGTGGAGCGCAAACGGGTCCGCTTTGTAAACGACGCGCCCGTCCGCCTGCGTAACGGCATATTTATATCTGTCGTACACTTTCGGCGTCGTCAAAAACGCTTCGAAGAAATCGCCCGTGCAGCGATTCATTACGTTCGCGTTCGGATCCCAGCCGTTAAAGTCGCCGACGACCGACACACTTTTCGCGAAAGGCGCCCATACGCGGAACATAAAACCACGCTCTTTCCCGACCGAAGTGGGGGTGGGGCAAAAGATCTTGTAGCTTTCGTAATTCGTGCCGTCATGAAACAAATAAGAAGGGTAATCAAGGTTTTCCGACATAACTTCCTCCATAGAAAAAAAAGGGTTATCGTAATTATATCACAACAAACCACCTTTTTCAATAGTAAAACGCAAGATTTTTAGGGCATTTTGAGAAAAGTTGCTCAAAAAGCCCTTTCTTAACCGAAAATTTGCTCCAAACGCGCCTTCCCGTCAGATAAAAATGCGGAAATATCCGTATATTCCGCTGTTTGGAAGGCTTCGAGCGTAAAATCGCCTTCAAAGCCGCCTTTTTTGAGCTTTTCGGCGAGCGAAGAAAAGTTATAGATCCCCTTTCCGAGCATAAAATGACAGTCTTTTTTGCCATCTCCGTCCGATAAATGCGTCGCGATCAATCTGTCCATATAGCGCTCCGCCATTTGTCCGTTATCGTCGCCGAACATTAAGGCGTGGCAGGTGTCGTAACAGAAATACGCGTCCTTGACGGCGCGGAACAATTCGTCGAACGGCTTGTCGCCGACGAGGTTTTCAAACGCGAGTTTTACGCCCTGCGCCGCCGCAAATTCCACGATTTCTCCGACGTTATCGATGACGGCGGGCGTCACTTCGGGCAGGTGCGCCACGACGATTTCCACGCCCTGTTCTTTCGCGCCTTTGACGTAAATTTTATGCGTTTTAACCGCCTCTTTCGCGCCGTAATATTTGTTCGCGAGATAGGGCGCGTACTTGATCGGGCAATGCGCGTAAGAAACTTTCAACCCCTGCTCGCGCAGAAACTTGAATTGCTCGTACTCGGAAATGCCGCTGTTCGTGTTGAAATCCGTGTGGCACCAGACCGCCGTCTTTTGAAAACCCGCTTCCTTGATCTTTTCGAACCGATCTTCCGCCGGCAGATCGAACCCGCAATAGGCGTAAACGCTGATATCGTTCATTTTTTCTCCTTTTTTCGGCTCGCAAGCCGCTTATTCATTGTAACATATCACAAAAATCGTTGCAAGCGCGGCGGCGTCACTTGGGGATCTTTGCCCGAAAAACCGATGAAAACGCGCGAAAACCGTTGGTTTTCGAGGCTGAAAATTACTTTTTTTTAATTTTAACTGTATTTATTTAAAAAGTGTTGTATAATCGAATTATATGAAAAGCGGAAGAAGATTTTCGGTTTCCCTATGTTTGATCCTTTTGATCGCGTTTTGTTTGACGGCGGTATTTTTCGCTTGCGAAGAAACGGTTTCCGTTTCTCTTTCGTTAAGCGCCGATCCGACGCCGGGCGCCGTTCTCGAACCTTCTCTCGAATTTTCGGGCGCGGAGCGCAAGATCAAAGTATATTCCGAAAAGGATTACGTCCTTTCGATCGTAAAAGGCGAAACGATCGCCTCGGTCGAGAACGGCAAGGTCAAGATCGCCGAAACCGCCGAGGAAGGCAGCGAATTCACGGTGCGCGCGTCGATCGAATCCCTCTCGACAGAGCGGACGTTCCGCGTCGCGGCATCCCCCATCGAGCGCGTCGATTTGTTTCTTCCCGAAACGGCGACGGCGGGCGAACAAATCCTGCTCTCGTTCTCCGCTGTTTGCGCGGAAGGCGTCACCGTACCGTCCGCGAGATACGAAGTCGTTTCCGGGAAAGGAACGATCCTCGATAACGTGTTGACGATCGATCCCTCTGCGGATTACGGCGACGAGATCGTCGTTTGCGCCATCACGGGCGGCGTTCGGAGCGCGCAAAAGACCGTTCGCGTGACGACCGTGCAACCGGAAACCCTCGTGATTTCCGTGGACGGAAAGACCTGCCTGCCCGGAAAGACGCTCCCCCTTTCGGTCGTCGTCGATCCCGAAAACGCGAGTTTCCCCGTTTCCGTTTCGATCGTAAAAGGCGCGGACAACGCGACCTACGACCAAGCGCGCGGCATTCTTTCCGTTTCGGAAAACGCGCCGATGAAGTCCGAAATCACGCTTCGCGCGGTCTGCGGCGGCGTTACGGCGGAAGAAACGATCCTCGTCGATTATCCCGACGTCACCTCGATCTCCGCGCAAGGCGGAAGGACGGGCGTTCGCCCCGGCGAAACGCGCAACTTCTCTTTCACCGTTTTCCCCGCGGACGCAAATCCCGAAAGCGTTAAGATCTCCCTCGTGCAGGGCGCGGAAAGCGTCGAATGGCGGCAAGGCACCGAGTTTACGGTCTATCCGGACGCCGAAGACGGCGCCGAGATCGTCTTCTATTTGGAAGCCGGAGAGGACGCCTATTCCACGCTGACCTACCTCGTTGAAAAATCGGGCGTGGACAGCGTTTCTTTGACCTTTTCGAGCGACGCGGAATTCGCAAAGAGCGGCGCCGTGATCTCTCTTTCCGCCAAAGTTCTTCCCGCCTCTTATCAGGGCGGCGTTTCCTATATCGTAACCGAAGGCGCCGACCTCGTTACGATCAGCGGCGACCTCGCGACCGTAAAAGACGGCGCGGGCAGAGGCACGGTCCGGATCGTGGCGGAAGCCTTGGACGGCACCCGCTCCAACGAAATCTCCTTTGCGGTCAGCGGCAGATATTCCCGCCGCGCATACACCTCTTGGCAAAACGTTTCTCTCGCCACCGTTGACGAAAACGAATGCGTTTGGATGATTCTTCCCGAAGTTAAAAAAGCGGGCGGAATCACCGTCGTCGTTCCGAGAGAAGTCAAGGATCTCGTGATCGAAGGGCGCTATCAAGGAACGGCGGACACCTTATACGAGGACGTTTATTTCTATTTCCGCAACGCTTCGGAGCGCACCGTTACTCTTGTGAATTTCGGAACGAAAGCGACGTTCGGGCTCGGCGGCACCGTTTTGGATTTCGGAACCGCAGGCAACACCGAGATCGTGCTCGAAGGCATGAATTACGTCGAAGCGGATTCCCCCTATTATTTGGATAACACGGGCGCGGTCATCGACGGCGTTTGGCGCAACGGCTATTCGTACGCGTCGCAAATCGCCGTAAAGCGCTCGGGCGTCGGCGGACAAAACGGCAGCGCGGGCGGCACGGCGATCTCGGGCTTTAACCTAACCTTCTCGGGAATCGGCACGCTGACGGCGATCGCGGGCGACGGAACGGACGGCTTGGACGGCGGCGACGGCGCGGACGCGGAGTTTGACGAAAACGATTTGATCTACGTTTCGGGCGCAGGCGGAACCGGCGGCGCGGGCGGCGACAGCGGCTATGCGATTTACGGATATCGAATTTCTTTTTCCGACTGCTGGCAGAACATAACGGTGACCCCCGGCAACGCGGGCGCAGGCGGCAAAGGCGGAAAAGCCGGTTCGATCGAAGCGCTTGCGGGCAAAGACGTAACGGCGACGAAGGGAACGGACGGCAGAAACGGTCCGGATGGCGTCACGCGCGGGTCGATCGGATACTACGAACTCACGGGCGGACCCGGTATGATCACGCACGGAAGCGTCGTTTCCCGAAAGGTGAAACCGCAGGAATCGCTCCCCGATTTTACGGATAAACTATCTCGTTTTTACGGGATCGGCTTGTATTACGGCAACGCGCTCTACAATCCTTACAAGAACCTGAAAACCAGCAAGCGCTACAATATGGACGTTCAGACCGACACGGTCGAGCTCATGCGCCAAACCAATTATCTCGCCTACACGATGTCGCAAATGCCCAAAAACTGCTGGCGGGAGATCTCCTTCGTCAGCGGCAAAATGGTAACGATCTATCTCGCGAAATCCATTACGTCGGGCACGGGCAGCACGATCCTCGGTTTGACGAGCGACGCGAACCGCGTTTGGTTCGCAACCTTCAACACCGAGATCCGCGGCGTTTTGTACAGCGGATATTTCAACATCATGCTGCACGAATTTACGCACGTTTTCCATTATAATTTCTCCGCTTCGGCGCGTTCCGCGTTCGAATCCGAGCTCAAATCTTACAATTTCGGACTCGGTTATAAATCTTCTTACGGCTCCACCGAACGCGTCTACGGCGTAAACGGCGATTACGGTGCGGAGAACAGCTGCTTCCTCTCCGCCTATTCGAGAAAGACCGTTATGGAAGACGCGGCGGAAACGCTCTCCCTCGTTTTGACGCTCACGTTCGTACCCGATTTTCTCGCGCCGAGCACGGCGATCTATAAGAAGTACGACTGCATTCGCCGCGCCCTCGGGAACGAATTCGAAACGCTCTCCGCTTCTCGCGCGACGAACGGTTCCACCTATCCGTACTACGAATTAAGATCGCTTCAAACCGCGTAAACGCCCGCTCGATTTCTTTTGCGCCGCACGTTCTCCTGCGGCGTTTTTATTTTTCCCGCATAAAAACTTTCTCTTTGCGCATTCTATCCTCGGAGCTTCGGCTCAAAGGAGAAAAAAATGATCACTTTAATTGCTTTAATCATCACCATTATCGGCGCGATCAACTGGCTTGTGATCGGAATTTGCGGCTTTAATATCGTGGGCTGGATCACGTTCGGAAGTACCATCGCGGCAAGGATCGTCTACGTCCTCGTCGGCATCGCGGGCGCCTGGCTGATCTACTTTATCTTCCGCAAGAAAGGCAGAGTGGACGCGGAATTCCCCGAAGAGCGCGCGCACGAAAGGATCGGCTGACGTGGGCTTTCTCGGAAAAACGTTCGAAAAAGCCAAGCGCGCGATCGAACGGATCAAGAGCAAATTCGATACCCAAGGCGCCTATACCGGCGCCCCTTCGAACGGTTCCGACGAACCCGAACAGGACGCCGACGATCTTTAAAAGAAGGCTACGCAACCCCTTGCGCAGCCCTCTTTTTCAACCTTCCCTTTTCTCCGCAATTATCCGAATAAAACAAGGGATTTTTTCTTTTCGGATTCGATCCGTTTTTTATGAATTCTCGCTTCGCTCCGTGAATTGGCTTCGCCATGATTTCTCGCTATCGCTTTATGGATTGTTTGACTGCGTCAAACGTTATGGCTACATTCGCTTACGCGAAAAGAAAATGATAAAACTATTTTTTTTGAGGCTTTGGAGTTTGATGCAAATGCGGGGCGCAACGATAAAAAAGCCACCGGCGCGCACTCCCATTCTTATTTGTGCGCGTGGGAAAGAGTGCGAACGCGAGGATGCTCAAAAAGCGTTCTTCTATTGTGAGCGCGGAGAAGGGTTGCAGATACGAGGCGCAACGAAAAAAACGCCACAGGCGCGCACTCCTCGTACGTAACTGCGGCATTTTTGAGTTGGAACAAAGCAGATGCGCCTTTATACGCGCTCACAAAAAAAAGGACGATGGCGCGAAGCACATCAATCCCCCCTCACAAAGTAATAGAAATCTAATCGTAGTTCAGAATAGATCAAACAAACGCAAGCGTTCTTAATTTTGGATTTTT